>DASVWB010000395.1:0-5635 GCA_036389815.1 Pyrinomonadaceae bacterium | reverse complement strand
ATTTCAAATCTCAAATTTGAGATTTGAAATTCCTGAAGCCGCGCCTCCGTGGTTAATAGTTTTCAGCTCGACGGGCCGGCTTGCGGCTCGGCCGGGACTGAAGCGGCGCGCTCCCGCCTCACCTGGCGGAAGACGACGAGGGCGGGGACGAGGATCATTGCGAAGTAGTTGAGCATGTAAGCCTGCTTGAAGAAGGTGAGCGAGAGCGTCTGCGCGCAGGTGATGAGCAGCGCCGAGCGCCGCGCCCAGTGCCGTTCGGGGAGGAAGAGCGCCGGCGGCAGCACCATCGCCATGTACCACGCGTTGAACTTCGAGGTGACGACGCACATCAGCACCAGCAGCACGACCGCCGTCAGCTCCAGCAGCCTCTCGCGCGAAGTCCCCCGCCAGAACCTCCAGTAGACTACGCCGAGGAAGACGAGGAAGCCGACGCGCAGCGCCGAACGGATGCCCCAGTCGGCGCCGTCGTGGAACCGCGCGAGCGCGGGGGCGAGGCGCGCGGCGTTCTCGAACAGGTGTATGAGGAAGGAGTGGAGCGAGTTGTCTATGAGCGTCGCGTTGTCGCGGATGTCTTCGAGCCGGAACTGCCGCCAGTCGGCGACGTAGGGCGCGCACGCCGCCGCGACGACGACGAGCGCGAGCGCGCAACCCAGCGCCGTCACCTTCCAGCCCTTCCTCTTGAAGACGTAGAGGACGGCCGCCGGGACGACCAGCGCCGGCGCGTACTTCAGCATCGTGGCCGCCGCGAGCGCCGGCAGCACCCACACGTCGCGCCCGCGCACGACGAGGTACGCGGCCGCGGCCAGCGCGCACCCGATGAGCACGTCGTTGTGCCCGTTCGCGATGTGGTGCAGGAGCACAAGGGGGTTCCAGAGGAACGAGTAGAGTGCCAGCGCCGGCCGCGCGTGCCCGAGGTGCCGCGCGCCCGACCAGACGAGCCACCCCGTCAGCGCGTAGGCGGCCGCGTTCAGCGCCTTGAAGAGCAAAAGCGTCGCCCACCAGTTGCCGCCGCCCACCCGGCAGAGCGCGCGCGCCACGAGCGAGAAGAGGAAGCCGTACGGGTTCGGGTTGTAAATCCAGTGCTCCCAGATCATCGGGTCGGCGCGCCAGCCGGGCACCTCCGCGACCGTGTAGACGTACGGGTTCATGTGGTAGTGAACCTGCTGCCAGCCGCGGTTGATGTAGCCGAAAACGTCGGTCGAGTGGAAGGGGTAGACGAGGGCGCAGGCCAGGCAGAAGAGGGCGGCGAAGCGGACGACCGTTTTGACGTGGCGCTCGCCGCCCGGCGCGGCGACTACCCGGTAGCCGCGCCGGAACAGGTAGAGCAGCGGCAACACCGCCAGCCAGATGAAGACCTCGCGCGCCGCCCGCGAATAGCCCTGGAACCCGCGCACGTAGAACAGGAACGTCGCCGCGTACACCGCGGCCGACAGCGCGCCCGCCCACGCGAGCTTCCGCGCGTCGCCCGCGCCATGCTTCAAATCCGCCTCGCCCATCGGTCGGCCGACTCTACCCGAAGCCGCGTCGTTTATCAAAACTACCTCCCGCCAGCCGCCGCCGCGCGCGTCACGCCGCGGCCCTTCGCGGGCGCGCCCACCGGCTGAAAACCGACGCGCCGAAACTGTCCCTCTACCGGCGGCCGACGGGGTGTTTACTATGCGTCGGGCCGCTTATAATGTGAGCCGTGAATCGGTCTCGAAAAATGGTCGTCGCCTCTCTTTCCCTCCTTCTGGCGTTCGCCCCGGCGTGCCGGGCTTTCGAGTGGGCGTACGAAGAGGTCGGCAGGTTCACGTCCCCCGACGGGGTCGTCGATGCCGTCTGGGTTAGGGGGAGCGGGGGCGCGACGACCGGGTTCGTTTACGATTTATACGTCGTGCCCAGGGGGATGAAGTTTGACAAGGATGCTACCTCCTTCAAGCATGCGGTCTTCTCCGGCGACCACTTCGAAGATTTACAGATAGTCTGGCGCGAGCCGAAGCTGCTGGAGGTGCGTTTCAAGCACGCGCGCGTACTGAATTACAGTAACTACTGGCGCTACTGGAACCCTGACAATCCGGAGGAAGACCGTCACTACGTGGTGGAGACGAGGCTGGCGCCCCTTGCGGAAGGCTCAACACTTCCGCCGGAAGATAGGCAGTAGCCGGGCGCACCATAACAACGGCGCGCGCCGAGCCGGACGTGTCCGGGCAGGGGAGGTGACGTGCGAATCCACGAGCGGAAGATGAGGTTCGGCGGCGAAGACGACGGCGGCCTGGGCGAGAGACTCATCCGGCAGATTCTCGACGGCGTCAAGACGGCCACCTGCGACTTAAAATCTTTATGCACCGCGCAGGAACTCGCCGACCTCTCCGCGCGGCCCGGCTGGCTCGAAACCGTCATCGACGGCCGGGGTCATCCCCGCTGCAACGTCCGCGTCACGGCCGTCTACGAGACGCCCTTCGGCGACCCCGACCCGCGGCTCGTGCGCGGCGAAGGCGACGGCGAAGACGTGGAGAAGTTCAAACGCGAACACGCGAAGTGGTTCTCCGGGGTGCTGAAGGAGAAGGGACTACCGCCTTTGACGGAAGACTCGGCTTTAATCGTCTGGGAGTTCGAGCTGGTCGAAAGGCCGTAGCCGCCGCGGGCCGCGGGCGCCGGGCGTCGGGCTCTTTCGACCGAAAGGAGCGGGTACAGCATGGGGCACCTGATCTCGGTTCTGACGTCTTTAATCTTGACGACGGCGCAGGCGGGGGCCGTCCGGCAGGAACCGCCGGCGGCCTCCGTCCTTGAGACGCGGCTGCGGGTCGTCGCGGATTACGCGGCCGACGCACGCCAGCGTCGCGCCGCGGCGAGCGCGGCGACGGCCCGCGCCCCGTCCGGCCAGCGCGAGCCAACCTCCGCGTTCGACAGGTTGGGCGAGGCGGGCGACAGGGGCGTGGGTAAGAAGTACCGCGCCTCCGTCGTCTTGAGGAACGACGGCCCCAGGGCTATCCGCGCCGTCACGTGGAGTCACCCGCTGGACTACGCGCGCGGGCGGCGGCCGCCGGACTCGATGCTCTTCAAAGTCACGCGCGACATCAAGCCCGGCGAGACGCGGACGCTGTCGCGCGACTTCATCTCGGCCGGGGCCGTCGTCCTGAGGACGGGTGGGCAGGCCGTCGTCGAGAGCATCGAGTACGCGGACGGCTCGGTCTGGCGACGGCGCTGAAGAGGCGGCGCGTGCGCGCGGCGGCGCGCCCCCGCGCGGCCGGGGGGAGACGACCTTCGCGCCGACCGAAGGACACGCGCTTTTGCGTCGGCGGCCTTGTAGCTGTTAAATATCGGGCAGCAGAAACTCTGTCAGTTAATAATCCGTAGAACGTGCGCGCCGCCGTGCGCACACACTCTTCCGGGAGGTCGTCATATGAGGAGATCATTCGTCGCGTCCGTCATCGTCGTGCTCGCCTTCGCCCTGCCGCTCGCGGGGTGCCGCCGGGGCGAGGAGAAGAGTTTCACGCTGCCGCGCCCGGCCGAGCAGCCGGCGGGCGGCGCGCCCGCCGCGGCGCTTAACTCCTACGCCGACGTGGTGGCGCGCGTCGCGCCGGCCGTCGTCACCATCCGCGCGGTGCGCCTGACGCGCCTGCCGCGCCAGCACCCGTTCCTCGACGAGGAGACCCTGCGCGACTTCTTCGGCCGGGGCGGCGGGCCGCAGCAGCGGCAGCAGCAGCAGCAGGAGGAGCCGCGCGCCGTCCCGCAGCGCGCGCTCGGCTCGGGCGTCGTCATCAGCCCCGACGGCTACATCGTCACCAACCACCACGTCGTGGACGGGGCCGAGCAGATCACGGTCGAGTTCACAGACCGCCGCAGCTTCGCCGCCAAGCTCGTCGGCACGGACGCGCCCTCCGACCTCGCCGTCCTCAAGGTCGAGGCGAAAGACTTGCCGACGCTCACGCTCGGCGACTCCGACCGCGTGCGCGTGGGCGACGTGGTGCTCGCCGTCGGCAACCCGCTCGGCGTCGGCCAGACCGTGACGGCCGGCATCATCTCCGCGAAGGGGCGGCGGACGGGGCTCTCCGACGGCAGCTTCGAGGACTTCCTCCAGACGGACGCGCCCATCAACCAGGGCAACTCGGGCGGCGCGCTCGTCAACACCTCGGGCGAGCTGGTCGGCATCAACTCGCAAATCTTCTCGCCGACGGGCGGCAACATCGGCATCGGCTTCGCCATCCCTTCGAACATGACGCGCGGCGTCACCGAGCAGCTCATCTCGAAGGGGCGCGTGCGGCGCGGCCAGCTCGGCGTCTTCGTGCAGGGCGTGACCGACGACATCGCGCAGAGCCTCGGCATGAAGGAGACGAAGGGCGTCCTCGTCAACTCGGTGCAGAAGGGGAGCGCGGGCGAGCGCGCCGGCCTCCAGCGCGGCGACATCGTCACGGCGCTCAACGGCACGCCCGTCAACGACGCGAACGAGCTGCGCAACCTCGTCGCCGCGACGCAGCCCGGCACCGAAGTCACGCTCGACCTGCTGCGCGACGGCCGCGAGCAGCAGGTCAAGGTCACGCTCGGCGAGCTGAGCGCCTCGGCCGACCGCGCGGGCGGCGGCGGCGGGGGCGAAGGCGGCGCGGAGGGCGAGCAGAGCGAGGGCGGCAGGCTCGGCATCACCGTCGCGCCGCTCACGCCCGAGACGGCCGGGCGCTTCCAGCTCCCCCGGGACAAGGAGGGGATCGTCGTCACGGGCGTCGACCCCGCGGGGCCGGCCGGCGAGGCCGGGATACAGCAGGGCGACCTCGTCGAGCAGGCGAACCGCCGCCCCGTCAGGACGGTCGAAGACCTGCGCGCCGCCATCGAGGGCGCGGGCGACCGCCCCCTGCTCCTGCTCGTCACGCGCGGCGACAACTCGATCTTCGTCACCGTGAGGCCGAAGAAGTGAAGGGAAGTAGACAGTAGACAGTAGACAGTAGACAGTAGCGCTCCGCGCTGCGGTCGCTGCCGCTGCGACGCGGATGGTTCATTAACTAACGGCGGTTTTTCTACTGTCTACTGTCTACTGTCTACTGTCTACTGTTTTCAATTCATCACAGGGAGGCGCACGAGATGGAAGTCACGACCGACCCCGTCTGCGGGATGGGGCTGAACCCGGAGGACGTGGGCGAGCAGTCCGTGTACGGCGGGCGCACGTACCACTTTTGCAGCGCGGAGTGCAGGAACAAGTTCGACGCGGAGCCGGCGAAGTACGCGGGCGCGGGCGGCGGCGGAGACGTGCGCCGCGCCGACGTGTCGGCCTGAAGAGGGGCGGGGCTTGTTTCTCGTCCAGATACTGCTGCCGCTCTACGACAACGAGGGTCGCGCGTTCGGCGCCGACGCGTTCGACCGCGTGAGCGACGAGCTGGCCGCGCGCTTCGGCGGCGTGACGGCCTTCCGCCGCTCGCCCGCCGAGGGCGTCTGGCGCGAGGGCGGCGCGGAGAGCCGCGACCGCGTCGTCGTCTTCGAGGTGATGACGGAGGAGCTGAACCGCGCGTGGTGGCGCGAGTATCGCGAGGAGTTGGAGAGGCGCTTCCGTCAGGAGAAGATGGTCGTCCGCGCCACCGAGTTCGAGGGGCTTTGAGCCGGCACGAAGCCGGGATGATTTAACCGCGAAGGACTCCGAAAGGCCGAGAGGCGGGAGGCGGGCGGGGCC
>DASVWB010000394.1:0-4812 GCA_036389815.1 Pyrinomonadaceae bacterium | reverse complement strand
GCCCCCGCGCGGGCCGGCGCGAAGCGGGGCGCCGCGGCGCGCGGCCCGCGCGCGGCCCCCTTCACAGCAATCGAGCTTCCGAACCATTGCCCGGAGCAACCATCCAATGAAACTCTCTCGAACAAGCATCGCGGTCTTGCTCGTCGCGCTCGCCTCGGCCACGGGCGGGTGCACGCTCGTCAACCGCGTGCGCGCCAAGAACGCCCTCAACGAGGGCGCGCGCGCATACCGCGACGGGCGCTTCGCCGACGCCGAGGAGAAGTTCCGCACGGCCTACGAACTCGACCCCTCGCAGAAGAACGCCCCGCTGTTCATCGCGCGCGCCGTCCAGCAGCAGTACAAGCCCGGCGTCCAGACGCCCGAGAACATCGCCGTCGGCGAGAGGGCCGTGGCCGCCTACCAGGACATTCTCAAGAACAACCCGGGCAACGAGGACGCCTACAAGGCCGTCGTCTTCCTGTACGGGCAGATGAAGCAGGACGAGAAGGTCAACCAGCTCCTGACGGAGCGCGCCACCGGCGGCCCCAACCCCAAGGCGCGCTCCGAGGCGTCGACCATCCTCGCGAGCAAGCAGTGGCAGTGCTCCTACGACCTCACCGAGCAGAAGGAGAACAAGACCACCGAGAACAGGCCCGACAAGATTCTCATCCACTACAAGAAGCCGGCCAACCAGGCCGACTTCGACAAGGCGCAGCAGTGCGTCAACGAGGGGCTGCGCCTGGCCGAGCAGGCCACCTCGCTCGACCCCGAGAACCCGAACGCCTGGTCGTACAAGGCCAACCTCCTGCGCGAGAAGTCGAAGCTCGCCGAGATGGCGGGCGACGCGGCGGGCAAGGGCGACCTCGACAAGCAGTACGAGGCCGCGCTCGAAATGCAGAAGCGCCTGAGCGAGGCGGCGGCCAAGCGCAAGGAGGCCGAGGCGGCCGCCAAGCCGACGCCCCCGGCCAGCTAAGCGCCGCGCGCCCCCGCCGAGAACCAACACCTTCCTCCTCCGGGTGACGGCCGACGTGAAGTCGGGCGTCACCCGAACTTTTTGATTGAAGATTTTTGATTTTCGGCCGCGCCGGCCCCCGCCCGGTACATCTCCGCTGGCAAATCGCAAATCTAAAATCTAAAATCGAAAACGCCTATGATTCGCATCGAGGAGATAGTCGAGAAGGTCGGGCGCAACCACCCGCAGGCGGACCTGGACGTGCTGCGGCGCGCCTACTTCTTCTCCGCGCTGCACCACAAGGGGCAGACGCGCGCCTCGGGCGAGCCCTACCTCGTTCACCCGCTGGAGGTCGCCAACATCCTCGCCGACATGCGGCTCGACGAGGTCTCGGTCGCCACGGGGCTGCTGCACGACGTGGTCGAGGACACGCTCGTCGAGCCCGAGGTCATCCGCGACTCGTTCGGCGAAGAGATCGCGCACCTCGTGGACGGCCTCACGAAGATCGCGCACATCAGCAACCAGTCGCGCGAGGAGCAGCAGGCCGAGAACGTCCGCAAGATGCTCCTGGCGATGGTGGACGACGTGCGCGTCGTCCTCGTCAAGCTGGCCGACCGCCTCCACAACATGCGCACGCTCCAGCACCTCAAGCCGGAGAAGCGGCGCCGCATCGCGCAGGAGACGCTCGACATCTTCGCCCCCATCGCGCACCGCCTCGGCATGGGGCGCCTGCGCGGCGAGCTGGAAGACCTCGCCTTCAAGCACCTCCACCCGGAGGAGTACCGCGAGCTGGCCGAGCAGTTGGAGCGCCGCCGCCCCGAGCACGAGGCGTTCCTCAAGAGCGTGACCGAGCGCATCGAGGAGAAGATGCGCGAGGCCGGCGTCCCCTACGTCTCGGTCGATGGGCGGGTCAAGCGCCTCTACTCCATCTTCAAGAAGCTCCGCCGGCAGAAGATCGGGCTCGACCAGGTCTACGACCTCATCGCCGCGCGCATCATCACGCCCGACGAGACGCGCCACTGCTACGGCGCTCTCGGCGTCGTCCACACCCTCTGGCAGCCCATCCCGGGCCGCTTCAAGGACTGGATCGCCACGCCGCGCGACAACCTCTACCAGTCGCTCCACACCTCGGTCATCGGCACCAAGGGGCAGCCCTTCGAGATTCAGATCCGCACCGGGGAGATGCACCGCGTCGCCGAGGAGGGCGTCGCCGCGCACTGGAAGTACAAGGAGGGGCGGCGCGGCGCGCACGACGACGACGAGGCGTTCCAGTGGCTGCGCTCGCTCGTCGAGTGGTCGCAGGAGGTCAAGGACTCGCGCGACTTCCTCGAATCCCTCAAGCTCGACCTCTACCCGAAGGACGTCTACGCCTTCACGCCGATGGGCAAGATCATCCAGCTCCCGCGCGGGGCGACGCCCGTCGACTTCGCCTACATGATCCACACCGAGGTCGGGAACACCTGCACGGGCTCGCGCATCAACGGGCGGATGGTGCCGCTGCGCACCGCCATCCAGAACGGCGACGTGGTGGAGATTCTCACCAGCCCGAACGCCAAGCCCTCGCGCGACTGGCTCAACTTCGTCAAGACCTCGCGCGCGCGCAACCGCGTCCGCCACGCCGTCGCCGAGCAGCAGCGCGCCGAATCAATCGAGCTCGGGCGCAAGCTCTTCGAGAAGGAGGCCGCGCGCTTCAACCTCTCGGCCCGGAAGGTGCTGGCCGACTCGGACGGCACCCTGAAGCGCATCGCCAACGAGTACGGCTACGGGCGCGTGGACGACCTGCTGGCGGCCGTCGGCTACGGGAAGACCGTCCCGCGCAACGTCATCGCCAAGTACGTCGGCCCGGAGAAGTTCGCCGAGCTGGAGCAGAAGAAGGAGTCGCCGCTGCGGGGGCGGCTCACGGCCGGCGTGCAGGCCGTCAAGAAGTTCATCCGGCTGGGCGAGGACTCCATCGTCGTGCGCGGCGTGGACGACCTGCTGGTGACGCGCGCCCGCTGCTGCAACCCGGTCCGCGGCGAGGAGATCGTCGGCTACATCACGCGCGGCAAGGGCGTGGCCGTGCACGCCAGGCGCTGCACGAACGTCCAGCAGTTGATGGTCAACCCGGAGCGCGTCGTCGAGGTCGAGTGGGCGGACGCGGGCGCGGGCGAGGCCGCCTACGCCGTGAAGCTCCTGGCCGTCACCGAGAACCGGACGGGCATGATCGCCGACGTGACGAACGCCATCAAGGACATCAAGACGAACATCCGCGCCTCGAACGCCTCGGTCGCGCCCGACGACCGCGGCCGCATCGAGGTCACGGTCGAGGTCTTCGACCTCAAGCACCTCGACAAGGTCATGTCCTCCATCCGCAAGGTGCCCGGCGTCCTCGACGTCGAGCGCATCCACGGCGCGGTGTGAGGGGGGAGCTCTCGGCGCTCGGCGGCCGGCTCTCGGCTTAAAACCGCCGCGCCCGTGCGGCGCCCGTGCATCCCCCCGCGGGGGAATCGTCATCAATTCCAATGCAACTCAAAACACCTCGCCGCGCCCCGTCCGGAGACCCGGAGGGGGCGGAGTCTCCGCCGGGGGCGAAAGCCGAAAGCCGGCCGCCGAGTGCCGCCAGCTTCCACGTTTGCCGTCCGGGGAAGGCGTCTGTTAGAATCTGCAATTTGTTCGCGGGCTTATAAAAAGGGGCTTTCGTGACAGAGAGACGCATCGTCAAAACCGAGGGCGCGCCGGGGGCCATCGGGCCCTACTCGCAGGCGGTCGTGGCCGGGGGCTTCGTCTTCACGTCGGGCCAGATTCCCATCGACCCGGCGACGGGGCAGTTCGTCGAGGGCGGCGTGCGCGAGCAGACCGCGCAGGTGCTCAGCAACCTTTCGGAAGTGCTGGAGGCCGCCGGCTCTTCGCTCGGCCGCGTCGTGAAGACGACGGTGTTCCTGGCCGACATGAACGACTTCGCGGCGATGAACGAGGTCTACGGCACCTTCTTCGCGGAGGAGCCGCCGGCGCGCTCGACCGTGCAGGCGGCGCGCCTGCCGCGCGACGCGCGCGTCGAGATAGACGTGGTCGCGCTCGCGGGCGGCGAGTAGCGGCCGCCCGCTCGCCGGGCAAACGAAAAGCGGGGGCGCCCGCCGAACATTGCGCGAGCGCCCGCCGCCTTTTTTGAAAAGTTGGGCCTTCGACTCAGGCCGCCTTCGCGACCTTGCCCGCCTTGATGCAGGACGTGCAGACCTTCATCCGCTGGTTGCCGCCCTGCGGGCGCTGGACGCGGATGGACTGAAGGTTAGGGTCGAAGCGGCGGCGCGTGCGGTTGTTCGCGTGCGAGACGTTGTTGCCGAACTGCGGGCCCTTGCCGCAGACTTCGCATCGTTTGGCCATTGTCTTTGAAAACCTCCGGACGTTAAAAAGGCGTGCGCCGAACCCGTCCCGTGTCACACAGTCGCGTCGGCGGCGCACGTCGGAAACGAAAATTTATAGCAAACGGCTCCGCCGAGCGTCAAGTTGGGTCGGACGGCCCCGCGGCCATCATTTCGAGAGTCAAGTTAAGGAGCAGAGAGCCAAAGTGCCCAGAGTCTTCAGACAGATCGCAACCCTCGCCCTCGTCACGGCCGTCGCCGTCTGCCTGGCCGCCTGCCAGCAGTCGTGCGGCGGCGGCAAGGCCGGCAGCAAGGGCGACGTGGCCGCCACCGTCAACGGCAAGGACATCACGCTCGCCGACGTCGACCGCATCGTCAACCAGCAGGCGCAGGGGCAGCAGTTGCCCACGCTCCAGCAGGCGGCCGCGCGCCTCCAGGTGCTCGACAAGCTGATCGAGCGCGAGGTGCTCTACGCGCGCGCCCAGAAGGAGAAGACCGTCCCGACCGACGACGAGGTGACGACCTTCGTCAACCAGCAGAAGC
>DASVWB010000393.1:0-14261 GCA_036389815.1 Pyrinomonadaceae bacterium | reverse complement strand
CGGCGCGCGTGCGGCGCGCCGCCCTCCCTGATGTCGCCGCCGCCGACGGCGACCCGATGTACACGCCGAACTGCCCGGCGAGGCGCCCGACACACATCCTTGACAGCCCCGGGGCGCGGGGGTAGAGTTGCCGCCGGCCCGGGCCGCGGCGGCGCGAGCGGCGGCCTCCGGCTCGCGCCGAAGCCGCGCCCGCGCGCCCCGTCTCACGCAACCTTCCAGAGGAAACGCCCGTCACGCCGGCGCCGGCCCGGGGCCGCGCGCGGGCCGCCGTCCGGAGGAAGCCGTCCAATGATCCGCAAGCAAATACTCGCCCTGCTCGTCGTCATCGTCATCGGCCTGCTCGTCGCCGACCTGACTCTTTACCTGCTGCCGCGGAAGTCCGTCAAGGTCACCTTCAAGCAGGGGGTCAAGCCGGAGTCGGTGACCGGCCAGGTCACGAAGAAGGAGCGGTACATCGTCGTGCAGCCGGACGACGGGTCGGAGGAGCAGGCTTACACGTGGGAGCAGGTGCAGAGCATCACCGGCACCGAGCCGGCCTACACGAAGCAGTTCGAGAACGTCGCGGGGGTGCTGGAGCTGCTGGCGAAGCTGGGCGTGCTGGCCGCCGCCGGCGTCTTCGTGATCGGCCTCATCCAGTTCCAGATCGGGCAGACGTGGAAGCGCGAGGAGTTCCTCTCCGACATGGTCAACGACTTCGGGCGCAGGGTCAGCGTTGACAACGCGAAGAAGATGATCGAGCTGCTCATGTTCTACCCGCAGGGCCGCATGATAGACCTCTCGCTCAGCGCCGAGAAGCCGGAGATGAGGAAGGTCTACGTCGGCGACATCGAGAAGGCGCTCGACCCCGCCAAGACCGACCTGCTCACAGACGAGGAGATGAGAATCAGGGAGTGCTTCGACGTGTTCCTGAGCCGGCTGGAGAGGTTCGAGCACTACATCAGGTCGCAGCTCGTGACGCAGGAGTCGGTTCAACTCTACCTCGGCTACTGGTTCAACACGCTCCTCGGCAAAGGCGGCGTCGAGGGCAAGGAGCCGAAGCTCAAACCCGAGCACGCGAAGTTGATCCGGGACTACGCCCGGTTCTACGAGTTCCCCATGCTCGAAGAGCTGCTGAACAGATTCGACGGCGCCGCCCGTAGTAAACCGCCGGCCCGGCGGGGCTGGTTGAAAAGGCGTCCCGCGAGCCACGTGCCGCCGCCGCAGCCCCCGGCCGACCGCGCGGAACGGGGCGGCCACGCGCGTTAACGGCGCGCGGCGGGCGCGGCGCGGGCCGCCGCCGGCAGACCTCCACGCGCGCGACGGCTCAGTAGACGAGCGGCGTCCCGGTTCTGCAAGTCGAAGCGGTAGCCCGCCGGGAGCGCGTGCGTCATCGCCGAGCCCGCGCTCGTCCACGCGATGACGAGCCCACCCCCGCGCCGCCCTCCAGCCGCACGAACTCGCGCGGGATGCCGCTCCCCACGTCCCTCTCCTCCGCGCCCCCGACGACGAGCCGCCCCGGACGCCCCTCGACTTTTCTCTTCGCCATTTTATTAGAAGCATAGGGCAACAGCCGGCGGCGCCGCGGGCGGTAACGTTTGCCTTTTACGAATCGCCTTTGTATTCTTCGGCTGCCCCAACAATTCGGCTGTCGAGACGGCGGACACGCGCAGGGCGATACCGCATACGCCCCGCCGTATGTCGTTTTAAGAGTGACGACGACCCAGACCACGGTGATGAAGTTCGGCGGCACGTCCGTCGAGGACGCGCGCGCCTTCGAGCGCGTGGCGGCGCTGGTGCGCGCCGAGCGGGCGCGCGGCCCCGTCGTGGTCGTCGTCTCGGCGATGAGCCGCTTCACAGACGCGCTGCTCGCCGCCTTCGGGCGCGCGGCCGCGGGCGAGGGCGCGGCCGCGCTCGCCCCCCTCGAAGAGCACTTCGCACGCCACGCCGAGGTGCTGCGCGCGGTTTTCGCCGACGCCGGAAAGGACTACGCGACGGGCGAGGGCTCCGACCCGAACGAGGCCCTCTACCACCTCAACAACGTCCTCTCGCACGCGCGCGGCCACGTCGAGCTGGCCTTCGCGGACGCGGCCCGGGGCGCGCGCCCGCTGACCGTGCTGCAAGACCTCGTCGTCTCCTTCGGCGAGCAGCTCTCCTCGTGGCTGCTCGTCTACGTGCTCAACGCGCGCGGCGTGAGGGCCGGGCACGTCGACGCGCGCAAGTGCGTCGTCACGGACGACGAGCACGGCCGCGCGACCCCGCTCAAGGAGGAGACCGAGCGGCACACGCGCGAGCAGTTGGGGCCGCTCGTCGCCGGGGGCGTGACGCCGGTCATGGGCGGCTTCATCGCCTCCTCGGCCGCCACGGGCGAGACGACGACGCTCGGGCGCGGCGGCTCGGACTACACGGCCGGCCTCGTCGGCGCTGCGCTGCGCTCGAAGGAGATTCAGATATGGACGGACGTGTCGGGGGTGCTCACGGCCGACCCGCGCGTCGTCCGCGAGGCGCGCACCATCCCGCGCCTCTCCTACGCCGAGGCGGCCGAGCTGGCCTACTTCGGCGCGAAGGTGCTGCACCCGAAGACCATCCTGCCGGCCGTCGTCCGCCACGTCCCCGTGCGCATCTGCAACTCGCGGAGGCCGCGCGCGGCGGGCACCACCGTCTTCTTCGACGCCGAGATGACGCCGCGCACCGTCAAGGCCATCGCGCACAAGCGGGGCGTCTCCATCGTCCACGTCACCTCGGCGCGCATGCTCGGCGCCTACGGCTTCCTGCGCGCCATCTTCGAGGTCTTCGAGCGCCACCGCACGGAGGTCGACCTCGTCACCACCTCCGAGGTGTCGGTCTCGCTCTCGCTCGAAGACGCGGCCGCCATCGAGGCCATCACCGAAGACCTGAAGCACATCGCGGCGGTCAAGGTCGAGAGCGGGCGCGCCGTCGTCTGCATCGTCGGCGAGGGTCTGCGCGCGACGCCCGGCATCGCCGGCCGCGTCTTCTCGACCATCAAGGACATCAACGTGCTGCTCATCTCGCAGGGCGCGTCGAACATCAACCTGACCTTCGTCGTCGAAGAGCGGCACGCCGAGGAGGCCGTCCGCCGCCTCCACGCCGCCTTCTTCGAGTGCGCCACCTCGGAGCTGCTCGCGGACATCGGGGCGGGAAGTAGACAGTAGACAGTAGACAGTAGACAGTAGACAGTAGACAGTAGGGCTCCGCCTTACCAGTGCTGACTCTGACACCCGGACGATTCACTAACGACTGCTTTCCTACTGTCTACTGTCTACTGTCTACTGCTTTATGACCCTCTTCGAGCTGACAAGGACGCTGATTGACATCCCTTCCGTCTCGGGCGAGGAGGCGGAGGTCGGGCGTTTCCTCGTCTCTCATCTGGAGGGGCTCGGCTACAGGGTGGAGTCGCAGGAGGTCGAGCCGGGGCGCGCGAACGTTCTGGCGACGACCGGGGCGCGGCCGCGGGTCGTGCTCTCGACGCACATGGACACGGTGCCGCCCTTCATCCCCTCCTCCGAGGACGCGACGCACATCCGCGGGCGCGGCTCCTGCGACGCGAAGGGCATCATCGCCGCGCAGGTCACGGCCGCCGAGCGGCTGCGCGCCGAGGGCGTCGAGGAGTTGGGGCTGCTCTTCACCGTGGACGAGGAGCTGGGGAGCCTCGGCGCGCGCGCCGCCGACCGCCACCCGCTGGCGGGCGGTTGCGAGTACCTGATTAACGGCGAGCCGACCGACAACAGGCTCGCCGCCGGCTCGAAGGGTTCGCTGCGGCTGCGGCTCGTGGCCGAGGGGCGCGCGGCGCACTCGGCCTACCCCGAGCGCGGCGAGTCGGCGGTAGAGAAACTGCTCGACGTGCTCGCCGACCTGCGCGCACGCGCGTGGCCGCGCGACGAGTTCTTCGGCGAGACGACGTGCAACATCGGCACCCTGACGGGCGGCACGCGCCCCAACGTCATCCCGGCCGCCGCCGAGGCGCAGTTGCAGATAAGGCTCGTCACGCCCTCCGAGACCGTCAAGGCGATTGTCGAAGGGGCCGCGCGGGGGCGCGCGCGCGTCGAGTACATGTCGGCCGCCGAGCCCGTGCGCATGCACGTGCCCGAAGGGTTCGCGGGCGAGGTCGTCCGCTTCACGACCGACGTGCCGTACCTGCGGGGCTGGGGCACGCCGCTGCTCGTCGGCCCCGGCTCCATCCTCGACGCGCACACCGACGGCGAGTGCGTCCCGAAGCGCGAGCTTGAGGAGTCGGTCGAAATCTACGCGCGGCTCGTGAAGTCGCTCCTGGGGCGGGGCTGAAACTTATGAAGCTGGCTCTACTCGGTCACGGCGCGATGGGCCGTCTGGTCGAACGACTGGCGAGCGAGGCGGGCGACGAGGTGGCGACCGTGCTCGGCTCGCGCGAGGCCGCGTTCTCGGCCGAGGAACTGGCCGAGATACTCGCCGGCCACGACGCGGCCGTCGACTTCTCCGTCGCGGAGGCCGTGCCGCGCCACGCGGAAGCCTGTGCGCTCGCCGGCGTCCCGCTCGTCGAGGGCACGACGGGCTGGCACGCGCGACTCGAAGACGTGCGCGCCGCGGTCGAGCGCGGGGGCGGCGCGCTCATCTACGGCGCGAACTTCTCCGTCGGCGTCAACCTCTTCTACCGCGTCGTCGCGCGCGCGGCCGAGTTGTTTAAGAACTTCGACTACGCGCCCTTCGTCGAGGAGGCGCACCACTCGCGCAAGCGCGACGCGCCCTCGGGCACGGCGCTGCGTCTGCGCGACATCGTCGGGGAAGCCTACGGCGCGGACGTGCCCGTGGCCTCGACGCGCGCCGGCCACATCCCGGGCACGCACCGCGTCGGCTTCGACGCGGCGGCCGACCAGATAACGCTCACGCACGCGGCGCGCTCGCGCGAGGGCTTCGCCTCGGGCGCGCTCGTCGCCGCCCGCTGGATTCAGGGCAGGGCCGGCGTCTACGAGTTCTCCGAGACTCTCGAAGAGATTCTTAAGGGGGGTTAATAAGCAATGAACGTCGAATGGATGCGCGGGTGCGCGACGGCCCTGGTGACGCCGTTCGGGTCGGGCGGCGGCGTTGACCTTGAGAGGATGCGCGCGCTCGCCGTGCGGCAGGTGGAGGGCGGCGTGCGCCTGCTCGTGCCGTGCGGGACGACGGGCGAGAGCGTGACGATGTCGGACGAGGAGCGCGAGTCGGTCATCTCGGCGACCGTCGAGGCGGCGCGCGGGCGCGCGCGCGTCATCGCGGGGACGGGGAGCAACAACACGGCGCACGCCGTCGAGCAGTCGCGCCGCGCCGCCGAGATAGGCGCGGACGCCGTGCTCGTCGTCGCGCCCTACTACAACAAGCCGACGCAGGAGGGGCTGTACCGGCACTTCCGCGCGGTGGCGGAGGCGGTGCCGGAGACGCCCGTCGTGCTCTACAACGTGCCGGGGCGCACCTCCTCGAACATCTCGGCCGAGACGACGCTCCGCCTCGCGCGCGACTGCGCGAACGTCGTCGCCGTCAAGGAGGCGTCGGGCAACCTCGCACAGATCATGGAAATCCTGCGGGGCCGGCCCGAGGGCTTCCTTGTGCTCTCGGGCGACGACGCGCTGACGTTCGCCATGCTCGCGCTCGGCGCCGACGGCCTCGTCTCGGTCGCGTCGAACGAGGCGCCCGCGGAGATGTCGCGCATGGTTGACGCGGCGCTCGCCGGGCGCTGGGACGAGGCGCGCGGGCTACACTTCCGCCTGCTCCCGCTGATGGACGTGAACTTCGTCGAGTCGAGCCCCGGGCCCGTGAAGGCCGCGATGGCGCTGATGGGGCTGCTCGAAGAGAACCTGCGGCTGCCGCTCGTGCCCGTCACGGAGAAGACGCGGGCGCGCGTCCGCGAGGTGCTGGGCGAGCTGGGGCTTTTGGAAGGGGAGAGGCATGTCGCTGCGTGAGCAGGTCGAGGGGCTGTACGCGAAGGGCGGCGAGTTCAACTCGACCGACCGCGAGGTCTTCGAGGCGTTCAAGCAGGCGCTCAACCGCGGCGAGGTGCGCGCCGCCGAGCGCGACGAGCGGGGGCGCTGGCGCGTCAACTCGTGGGTCAAGAGCGGCATCCTCGTCGGCTTCCGCATGGGCGCGCTCGCGGACATGAGCGCGCACGCCACCCTACGCTTCTTCGACAAGGACACGTACCCCGTCCGCCCGACCACCGTCATGGAGGGCGTGCGCATCGTGCCCGGCGGCTCAAGCGTGCGCGACGGCGCCTACCTCGCGCCGGGCGTGGTCTGCATGCCGCCGATGTACGTCAACGCCGGGGCCTACGTTGACGAGGGGACGATGATCGACAGCCACGCGCTCGTCGGCTCGTGCGCACAAGTCGGCAAGCGCGTGCACCTCTCGGCGGCGGCGCAAATAGGCGGCGTGCTGGAGCCCGTCGGCGCCGTGCCCGTCGTGATAGAGGACGACGTGCTGGTGGGCGGCAACTGCGGCGTCTACGAGGGGACGGTCGTGCGCGCGGGCGCGGTGCTCGCGCCGGGGACGATACTGACGGGCGCGACCCCCGTCTACGACCTCGCGCGCGGCGAGGTCTACCGCCGGACGGAGGAGTCGCCCTTAGAGATTCCCGCGGGCGCGGTCGTCGTGCCCGGCTCGCGCGCCGTCAAGACCGAGCGCGGGCGCGAGTGGGGGCTGTCGCTCTACGCGCCCGTCATCGTCAAATACCGCGACGAGAAGACCGACCGCGCGGTGCAGTTGGAGGACTACCTGCGTTGAGCGAGTTCGAGCCGGCGCGCCGCCTGCGCGGCATACGGAAGAGCGCCATCCGCCAGGTCTTCGACCGCGCGCGGCCGGGGAGCATCAACCTCGGCCTCGGCGAGCCTGACCTGCCGACGCCCGACGTGGTGCGCCGCGAGGCCGCGCGCGTCGCGCTGGAGGAGCAGAACGGCTACACCACGCACGCGGGGCTTCCCATGCTGCGCGAGCGCGTCGCGGACGAGTACCCGCACCTCTCGCTCGCGCCCGAGCAGGTCGTCGTCACGGCCGGCTCGCAGGAGGCGCTCTACCTCGCGCTGCTCACGCTCGTGGACGAGGGCGACGAGGTGCTCATCCCGGACCCCGGCTTCGTCGCCTACCCGACCGTCGTGCGGATGGCGGGCGGCACGCCCCGGTTTTACAGGCTGCCCGCCGCCGCCGACTTCGCCTTCGACGCCGACGAGTTCCGCCGCCGGCTCACGCCGCGGACGAAGGCGGTCGTCTGCATCAGCCCTTCGAACCCGACGGGGCGCGTGCTCTCGCGCGCGGAGCTTGCGGGGATGGCCGCGGCGCTCGAAGGCTCGGGCGCTTACGTCGTGAGCGACGAGATTTACCGCGACCTCTACTTCGGCGGCGAGCGCCCCGCCTCCGTCTCCGAGTTCCGCGCCGAAAGGACGCTCGTCATCGGGGGCCTGTCGAAGTCGATGAGCATGACCGGGTGGCGTCTGGGCTGGCTCTGCGGCGACGCCGACGTGGTGCGAAGCGCGCTCGTCCTGCACGGCTACACGACGACCTGCGCCTCGACCGTCTCGCAGAAGGCGGCGCTCGCCGCGTGGACGCAGGAGGCCGCGGCCGCACGCGCCGACCACCGCCGGACGTTCCGCCGCAGGCGCGACCACCTGCTCGGCCTGCTCTCGAACGAGCTGGGCCTGCGCGCCGTCGAGCCCGAGGGCGCCTTCTACGCGATGGTGGACGTTTCCGCGCACGGCGACTCGATGTCGGTGGCCGAGCGCCTCCTCGAACACCTCGTCATCACCGTGCCCGGCTCGGCCTTCGGCGCCGAGGGCGAAGGCTTCCTCCGCGTCTCCTTCTGCGCCGACCTGCCGGCGCTCGAAGAGGGCGTGCGGAGGATGAAGGGGGCGCTCAGGCAGTGACGGGTGACGGGTGACGGGTGAAGGGTGACGAGTGACAAGAGGGGGCAAGTGCTTTAACTTATCACTCGTCACTCATCACCGTTTCGGAGGGGCTATGAGCAGGAAGTATCGCGTCGGGATTCTGGGCGCAACTGGGACGGTCGGGCAGCGGTTCGTCCAACTGCTGGACGGCCACCCGCAGTTCGAGGTGTCGGCGCTGGCCGCCTCCGACCGCTCGCGGGGCAAGCCTTACGCCGAAGCCTGCGCGTGGCGTCTGCCGTGCGAGATGCCCGAGGCCGTGCGCCGGATGGAGGTGCGCCCGCCCGAGCCGCCGCTCGACTGCGACCTCGTCTTCTCAAGCCTCCCGGGCGAGATGGCGCGCGAGACCGAGGAGTCGTTCGCCCGCGCCGGCTACGCCGTCATCAGCAACTCGTCGGCGCTCCGGATGGACGAGGACGTGCCGCTCCTCATCCCCGAGGTCAACCACGAGCACCTCGCGCTGCTCGACGCGCAGAAGGCCGCGCGCTCGCTCGAACGCGGGGCGGTGGTGACGAACCCGAACTGCTCGACCATCATGCTCGCGCTCGCGCTCGCGCCGCTGCACGCGCGCTTCGGGCTGGAGGCGGTCGCGGCGACGACCTTGCAGGCGCTCTCGGGGGCGGGCTACCCCGGCGTCGCCTCGCTCGACGCCGTGGACAACGTGCTCCCGTACATCGGCGGCGAGGAGGAGAAGATCGAGACCGAGACGCGGAAGATTCTCGGCCGCTTCGAACGCGGGCGCGTCGAGCACGCGCCCTTCAAGGTGAGCGCGCAGGTGCACCGCGTCAACGTGAGCGACGGCCACATGGCCGCCGTGCGGGTGAAGCTCGCGCGCGCGGCCTCCCTCGAAGAGGTGCGCGAGGCGTTCGCCTCCTTCGCGTCGCTCCCGCAGGAGCTGAAGCTGCACACGGCCCCCGCGCGCCCCATCGTCGTGCGCGACGAGCCCGACCGCCCGCAGCCGCGCCTCGACCGCGACGCCGGCCGCGGCATGAGCGTCACCGTCGGGCGACTCTTCCCCGACAACGTGCTCGACTACCGCTTCGTCGCGCTCAGCCACAACACCGTCCGCGGCGCCGCCGGCGCGGCGATACTCAACGCCGAGCTGATGGCGGCGACCGGGAGGCTTTGATGGGAGTAGGCAGTAGACAGTAGACAGTAGACAGTAGACAGTAGAAAGAAAGGCGGCGCGTTCGGCTTATGACCCGGACGCGCCGCTTCTGTTTCCCTACTGTCTACTGTCTACTGTCTACTGTCTACTGCCTACTGTCTACCGCCTTCCTTTCTCCCCCAGCCGCAGTCTTAGCCCTATACGAACGAAGGCGGGCGGGCCGAGCGTGAGGACGGGCGTGCGGCCGACCTCGTAGCGTTGGCCGGTCAGGTTCTCGGCGGCGGCGAAGGCTTCCACCCCGCGGCCGAGGCGGCGCGAGAGGAAGGCGTCGAGCGTGAAGTAGGAGCCGAGCCGCAGGAGGTTCTGGTCGTCGTCGAACTGCGCGCCCGAGGCCCGGCCCTGTAGGCCGAAGGTCAGGCGGCGCGGGTTCGCGTAGCGCAGTTGGAAGTTGAGCTGCTGGCGCGCGACCTGCGGGACGCGTCTCCCTTCCAGGGTCGGGTCGGCGGGGAAGCCCGCCACGCGCGCGTCCGCGAAGAGGTAGCCGGCCGAGAGCGTCCAACCGCCGCGCAGGCGCTTGACGACTTCGGCCTCGACGCCGCGCGAGCGCGTGCGGCCGAGGTTCTGCCTCCTGCGCGTGATGAGCGCGGGCGTGGCCGAGAGCGTCACGTTGGCGACGGCGCGCGTCACGTCCATCCAGAAGACGTTCGCGCGCAGCGCGAGCCCCGCGTGCGGCGAGTAGAAGAGCCCCGCCTCGCCGCTCGTCAGGCGCTCGGCGCGAAGGTTCTCGTCGGCGAGCGTGACGACGTTGCCTACGCGGAAGGAGCGGTACAGCTCGTTGAGGGTCGGCGCGCGGAAGGCGCGTGCGAAGGTCGCGCTCAGCGAGAGCGAGCCCGACGCCTTGAAGACGGCCGAGAGCTGCGGGCTGAAGGCCGTCTCGTCTCGGTCGGCGAAGGCGACCGATGCGGTCGCGCCGTTGAGCGGGCGCGTCGCCTGCTGCGCGCGGTAGTTGCGCCATCGGTCGAAGCGCGCGCCGGGCGTGACGACGAGCCTCTCGGTCACGAGCCACGCGTCGCGCGCGTAGACGCCGACGGCGCGCGCCCGCCCGCCCGCGCCGACGAGCGAGGAGGGGCGGCCCGCGACGTAGACCAGCTCGTCGCTCGCGCCGCGCGTCTCGCCGTACTCCGCGCCCGCGACGAGCGCGTGCCGCCCCGCGAAGGGGCGCGACCACTGGAGCGAGAGCCCCGCCCCTTGCGCCGGCACGCGCTGGAGCCGCGTCAGCGTCTCGGCGGAGCGGTCGGCCGCGACGGCGGTGAAGCTCTGGTCTAAGACCTGCGACGAGGCGTGCGCGCGCAGCTCGAAGAGTCCGGCGCGCGGCGCGTCCCACCTGAGCCCCGCGGCGAGCTGCCGGACGTGCGTGCGGTTGAACTGCAAGGGCGTGCCGTTCTGCCGCGACTCGCCGTAGTAGGAGGGTCGCACGAAGGCCGCGAGCCCGCCACTGAACTCGCGGCCGACGTAAAGCTCGCCGTAGGCGTTGCGCGACGCGGCGGGCGTGTCCGCGCGGCCGCGCTCGCGCCCGTCAACGAGGACGTAGCCGCCGGTGGCGAAGGTCTGCGCCGCGGCGGCGAGCCGCCAGCCGCCGCGCAGCGTCCCCGCGTACAGGGACGCGTCCGGCGTCCCCTGCGTGCCGTATGAGGTCTCAAGGCGGAGCTGCGTCTCGTCAATCTCGCGCGGGACGAACTGCACGACGCCGCCGAGCGCGCCGCTGCCGTAGAGCGAGGAGGACGCGCCGCGCAGGACTTCGACCCGTTCGAGCCCTTCGCGCGGGACGCGCCCCCAGTAGACCCAGCCGCCGAAGGGGTCGTTCAAAGGCACGCCGTCGTAGAGCACGAGCGCGCGGCTGGCACCGCTCGCGCCGACGCCGCGCAGGGAGACGCCCTGCGCCGTCGGGTTCGCGGCGCGCCCGCCCGTGCGGCGGAAGAGCTGGAAGCCGGGCACCTGCCGGAGCGCGTCGTCCGGCGTGAGCGCGGCCGTCGACTCAAGCTCCTCGCGGCCGAGGACGACGACGCTCGCCGCCGTCTCGGCCAGAGGCGTCTCCGCGCGCGCGGCCGTCACCGTCACGCGCTCGGCGTAGGCCGGCGGGCGCAGCACGAGCCGCACCTCGCCGCCGTCCCACTCGCCCTCCTTCCAACTCCGCTCCGCCATGCCGAAGCCCTCGGCCCGCGCCGAGACCGAGAAGGCGCGCGCCGGCGCCACGTCGAACTCGAAGCGCCCCTCGGCGTCCGTGTTCGTGATTCGGCCTTCCGACGCCCCCGCCTCCTCCAAGCCGACGACGGCGCCGCGCACGGGCGCGCCGCGCTCGTCCACCACGACGCCACGCACCGCGCGCGCCTGCGCGGCCGTCTGCGCGCGGGGCGCGCCGCAGAGGACGGCGAATAAGACGAAGAGGGTCGAGAGCAGCTTGCGCGTCACGCGGCGATGATAAAGCATCCGCCGCGCGTTTGCCTTGATAAAGAGTAGGCAGTAGACAGTAGACAGTAGGCAGTAGGAATACAGTCGCCGCTCGGACACCGCGGCCGCCGTCCTTCGAACCCCCACAGAGCGGAGCCTACTGTCTACTGTCTACTGTCTACTGTCTACTTCCTACTTCTTCTGCCTACTTCCCCGCTGTGTTAGTCTCGGGCGCGTGAACCTCTGGCAGGAAGTGGTGGTCGCGGCGGCGGCGTTCGCGGCGGGGCTCATCAACTCGATTGCGGGCGGGGGGACGCTCGTCTCGTTCCCGGCGCTGCTGTGGGCGGGGCGCGACCCCGTGCTGGCGAATGCGACGAGCACGGCGGCGCTGTGGCCGGCGTCGCTGGCGGGCGTCTACGGCTTCCGGCGCGAGCTGAAAGGGGGCGCGCGCACCTTCCTGCTCTTCGGCGCGCCGTCGCTGGCCGGGGGCGTGCTCGGCGCGGCGCTGCTGCTGCGCACGCCGTCGGAGACCTTCGGGCGGCTCGTGCCCTTCCTCATCCTGTTCGCGACGCTGCTGCTCGCCGCGCAGGAGCCCATCTCGCGCCGGCTGCGCCGCTCGGGCGAAGGGCACGAGCCGACGCGCGCATGGTGGGCCGGCGCCGTCGCCTTCCAGTTCTGCGTCGGGGTCTACGGCGGCTACTTCGGGGCCGGGATAGGGATACTGATGCTGGCGGCGCTGGGGCTCCTCGGCTTCACGGACATCCACCGGATGAACGCGCTGAAGAACCTGCTGGCCATCTGCATCAACGGCGTGGCGGCCGTCTACTTCATCGCGGGTGGCGCGGTCATCTGGTCGGACGTGCTTGTGATGACGTTCGCGGCCGTCGCCGGCGGCTACACCGGCGCGCGCCTCGCCTACCGCCTCGGCCGCCGCTTCGTCCGCCTCGCCGTCATCATCATCGGGCTGGTGATGAGCGTCTCGCTCTTCTTCCGCTGAGTTTGAAATTCACATGGAATCGCAGGATTGAACGATTGGTTCGTCGGCTCATCGGGTCATTTCTTCAATCGATCAATGAACCGATGAGCCGTTGAATCAATCCTGTAATCATCTCGTGCCGAAGGTGTCGCAGCGGCGGATGTCGCCGCTCTCGAAGCCCTGGCGGAACCACTGCACGCGCTGCGCGGAGGAGCCGTGCGTGAAGGAGTCGGGCACGGCGTAGCCTTGGGCCTCGCGCTGGAGGCGGTCGTCGCCGATGGCCGAGGCCGCGCCCAGCGCCTCGTCCACGTCGCCCGGGTCGAGCTGGTCGCGCTGCTTGGCGTAGAAGCCCCAGACGCCCGCGTAGCAGTCGGCCTGTAGCTCAAGCATCACGGAGAGCTGGTTGGCCTGCGACTCGCTGCGCGCGCGCCGCTGGAGCGCCGTCACCTTGTCGGACGTGCCGAGGAGGTTCTGGACGTGGTGGCCGACCTCGTGCGCGATGACGTAAGCCTGCGCGAAGTCGCCCGGCGCGCGGAAGCGCGAGCGCAGCTCGTCGTAGAACTGGAGGTCGATGTAGACCTTCTGGTCTCCGGGGCAGTAGAAGGGCCCGACCGACGCGCCCGCCACGCCGCAGGCCGACTGCGTCTGCCCCGTGAAGAGCCTGAGCGTCGGCTGCTGGTACGTGCTGCCGTTCTTCCGGAAGATTTCGCCCCACACGTCCTCCGTGCTGCCGAGCACCTTCCTGACGAACGCCGACTCCTCGTCCTGCGCCTGCTGCCCCGGCGCGCCCGCGGGGCGCGAGGCCGGCGCCGGCCCGCCCGCGGGCCCCGCGTCGCCGCCGCCCATGAACTGCCTCGGGTCTACGCCGAAGATGAGCGCGAGGACGATGATGATGAGCGTCCCGCACCCGCCGCCGACGGCCATGCCGCCGCGGCCCAAGCCCATCCCGCGCGCGTCCTCGACGTTCCCGCTCTCCCGCTGTCCGCCTAGTCTCATCTCTTTAAGCTCTCCGTTCTTGAAGAGTAGACAGTAGACGGTAGACAGTAGGGCTCCGCCTTACCAGTGCTGACACTGACACCCGGACGGTTCGCCGGTGACTGTCTGTCTACTGTCTGCTGTCTACTGCCTACCGTCTACTGTCTACTCCCCTTCAACGCCCCTCGCGCCCGGGCGCGGGCGGTGGGGGCGGGTCGCCCTTCGCCTTCCCGGCCGCGGCGCCCTCGCCCCTGCGCAGCTTGTAGGCGCGTATGAAGAGCGCGAGCGCGACCCACGTCCCGATGAAGGCCAGCGGGTACGTGATGCCGCGCGGCCACTTGACCGCGACGACCGAGAGCGCGAGCAGCGCGCCCGCCGCCAGCGCCATCACGCGCGCCTCGGCCGGCCCGAGCACGCGCCGGTTGGTGATGGCCGCGCCGACGGTGCTGCCCACGCCGATGACGCCCGCAGCGGCGCGCGTGGCGCTCCCCTTCCGGCTCGCGCGCTGGCGCGGCCGGCGCTTCCCGTCCTTCGTCGCGGGCGGCCCGAGCGGGCGCACGCGCTTGCGCTCGCTGATGACGATCTCGGTCGCGTTCTCAAGGTCGCGGCAGTACATCTCCTCCATCTGGCGGGCGAAGGACTTGTCTTCTATGGTTACGTCAAGCTCCCAGTTGCCCATCCAGCTCGCGACGTTCAGGTTCGTCGAGCCGACGCGCGCCCAGCGGCCGTCGACCCCCGAGGTCTTCGCGTGAATCATCGGGCCGTTCCACTCGAAGACGCGCACGCCCGCTTCGAGCAGCGCGCGGTAGTGGGCGCGCGAGAGCGCGCTCACGACGGGGATGTCGCTCGCGCTCGGGACGAGGAGGCGCACGTCCACGCC
>DASVWB010000392.1:0-2698 GCA_036389815.1 Pyrinomonadaceae bacterium | reverse complement strand
GAGTTGCTTGGACGCCGAATCGGAAGGCTGCGCGGGCGCGTCGGCGCGCGCGGCGTGCGCCGCAGGGCGGGGCGGCGGCGCGGCGTCCTGCCTGGGCTTCGACTCCTCGCCCTGCGTGTCCGCCTCGCGCGCGCGCCGCTGCTGGATTTCGCGGAAGCGCTCGCTCAACTCCTTGCGCCAGGCCGGGCGGTTGCGGTTGACGCCGGGGAATTCGATGAGGGTCGAGTTGTTCGCGCCCTGTGCGGCGTGGGTCGTGACGTTCGAGTTATCGGTCATAGCGGGAGCGTCGGCCTCCGGCGCGGGCCGGGGCGCGCGGGGCTCTTCTACTGCGACTGCTGCTGGGGGGGTGTCTTGCGGCGCCGGCTCCGCCGCGCGGCACTGCGGGCATTCGTCGAGCGCCTCCGGGTAAACTGCGCTGCACTCGGCACACTGCATTTACTGGAGGTGGCCTCCCTTCGGTCTGAAAAACACTTGTTCGAGGGGCGACGGGCGCATGCCTGTAAATCCATGCCCACTGCGGAGTCGCGGCGGATGCTATCAGAAGTTACTTTAAGTCGTCAACCAGAAAATGTACAAGGCGCTGTGTTTGAGGGCGGGAAGGGTACAACATTTGGGGGCGGGCGGGGCCGGGCGACCTTGCCGAAGGTTAGCGGAGGAGGGTGCCGATGCGGCCCCAGCGCGTGTTGTTGAAGAAGTCGCGGACGAAGCCGAGAGCGCCCGGGTCGCGCGGCGCACTCTCGTCGTAAGACCAGATGACGAACATCGCGCGGCCGACGATCAGCTCGCGCGGGACCGTGCCCCAGAAGCGGCTGTCCTTGCTGTTGTCGCGGTTGTCGCCCATCACGAAGTAGTGGCCGGGCGGCACCTTGTAGGGGCGGCGGATGGCGTTGAAGAAGCCGCTCTCGTTCGGCGCGGGCGAGTAGTAGACGGTGTACGGGTCGCCGGGGCGGGCGGGCGAGGGCTCAAGCTTTCTCAGCTCCGCCTTGTCGTTCCCGAGCTGGCGGTCTAAGACCCTCACACGGTGCTCGGGCAGGAGCTTGCCGTCCACGTAAACGTCCGCGCCCCGCACCTCGACGGTCTCGCCGGGCAGCGCGACGACGCGCTTGATGAAGAGCGTTTCGTACTGGACTATCTTCTCGGCGGGGACGGACTCGGCCGGGTACCTGAAGACGACGATGTCGCCGCGGCGTATCTCGCGCTGCGGCAGGAAGGGCAGGACGGGCCCCGGCGCGAAGATGAACTTGTTGATAAGGAAGCGGTCGCCGACGTAGACCGTGTTCTCCATCGAGGCGGAGGGGACTTCCGCCGCCTGCGCGACGAAGGTCATGAAGAAGAATGCCATGATGACGACGACCACGGCCGACTCCGCGTACTCGCGCAGCAGCCCGCGCGGCGCGGGCTCCGGGCCGTCGGCAGTCTCGTCGTGCGCGCCGGGCTCGCCCGGCTCCGGCCCCCGCTCCCTCTCTTCTTCCAGCGTCGTCGCCACCCGGTAAAATCCCTTCGGAAACGTCCGCGCACTCAGAGCGGCTGGCGGCCGGCGAAGCCCGCCTCAAGGTCGTGCCACCACTCAAGCTCGTCGCCCTCGCCCAGTTGCCAGCAGAGCAGGACGACGCGCCCGTCGCGCATCGCGGGGAAGTCTACGAGGCCGCGCTCGAAGTCTTTGAGCTGCACGCCGAGCGCCTCCAACTCGCCCGACGCGTCGGCCAGCTCCGTCAGCGCCTCGACGTAGGCCGAGCCGCCCGCCATCCCGCCGCCCCCGCGCGCCGCGCCCTCGGCCGCGAGCCGTGCCTGCTCCTGCGCCGCCGAGACGCGCCGGTACGCGCGCCGGACCCGGCGGACTATCCCCCGCACGGTCGGCAAAAGCGCGTTAGCGTCCTCGACGGTGAAAAGCTTCATATGGCTGTCGGCGTTCAGCACTCGTCTCTCAGCCGGACTCCGTCGGTTGGACCGCTTCGGCCACTTTCCGTCCCGGCTGAAAGCTGAACGCTGAGTGCTGAACGCTTCGTCATCCTTACTGGTCATCCGTGACGCGGATGAAGTTGGGGTTGCCGCCGAGGTGGCGCTGGCCCTCGCGGCCGGGCTCGGGGACGAGCTGCGAGACGGACTCGTCGAACTCTTCGGTGCGGCGCGCGCGCCCGGCCTCCTCCTCCGCGCCGCTGAGGAGGTCGCGGGAGTGCGAGAGCACCTCGTCGCCGGCGGCCGTCGCCGGCGAAGCGTGGTTCGCGTAGGCGCCCTGCGCGTGCTGCGGCTCCTGCTGCGCGTGGTTGTTCTCGTAGTAGCGGTGCGTGTGCGCCGGCTCCTTGCGCACCTTGTCGGCGATGTCGCCGAGGTCGATGAAGTAGTCGGCCACGTCGATCAGCTTCGGCGCGGTGTTCGAGCGGAAGCCCGCCACCTCGACGCGGCAGCCCTTGTAGGCGACGGCGTTGACGGCGTAGACGAAGTCCTCGTCGCCCGAGACGAGCACGGCCGTGTCGTAGCGCCCGGCGAGCGAGAGCATGTCCACGGCGATCTCCACGTCGAGGTTCGCCTTGCGCGTGCCGTCGTAGAAGGTCTTCAACTCCTTGTGGATGACGCGGAAGCCGTTGCGGCGCATCCAGAGCAGGAAGCCCTGCTGGCGCTCGGCGCCGACGTCCACGCCCGTGTAGAAGAAGGCGCGCAGAAGCCTCCCGTCGCCCAGGAGGACGCGCAGGAGCTTGTT
>DASVWB010000391.1:0-4672 GCA_036389815.1 Pyrinomonadaceae bacterium | reverse complement strand
CGCCCCCGCGCCCACGCCGCCCGGCGCGGGGACGCCGGCCCCTTTTAACCGGCCCGGCCGTGCGCGCGGCGCGGACGCGCCGGGCGGGCCGGGCGAGGCGTCGGACGAGGTGCGTGAGCGCGCCGCGGGCTTCCGCTGGCGCCCCGCCGTCGAGCAGTCTTTACTCTTCCTCGCAGTCCAGCACGGCTACGCCTTCACGCAGCCGAAGACCCGGCGCGACCTGCGCGGCCCCTTCTTCAAAGACTACTTCCGCTCGGTGCGCTCACTCCACGGGTGGGC
Organism: Pyrinomonadaceae bacterium; assembly: GCA_036389815.1. GTDB lineage: Bacteria > Acidobacteriota > Blastocatellia > Pyrinomonadales > Pyrinomonadaceae > QHXN01. The sequence goes on along the minus strand of DASVWB010000391.1, from coordinate 4,393 downwards.
CGACGGCGGGCGCTTCTTCACCAACTACGTCGCGCACCCGATGGAGGGCTCGCTGCTCGGCTACGTGCAAATCCAGAACGACCCGGCGGGCTCGCGCCTGAGGTTCAACGAGTCGGGCGGCTACTGGCGGAGCCGCCTGAAGGCGCTCGCGTGGTCGGCCGCCTGGAGCACGCAGTTCGAGATAGGCCCGGTCAGCCAGGCGTCAATCGGCAACGTGGGGCTGCACGGCAAGCAGACTTACGTGGACATCGTGATGACGCCGACGGCGGGACTCGGGCTGCTCGTGGCGGAGGACGCGCTCGACAGGTACGTCGTCGAGCGGATAGAGCGGCGGACCGACAGCAGGTACGCGAGAATCCTCAGCCGGATGGCGCTCAACCCGACCCGCACGGCGGCCAACCTTTTGCGGTTCAAGAAGCCCTGGCACAGGGACGCGGGTCTGCGTTAGCGGCCGCGCCCGCCGGCCGTCTGCCTCCCGAGCAGCCCGACCATCAGGTCGTCGAGGGCGTCGAAGTCGACGGGCTTCTGGACGTAGGCGTTGCAGCCGGCGGCGAGCGCGAGGTTGCGGTGCTTGGCCGGGTCGTGCGCGGAGACGACGATGATGGGCACGTCGCGCAGCCCGTCCGTCTGGCGCACGAAGCGCGCGACGGCGAAGCCGTTCAGGCGCGGGAGCTGCAAGTCCATCAGGATGAGGTCGGGTCGCTCCGCGCGCGCCGCGTCTAAAGTCTCCTGCCCGTCGCGCGCCTCCGAGACGCGGTAGCCGCGCACGCCGAGCAGCCGCTTCATCATCAGGCGCACGTCGGCGTCGTCCTCGGCGACGAGCACCCTCGAAGACCCCCGCAGAAGTTCGTGGCCGGACGCCGCCGCCCGCGGGGGGTTAAAAGGCTCCTCGGTCATGTAAGGGAAAGACACGCGTAGAACTCTTTCTAAGGGGGTGGGCCTTCGTGTGTGCGGCGGGGGTTTGAAACCGGAGGGCGGGACGCGCCGCTTTGGGCGGGGCGCCGTCGCCCCCCGACTTCCCCCTTGCTAACGTGGGGCGATTATAAGGTCGCGGCGCGGGCGCGGTCTGTACGTTGGATAACTCTTAAAGGGCGGCTAAATCGTTGAGCGGCTGCCGCATGCGCACGCCCGCGCGCCCCGCGTTGGCGGCCCGGCGGAGTTCCGTTGTATAAGAGGGGGCACGTCTTTATCCCTTGCAAACGTCCGAAGCGGAGAACTTGATGAACTACCACGAGAACATCCTCGGCCTCATCGGCCGCACGCCGCTCGTCAGGCTCAACCGCCTGACGGCGGGGCTCAAGGCGACGGTGCTGGCGAAGATGGAGAGCCTCAACCCGGGCTACTCGGTCAAGGATCGCATCGGCGTCTCGATGGTCGCGGCGGCCGAGCGCGAGGGCACCTTGAAGCCCGGCGGCACCATCGTCGAGGCCACCTCGGGCAACACCGGCATCGGGCTGGCGCTCGCGGCCGCCGTCCGCGGCTACCGCTGCATCTTCGTCATGACCGAGAAGGCTTCGGTCGAGAAGGTGCGCTACCTGAAGGCGCTCGGCGCCGACGTGGTCGTCGTCCCCGCCACGGCCAAGCCCGGCACGCCCGACCACTACGTCGAGACGGCGCGCCGCATCGCGCGCGAGACGCCGAACAGCTTCTACCCCGACCAGTACTCGAACCCGAACAACCCCGAGGCGCACTACCGCACGACGGGGCCCGAACTCTGGGAGCAGACCGAGGGGCGCATCACGCACTTCGTCTCGGGGCTCGGCACGGGCGGCACCATCTCCGGCACGGGGCGCTACCTCAAGGAGAAGAACCCGAACGTCCGCGTCGTCGGCGCAGACCCCTACGGCTCGGTCTTCAAGACCTACAAGGAGACGGGGCGCACGCACGAGGCGACGCCCTACCTGGTCGAGGGCATCGGGCAGGAGGTCGTGCCCGCCAACGTCCACATCCGCTACGTGGACGAGATCGTCAACGTCACCGACCGCGACTCGTTCGAGCTGTCGCGCCAGCTCGGCCGGCAGGAGGGCATCTTCTGCGGCGGCTCGACGGGGACGAACCTCGCCGCGGCGCTGAAGGTCGCGGGGGGGCTGGACGAGTCGGGCGTCGTCGTCTTCGTCGTCTGCGACACGGGCGAGCACTACCTGACCAAGCACCACTCGGACGAGTGGCTGAAGGAGAAGCAACTGCTTGAGCCGCGGAAGATGACGGCCGGGCTCATCAGCACGACGAAGGGCGGGGCGGAGCGGCCGCGCGTGCTGTCGGTCGCGCCCGCGGAGACGGTCGCCGAGGCGCTGGCGCAGATGGACAGGCACGGCGTGACGCAGCTCCCCGTCATCGAGGAGGGGAACCCCGTCGGCTCCGTGCGCGAGAACCGCCTGCTGGCTAAGGTGCTCGGCGACCGCGAGCTGCTGAACTCGCCCGTCTCGGAGGTGATGGAGGCGAGCTTCCCCGTCGTGGACGTGGACGCGGGCTCGGCGGAGGTGACGCGCCTGCTGCGGCGCAACCCGGCCGTCCTCGTCGAAGAGTTCGGCCGCATCACCGGCATCATCACCCGCCACGACATGCTCGACGTGCCCAACTCCGGCGGGCGCTGAAGGGCGTGCGACCGAGGAGAGTGCTATGAGTCATCTGAAAGCCCGCCTGCTCGGGGCGGCGCTCATCCTGCTCTTCGCCGGGATGACCTATTACAACTGGCAACAGTTGCACGGCGAGGGGCGCTACTCTTTGAAGCTGGCGGCGTTCGGCCCCGTCGGCGTCGTGGGCGGCCTCTTCCTGCTGCTCTTCCCGGGCAGGGGCGGGAGGCCGGAGACGACGAGGGACAAAATCCTCGTGCTGGCGGTGTTCGCCGTCGGGTTGGCGGCCGGGCTCCTCAACTGGTATCTGATGGACCCCGGCTTCTTCGGCGGGTGAACGGCGCGGGGCCGCCCTGCGGGCCGAAGTCCGATGAAGCTCGAAGGCGTGGGGCGGGGCGATTGACGTGAGACTCAAGTCGAACCCACACAGAACCGCCGCCGCGGCCGGCCGCGCCAGGGCGCTCGGCCTCGCGGCCTTGCTCGTGCTCTCCGGCGCGCGCGGCGCGGCCGTCGCGCAGGGCGACCCCGGGCAGCAGCCGCTCACGCTGACGGCCGAGGTCGTCGGACGCAGGTACTGCGCCGGGAACAGGCTGAACATCCTCCAGTTGAGGGTGCGGCTCCGCTACCGCAACGACGGCGGCCAGAAGCTCATCGTCTACCGCGGGAAGAATTTCTTCTACCAGACGAAGATACGCGGCGGCGGCGGCAGCGCGGCGGGGCAGTCGAGGCCGTACGAGGTGGTGGTGCTCAACTCCCGCTTCAACGACGCGGAGTCCGAGGCCGTGAACGCGCGCAGCCCCGGGGGCGCCTTCGTCACCCTGCCGCCCGGCGGCACCTACGAAACCGAGATGGTCGTCGGCGTCGGCGTCACGCCCGCCGGCCTCGAAAGGGGCGCGAACTCCGTCGCGCCCGGCGAGCACACGCTCCAGATAGTGGCCTCCTCCTGGTACGAGTCGAGGAGGCTCGGCGAGGAGCTGCGCGGCCGCTGGCGCGGGAGCGGCCTGCTGTGGATTGACCCGGTCGTCTCGCAGCCGCTCAAGTTCGACGCCGGGGGCGACGAGCCGGCGACCGCCTGCCGCTGAGCCGACGCCCGCCCCGACCGGCCGCGCGGCCGACTCCACCATTCCGACGCCGATGACGACGAGCCGCACGAGACAGACGACGGAGACGGTCAGGTCGGACTTCGACCGCATCGCCTCGCTCGCCGAGGAGGGCTGGAATCATAACGCGCACTACCACCGCTTTCTGCTCCGCCAGATACCCGAAGGGTGCCGGGACGCGCTCGAAATCGGCTGCGGCGCGGGCGGGTTCTCGCGTCTGCTCGCGCGGCGCGCCGGGCGGATCGTCGCCGTAGACCTCTCGCCGCTGATGATTCGCGCCGCGCGCGGGCGCTCGAAGCTCTCCCCGAACGTCGAGTTCGTCAACGCCGACGTGATGTCGTACCCGCTCCCCGAAGAGCACTTCGACTGCATCGCGACGCTGACGACGCTCCACCACCTGCCGGCCGAGGCCGCGCTCCGCAAAGTAAGGAAGGCGCTGAAGCCCGGCGGCGTCTTCGTCTGCCTCGACCTCTACCGGCGCGACGACCTCCCCGGCCTGCTGCTCGACTGCGCGGCTTACCCGGCGGCCGTGCTGCTCAGGCTCTTGAAGACCGGGAGGCCGCGGCCGCCCCGCCCGGTGCGCGAGGCGTACGCCGAGCACGGGAAGACGGACACCTACCTCACGCTGCGCGAAGTCGGGCGGGTCTGCGCCGAGGTGATGCCCGGCGCGCTCGTCAGGCGGCACCTGTTCTGGCGTTACTCCGTCGTCTGGAGGAAGTA
>DASVWB010000390.1:0-4959 GCA_036389815.1 Pyrinomonadaceae bacterium | reverse complement strand
GACGCTTCCGCGCCGGGGGCGGCCGTTCGCGCTCCCGCGGGCGACTCGTCGTCCTGGGTCGCGGGGTTGTTGACGGCGGACGGTGCGGCGGACGGCGCGCCCGCGCCTTTCAGGAGTGGGAAGGCGACGGCGGCGCAGATGGCCACGACCGCCGCGGCGACGAGCAGCTTCGCCGTCGCGCCGAACGAACGGCGCTCCGGCTCCGCGTCGAAGTGAGCGGGGACGTAGGTCGCCGTGGAGGGGCGCGCGCCGAGCCGCCCGGCGTCGAGCGTCGTCTCGCCCAGGGAGCGCGCCGCGCCGGCGCCCGCCCACCTCGTCTGCGAGTCGATGACGGTCGCGTCGGGGTTCGCGGGGCGGGCGAAGGCGGCCGGCGCGTGTGCGGTCAGCGCGTCGGCGCCCGCGGCCTGCCTCAGCATCTCGCGCATCTCGGCCGCGGACTTCGGGCGGAGCGCGGCCTTCTGCGAGAGCGCGCGCCGGATGACCTTGCTGACCTCGACGGGAATCTCGGGCCGGACGACGTGCGCGGGGCGCAGCGGGTCGGCCTCGTTGTTGACGACCGCCGTGGCGCGCGTCAGCGCGTCCACCGGCGGCTCGCCCGTCAGCAGGTGGTAGAGCGTCGCGCCTAAAGAGTAGAGGTCGCTGCGCGGGTCCGTGCCCGTGCCCTGCACCTGTTCGAGCGGCGCGTACTGCGGCGAGTAGCCGACGACGCTGGCGGTCGCGGTCGCGGCCGCGAGCGAAGGGTTCCCCTTCGCCAGCCCGAAGTCGAGCAGCACCATCCGGCCGCGCTCCGTCCGCTTGATGTTCTGCGGCTTGATGTCGCGGTGGACGACCGCGGGCTCCTGCGTGTGCAGGTATTCGAGCGCGTCGAGCAGTTCGTCGGCCCACCCCAAAACGTCCGAGACGGGGAACCAGCCGCCGCGCGCCTTCAGGAGCGCGCCGAGGTCGGAGCCCTCGATGTACTCCATGACGAGGAACTGCCCCACGGCCTCTACGAAGTGGTCGCTGACGCGCGGAAGCGCCGGGTGCCGGAGGTGGTTGAGCAGGACGGCCTCGCGCTCGAACGCCTTGCGCAGCGAAGGGTCTTCGAAGAAGAAGGTCTGCTTGACGGCGACCGTGCTGTTAAAGCGCTCGTCCGTGGCGACGTAGACCGCGCCCATGCCGCCGCGCCCGATTTGCCGGGTCACGCGGTAGCGGTTCTGGAGCAGGGTGCCGGCTTCGATCATGGCTTAGGTTAGGAACTCCTTCCGGGCGGCGGGCGGGTTTGACTGTGCGAGTGCGGAGGGTCGGAATTTAACTGCGCGGGGCCGCGTGAAGGGTGCGCCCCGCACATTCCACCTTAGCCGATTGCTCTTCTTTTAATCAACACTTATTTTCGCCGCCTCGCGGTGGCGGCGCGGCGGCCTCAGACGGCGCGCTCGTTGATCCAGACGGGCTTCGAGTTGCAGCCCGAGCCGTCGCTGCGCCAGCGCGGGCACGACCAGAAGTAGCTGCCGGAGGAGGTCGGGCCGCGCTTGAGCATGGGCGTCTCGCAGAGCTGGCAGGGCGGGCCCGTCTCGGGCGCGGGGCGCGGCTCTTCGAGCGCGCCCTTCTCGTCGAACCAGCGCGCGCCGCGGCATTCGGGGTAGCGCACGCAGGAGAGGAAGGCGTGTTTGCCCTTCTCTTTCGGGAGGCGCAGGCGCATCGCGCCGCCGCAGGTCTGGCAGGGGGTCTGGACGAGCGCCTTGCGCTGCTTCGCGTTCTTCGGCGCGTCGCTCAGGAAGCCGCACGCCTCGCGCCCCGCAGAGCACGCGAGGAACTTACCCGAAGCCCCCGCCCTCTCGACCAGAAAACCCTCGCGCCCTTCCCTCTTACACTTCGGGCAGTCGAGCGCGCCTTCGGGGCGCGGCGGTTGGCGGGCGGGCGCGGCCGAGCCCTCCGCGGGTCGCTCGACCTCGGAGCCCGCGATCTGCGCGACCAGCTCCGTCACCATCCCGCGCACCTCGACCATGAAGGAGGCAAGCTCGTACTCGCGCCGCGCCATGCGCGAGAGCTTCTGCTCCCAGCGACCCGTCAGCTCGGCCGACTTGAGCACGGGGCTCGGGAGCATGCGGATGAGGGCGGCGCCCTTCGCCGTCGCCACGAGCGCCTTCTTCTCGCGCGTGACGTACTCGCGTTTAAGGAGCGTCTCGATGATGGAGGCGCGCGTCGCCGGAGTCCCCAGCCCGGCCTCCTTCATCGCGAGGCGCAGCTCCTCGTCCTCGACCTTCTTCCCCGCCGTCTCCATCGCGCCGAGCAGGCTCGACTCCGAGTAGCGCGGCGGCGCCTTCGTCTGCTTCGCCTGCGCCTCGGCCGAGAGCACCTCGGCCGGGTCTTTCGCCTTGAGCGCGGGCAGCTCCGCCGCCTCCTCGTCCTCGTCCTCGCCGGCCTTCTTCGCGCCGTCGTCCGCCCCCTTCCCGCCGCGCCCCGGCGGCTCGACCTCGCGCCAGCCGGCCTTCAGGACGACCGTGCCGCGCGTGATGAAGCGCTCGCCCTCGGCCCCCGTGACGACGGTCGTGCGCTCGATCTCGGCGTCGGGGAAGAAGGCGGCGAGGAAGCGGCGCGCGACGAGGTCGTAGACGCGCTTCTCGTCGGGCGAGAGCGCGTCCGGCCTGACGTGCTGCTTGGTCGGGATGACGGCGTGGTGGTCTGTGACCTTCTTGTCGTCCACGTGGCGGCTCGTAAGCCGCGGCCTCCCGTTCGAGAGAATCTTCTCGATGAAGGGGACGTAAGGGCCGACCGCAGCCGCGCGGACGTGCGGCTCTATCTCGTCGGCCACCGCCTTCGAGAGGTGGCGCGAGGAGGTGCGCGGGTAGGTGATGAACTTCTTCTCGTAGAGCGACTGCGCCAGCTCCAGCGTCTTCGCCGCCGTGAAGGCGTAGCGGACGTTGGCGGCGCGCTGCAAGGAGGTCAGGTCGTGGAGCAGGGGCGGCTTCTCGCGCGCGGCCTTCTTCTCGACCGACTCGACCGCGCCCGACTTGCCCTCGACCTTACGGACGACGGCCTCGGCGTCCTCCTTCCTGTCGAAGCGGCTGCCGTCCTTGCCGAACCAGCGCCCGCGGTACTCGCCGCCGGGCGCGCGAAAGACTGCGACGACCTCGAAGTAGTCTTTGGGGACGAACTCGGCTATCTCGCGGTCGCGCTCGACGATGAGGGCGAGCGTCGGCGTCTGGACGCGCCCCAGAGAGAAGACGCCCTGGTGGCCGGCGCGGCGCGCGCGGACGGTCTGCGCGCGGGTGGCGTTGATGCCGACGAGCCAGTCGGCGCGCTGGCGCGCGTGCGCCGAGTCGCGCAGCCCCCTGTACTCCTCCGCCGGCTTCAGGTTGCGGAAGCCTTCGAGGATGGCCTCGCGCGTGAGCGACGAAATCCACAAACGCTCGACCGGCTTGCGGCAGCCCGCGAGCGTGTAGACGAGGTCGAAGATCAGCTCGCCCTCGCGCCCAGCGTCGGCCGCGTTGACGACCGACGCAACGTCCGCTCGCCCGAGCAGCGCCCGGATGACGTTGAACTGTTCGAGCGTCCGCTCCGAAGGGTGATACTTGAACTCGTCCGGCAGTATCGGCAGGTCTTCGACCCGCCAGCGCTCCAAACGCGCGTCGTACGACTGCGGGTCGTCGAGCTCGACCAGGTGGCCGACGCACCACGTCACGATGTCCGACTCGCCCGAGATAAACCCCTCGCCCCGCCGCCCGGCCCCCAAGGCCGCGGCCACGTCCCGCCCCATCGAAGGCTTCTCGGTGACGATGACTCGCATGAAAGAAGTAGATAGTAGACAGTAGACAGTAGACAGTAGAAGAACATTCGGTCGGCTAATCGCCCGGCTGTCAGAGTCGGCGCGCGCCTCGCGGGGCGCTACTGACTACTGACTACTGTCTACTGCCTACTCCCCGTCAATACTCTTCACTGTTCTTGTAATAGACCTGCAAGTCGCGCTCGCCGTTGATGAGCCAGCGGCCGCCTGCGCGGACGAGGGAGAGTTGCTGGCGGACGCTCCCCTTGGAGTTCTTGTCTGGGGAGTCGAAGTCCCAGGTCTTGTCGAAGGTGACGGTGGCGCGCGTCCCCGTGGGGTCGGGCGCGACCTGCACGTTGGCGAGGCGCACGTCCATCTGGTCGTAGCGCACGAAGGCCTCCTGGCGGTCGGCGCGCACGCGCGAGGCCGGGACGTTCTGCTTCTGGTAGAAGGTCTCCAGCGTGTCGGCGTAGTGCGACATGTGCCCGGCGATGTCGCGCTCGCGCGTCGCCTCGGCCCACTCTTCGAGCGCGTCGGCCACGTCCTTGCTCACCTCGGCGGCGTCGGCGCGGGGCGGCGCGCCGTTGTTCTCCTCGAAGGCTTTGAGCAGGTCGGCGTTCGCGCGGTCGTTGGTCGTGAGCAGGCGGTCGCTGTAGCCGTTCTCCGGCTTGTACCACGGGCGCGCGGCGAAGTACTGCCGGAGGTCGTCCTCGCGGAAGACGCGGCCGTGGCGCGCGTAGACGGTGTTGCGCAGCATGCGCAGTTGCGCGGGCGTCATCCCCGGGAGGTCTGCGGGCGAGACGAGCGAGCCGCCGATAATCTTCACCTCGGCGACCTGCATCACGTCGGGGAGCGGCGTGGGCGTCGGGCTCGCGAACGTGTTCGCGTTGGCGCGCGCGGGCGTCGGCGCCGGGCGCGCGTTCGCGTTGGCAGTCCGCGACCCACCGCGGTTCATGTAGAGGAGCACGCCCAGGACGCCGAGCCCCGCGGCGCCGACGAGCAGCACGACGACGAGGCCGACGACGTAACCCTTGCGCGAGCGACGCGGGGGCGGGGGCGGCTGCGCGTGCGGCGGCGCCTGCGCGTAAGGGGGCCGCGGCTGGTGCGGCTGTCGTTGATAGGGCTGTTGCCGCCCGACGGGCTGCGTGTGCTCCGGCGGCGGCGCGGCGTGCGCCCCCGGCTGCGCGCGCAGTCCGCCCGTGTCGCGCACGACC
>DASVWB010000389.1:0-1998 GCA_036389815.1 Pyrinomonadaceae bacterium | reverse complement strand
TGTCCCTGCTGGGTGACCGCGCCGCGGCCGACGAGGTTGAGTTCACGCAGGAGCGGATGGCGCATCACATGGGACTTCGACGCGCCGGGGTCACGATGCTCTATCAGGAACTGGTCTACGCGGGCGCCGTGGGCCACTCGCGCGGGCGCGTCCACTTCCTAGACCGCCACGCGCTGCGGCAATCGGCCTGCGAGTGCTACGGCGCGATGGCCGCCGCTAACGGGACTGTAATGACTATGTCCGGGGCCGGGGTATCTTAGGCGAGGGCTCGCCGACGCCTCTAAACGGTCGGCGTCGGTGTGCTACTTCGCCAAGCCTGTTTCGGTAAGGGGCTAATGATGAACGACGGGCCGAAGAAGCGGCCGACCATCTTCTTACTCGAAGAGGACGACGAGACGCGCAGGCCGCTGGTGAGTAACCTCCACGGCTACGGCTACCGCGTCGTCGTGGCCGTGGACGAGGAGGACGCGCTGGAGCGGGTCGGGGGCGTTGATGCCGACCTGTTGCTGGTGAACCTCGTCGGGAAGACGGCCGAGGAGGTGTTGAGAGTCGGGAGGCTCGTCCGCCAGCACGCCAGGTACAACGGGCGGACGTCGCTCGTCGTGATGCCCGAGAAGTACGACAAGGCGCTGGAGGACACGGAGGCCAACGTCGGCGGCGGCGAGTGGGTCTTCTACCTCGGCGAGGAGCCCGAACGCCTGCGCGACCTGCTCGCCCGCCTCACCGCCTGAGCGACCGCGACGGGGGCAAGTCTGTTCTCACCCGAACCAAGTCCCCTCGTGCGAGCCCGATATACTCTCCTCCAAGCTCAAAGGGGGATCATGTACTGATGTCTCGCTTCCCGGGCGGTGTGCTGTGTGCCGTCTCGTCAGTCACGCTGATGCTCTGCGCCCTCCACCTGTGGGGGCGCGAGTCCGCCGGGGCGGGGCTCTCCGTGGCGGCCGTCGCGGTGGGGCTGCTGCTCGCGGCCGTGGCCTCCATGAGGGCCGGTATGCACTGAACGGAATCCCGAACCACCCACGCTGACAGCAGGCACCCGCCTGACGAGAGATTCATCCCTCGAACGGCCCGCCACGGCCTTCGTAGCTACGTGTCGTCAGCAACTCTCCACACTTTGGCCCTTCCATGGAGAGTTGTATTAGCGGCCAGTCGTCAAGACATGTCTCCCCTCCCCGTCTTGGCAGGCACTGTCCGCCGCCGATTACGCAGCCTGCAATTATCCGGCCCCGAGTCTTCTTAACTTTAAGATCGAACGCTGATGGTGTCGATGAGGCTCACGCAGCGCCGAAGCTGCGGACGGCCCCGGACAAACGAGCGAAGGCCGCGGGCTCACCCGCGCCGCGACGGCGACGCGCCGCAGCCGGGTCGGGGCGTCGAGGCTAGGCGGCGCGCGTGCGGCGGGTCTGTCTGGGCCGGGCGCTGGATGTGCCGGGTGCCTTCGACGAAAAGGCCGGGCGCACCGCCCCGAAATTCTTCTCCGCCTTCGCCCGGCGGCCGGCCTTCAGCTCGACGGCGGCGGTCTCCCGCGCCGGCAGCACGTAGGCGCGGAAGTCCCTCCGCTCGCGCAGGCAGCGCACCGCGCGGTGCATCCCTTCCAGGAGGACGAGCCGTCGGCCCGGCCGCCCCCTCACGGTGCCGAGTATGCCGGCCTTGCGGGTGTTGACGTGCGAGACGTGCGGCTCGTAGAACTGCCTCCCCCCGAACCAGCCGTCGCGCAGGGCGAGGCGCCGCAGGGTCAGCCAGGAGACGCGCACGACGCGCAGCCGCCCGCGGCCGCGAAGGCGCCTGACGGCCCCCTCGGCCGCCGAGACGTCCCAGAGCCCGAACGGCCAGCGGCAGAGGAAGCGCCCGCCCTTCGCGTGCCAGGCGCAGCGGTAACATCCCTTGGCGGGGGGGAAGCGCAAAGCTCAAGACCTCCTTGATCCGAAGTGGGCTTTGATGTCCGCGCCGGCGGCGGGGTGCGCCGAAGGTCGCGGGCATTTCAGTCGGCACCGGGCG
>DASVWB010000388.1:0-40618 GCA_036389815.1 Pyrinomonadaceae bacterium | reverse complement strand
TCTTGTCGAAGTCGAGGCGCGTGTGGTGCTCCTCGTACGTGCCGCCCGTGACGACGTGGCGGGGGAGCCCGCCGTCGTCGATGGTGTCGAGCGGCGGGTGCGGCGGCCGGTGGCCGGCGACGCCGGGGACGTAGAACGGGTAGCCCTTGAAGCTCGCCGTCGGCACCGGCGCCATGGCGATGGTCGGCAGCGGCACGATGGCAGGGATGGGCGTGCCCGCCGCTATCTCACCGTCGGGCAGAGCGCGCGAGCCGGCGGCGGGGCGTCCGTCGCCGTCCAGCCTCGTGCCCTCTTCGAACACGTCGTGCGTGCGCCAAAGCTCCCACATGCCCTGCGCGAAGTGCGGGTAGAAGTGGCAGTGGAAGATCGAATCCCCGACCGTCTTGTTCTTGTTGCCCGACCCGCCGTGCGCGATCTCCGTGGTGAAGGAGTAGCCCGGCCCGAGCGCCTGGCTGTCGAGGTAGCTTGAGTTGTCGCTGTCGGGAGTCCTGAGCCACTGGTGCGCGTGCAGGTGGTGCACGTGGTGCTCCTTCGGGCCGGCGTGCGCGACGCGCATCTTGACGTGGTCGTTGAGGTACGAGTGGTGCACGTTCGACGGGTCTTCGGGGTAGAGCACCTTCGTCGCCTTCGCGCCCTTAATCAGGTTCCCCGCCCCGTCGCGCATGTTGGCCGGCACGTCCACGACCTGCGCGGGGTCGCCGACCGTCCACGCCGAGAGGAAGAACTCCTCGTACTTGCACTCCGTGCAGTTTGCCATCGGCCCGACGCCGAGGCGGTTGGCGAGGATTTCGCTGCCGATGCCGCCCGTGCCGTAGTTGATGGCGAACCCGTCGCGCACGCTGTGCAGCGTGTGCGAAAGAACCGGGTCCTCGAAGAACTCGGGGAACGCCTGCACGGCCTTAATCTCGTCGTGGTAGACGACCGTGAACTCGCGGAAGGGCTGCTCGCGGTCTGGCTCGGTCGCGTTCGCGCGGTAGGTGCCCGCGGGGAAGCGACCCTTGTTCGGGCCGGTGATGACGGCGTTCAAGTCCGAGTGAATGATCTCGTTGTTGTGCACCATCTTCAGGACGGGCGTGCCGGCGCGCGGGTGGCCCGAAGGGTAGACGGCGTCGTAGTTGATGACGGGCTGTCCCGCGGGCGTCCTGCCCGTCGTGGCGTAGGCCAACTCCTGCGCCGTGACCTGGCTGCGGTAGTACTCCGCGCCCTTCGGCTCGACGTTGACGGAGCCGAAGAGCCCCATCGAGAGCGAGCCGCCGTCGCCCTCGCCGCCCGTCGTCGCGGCCGGCGAGTACATGAGGTGGTTGCCCTCGTGCTCCGCGTAGAAGGTGTAGACGGCCGTGCCGCCGGGCTCGACGAGGCTCGACTGGTTCGCGCCGACGTTCGAGCCGTCGTCGAGGATGTTGCTCACGAGTTGCAGCCCGACGACGTGGACGCCCGCCGTGCGCGTCGCGGGCTGGTTGTCGTCGGCCGGCGTGGGCGCGAGCAGGTTCTGGAACTTGACGGTCAGGCATTCGCCGACGTTCATGCGGAGCGTGAGCGGGCGCGGCCGCTTGTCGGGGCGCAACTGCGCGTTGCCGGCCGCGAGCCCCTTCGCGGGGTCGGTCGCCACCACGTCGCGGCGCAGGGCGTAGATCATGCCCGCCGGGTTGAACGCGCCGAGGCGGTTGTAGAAGAGCACCTGGTCTACCGCCACCACGTCGGCCGTCTTACACGAGGCGAGCGAGGGCGGCGCGGTCTGGTTCGGGTTGGTGCCGGCCGCCGCGGGGTTGACGGTGACGGTCACCGAGTTGGAGACGGCCGTCGCGCCCGCGTCGTCGGTCGCCACGGCGGTCAGGGTGTATGTGCCCGCCGCGGCGTTGCCCCAGGTGACGCGGTAGGGGCTGGAGGTGGCCGTGCCGACGAGGTTCGAGTTGGCGTAGAAGTCCACCTTGCTCACCGTGCCGTCGGCGTCGCTGGCGTTGGCGGTGACCGTGACGTTGACCGGCGCGTTGTAGGCCGCGCCGTCGGCCGGGGCGGTCAGGAGCACGGCCGGCGGCTTGTTGGTGGCGACCAGTTCAAGGTCGAAGCTCGCGTCCGAAGAGCTGGTGGCGCTGTTCTGGTGCAGCTCGACCGCGATGACGTTCGCGCCGTTGACGAGGTAGGCGGGGTCTACGGCCGACTCGTAGTAGGAGCCCTCGCCCGCGAACTCCGCGCCTTCGACGGCCAGCGTCTTCGAGTTGACGGCGCCGTCCGGCATGTTGCTGCGGAGCACTTCGCGCCCGTTGAGGTAGACCACGGCGCCGTCGTCGCGCAGGAGGCGCAGCTTCAGCGCCTTCGAGGCGGCGGCGTCGGTCACGTTGAAGGTGCGGCGGAAGTATGTGGTGACGTACTTGTTGGCCGCGTCGGGGCCGTAGCCGACGAGCGTCTTCTCGTCGCCGTCGCCGTAGCCCAACTGCGCCGCGCCGCTCGCCCACAGGGAGTCGTCGAAGGCGGGCTCGCGCCACGCCGTGCCCTGCTCCGACCCGTTGTCCAGATACTTCCAGACCGCGTCGGAGTCCGCGAGCGTCTCGCGCGAGCCGACGAGTTCGAGGTCGAAGCTGAGGTCGGAGCTGCCGCCGTAGTCCTGGTGGACTTCGACGGCCACGACGTTCGTGCCCCTGACGAGCACGCTCGGGTCAACCGCGGCCTTGAGGAAGGCCGACTCGTTGCCCGTGTTCGACCCGGCCGTCGTCTTGTAGCCGACCGCGCCGGCGGGCATGTTGCTGCGGTAGACCTCCTTGCCGTTGAGGTAGACGACCGCGCCGTCGTCCCTCATCAGCCTGAGCGTCAGCGACTTGTAAAAGGCCGGGTCGCCGATCTGGAAGGAGCGGCGGAAGTATGTGGTGACGTACTTGTTGGCCGCGTCGGGGCCGTAGCCGACGAGCGTCTTCTCGTCGCTGTCGCCGTAGCCGAGCTGCGCCTGACCGCTCGCCCACGCCGAGTCGTTGAAAGAGTTCTCGCGCCAGAGCCCGCCCTGGTCGCTGCCGTTGTCGAGGTACTTCCAGACAGAGCCCATCGAGATGAGCGCGGCGGGCGTCGTGGGGAGCAGTTCGAGGTCGAAGCTCATGTCGGAGCTTATGGGGCCGTCCTGGTGGACTTCGACCGCGATGACGTTCCTCCCCTTCACGAGGAGGGCGGCGTCCACGTCCTTATCGACGAAGGCGGTCTCCGCCGAGATGGTCCAGGCGGGCGTCGTGTTCGTGACGGGCCCGGCGGGCACGTTGCCCCTGTAGATCTCTTTGCCGTTGAGGTAGACGACCGCGCCGTCGTCCTTCAGCAGCCTGAGCAGCAGCCCCTTGTAGGCGGCCGGGTCGCTGACGTTGAAGGAGCGGCGGAAGTACGTGGTGACGTACTTGTTGTTGGGGTCGGGGCCGAAGCCCGTGACGGTCTTCTCGTCGCCGTCGCCGTAGCCCAACTGCGCCGGGCCGCTCGCCCACAGGGAGTCGTCGTAGGCCGGTTCGCGCCACGCCGTGCCCTGGTTGGAGCCGTTGTCGAGGTACTTCCAGACGGCCCCGGCCGGCACGAGGGGGGTGACGGTGGAGCCGACCAGCTCCACGTCGAAGCTCACGTCGGAGCTGGCGGGCGAGTCCTGGTGGACTTCGACCGAGACGATGTTCGTGCCGTCCAAGAGGAGGGCGGGGTCAATACTCTTCTCGTAAAAAGTCTTCTCGGCGGCGTCGGCCACGCCGGCCGGGGCGGTGGTTCTGTAGTTGACGGCGCCGTCCGGCATGTTGCTGCGGAAGACCTCTTTGCCGTTGAGGTAGACGACCGCGCCGTCGTCGCGCAGCAGCCGCAGCTTCAGCGACTTGTAGGAGGCGGCGTCCGCCACGCCGAAGCTGCGCCGGAAGTAGGTGGTGACGTGCTTGTTTGCGGGGTCTGAGCCGAAGCCGACGACCGTCTTCTCGTCGCCGTCGCCGTAGCCGAGCTGCGCCGCGCCGCTCGCCCACAAGGAGTCGTCGTAGGCGAGCGAGAGCCACGCCGTGCCCTGGTCGCTGCCGTTGTCGAGGTACTTCCAGACAGACCCTAGAGGAATCAGGTAGTGCGGCTGCCCCTCCTGCGGGGCGGGGGCGGCCTGCGGGTCGGCGACGGACGCCAGCGGCGCGGTCGCGCTCGCCGCCGTCAACTCTTTGGCCGTCGCGGCCGGCGCGGCTCCCTCCTCGGCCGGCGCGTCTGCGCCCGCCGGCGCGGCGGTAGTTTCCGCGGACGCGGGCGCCGTGACGGACGTGTCGGCTTCGGCGCCGGGCGCGGGCGAAGGCGCGGGCGAAGGCGCCGCGGCGGTCGCCTCCCCGGCGGCGGCCGTCTCCGCCGGCGACGCTTCGCGCGCGTCGAGCGTCCTTACCGGCGCGGGGCCGGCGTGCGCCAGGGAGCCGCCCGCGGACGCGGCCGCGGCCTGCTGTAGCGAGCCGGCGGCGAAGGAAAGTATGACGATGTGAAAGAGAGCCAGAGTCAGACGTTTGAACGAAGCGGATGCGGAGTAGGTAGTGCTCATCAGTTAAAATCTGTCCCCCGAAGCCCGTAGAAGTAGTGTCCCGGCCTGCGCCGTCAGGAAGCCCGGTGCGCCCCCTGACGGCTGTAACTCCGGACGTGTTTTATTCGCTGCTCTTTTGGATTACACCCGACGCGGTTGGCCCGTGAGGCTTACCGCCCTGTCGGAGACGCCGCGTGGCCGCGCAGACGGATCGCCGTGAAAGTGGGGCGCGCGCTTCGACTGGTTGACCACAAACGGGGGAAGCCTGTTTAAGTGCAAGGCATGTGCCGCGACGCGGAGGGACAGAACGGGGCGCCGGCCGCGGGTTTTGACCGGCGGCGCGGGGTGTGGCGGGAAGGCTCTGTTTCAGGGTGAAACACTCGGGACGCCGTGTGTTTCACCGCTCGTCTCGGGCGGGAAAAGGTAAGACTACGGTGGCGTGCGGACGTGTGCGCCCGCCCCGCGGCGTCAGCGGGCCGGGGACTTGTAGACGAAGCCGTCCTTCATCACGAACACCGCCCGCTCCATGCTGCGTATGTCGCGGAGCGGGTCGCCCGGGACGGCGACCACGTCGGCGAGCTTGCCCGCCTCCAGCGTGCCGAGGTTCTTCTCCCAGCCCAGCAGCCTCGCCGCGCTGAGCGTCCCGGCCACGATGGCGTCCAACGGACTCATGCCGCCCCACTCGACCATCAGCGTGAACTCGTGCGCGTTCGTGCCGTGCGGGATGACCCCGGCGTCCGTGCCGAGGGCGACGGGCACGCGGTTGGCCACGGCCAGTTTAATCCCGTTCCGCATGGCGGCCGCGGCCGCGAGCGCCTTCTCGGCGCGCAGCCCCTTGAGCACGCCGCTCTTCGCTAGGCGCTCGACCTGCTCGCCCGCCATCAGCGTCGGCACGAGGTACGTGCCGCGCTCGGCCATCAGCCGGGCGCCCTCCTCGTCGAGGAACGAGCCGTGCTCGACGGAGGCCACGCCGGCGCGCGTGGCGATCTTGATGCCCTCGGCGCCGTGGGCGTGGGCCGCCACCTTCCGCTCCAGCTTCGACGCCTCCTCGACCGCCGCCTTCATCTCCTCGAAGGTGTACTGCGTCGCCCCGACGGCGTCGCCCTCCGACAGCACCCCGCCCGTGGCGCAGGTCTTAATCACGTCGGCGCCGTATTTGACCTGGTAGCGCACGGCGGCGCGCACCTGCTCGGGGCCGTCGGCTATCCCGTCGCGTATCGAGCCGTCGAGCAGCCCCGGCCTGTAGGCGTTCTCGTCGCAGTGGCCGCCCGTGATGCCGATGGCGTGTCCGGCCGTCTGCATGCGCGGCCCTTCGACCCACCCGTCGTTGATTGCCTTGCGCAGCGCCACGTCGTCGAACTCGCCGTGCGCCCCGACGTTGCGGACGGTGGTGAAGCCGGCGAGGAGCGTCCGCTGCGCGTTGACGACGCCGAGGATGGCGCCGAAGGAGCTGTAATCTTTGACGACGGAGGCTTCGGCCTCCGGGTCGCCGAGGACGCGCCCGATGAGGTGCGTGTGCGCGTCGATGAAGCCCGGCAGCAGCGTCACGTCGCCGAGGTCTATGACCTTCGCGCCAGCGGGCACGCGGACGCCCGACGCCGGCCCGGCGGCGGTAATCCGGTCGCCGCTGATGACGACCACGGCGTTCGAGACCGGCGGGCGCCCCGTCCCGTCAATCAGCCGGGCCGCGCGCAGCACCGTCACGCCGACGCCCTTCCGCGGCTGCGGCCTGTACGGCGAAGCCTGCCCCGCGCCCTCCTGTGCGCCGAGCGGCGGCGCGAGCAGGGCCAACAAAAGAACGGACGAGAAGAGCAGATTCGGTTTCAACATAAAGACTCCTTATCCCGACCCGAGGGCGACGCCCGAGCGGCGCCGCTCGAACATCCTGACGAGGCAACCCAGAATCTCTTCGGCCGCGGCGTCGGGGCGCTTCCCCCTCGGGTGGATGCCGCAGACGGCCGTCGTGCACGAGTGGTCGAGGCCGGGGCTCCAGCGCAGGCGCCCCGCCGGGTCGCGGCCGTAAGTGAGGTATGCCGAGAGCGTGTTGAGACCCGTCCCCGGCCGCTCCCCGATGAGGTGGACGACCGCGTCCGCGCCGACGAGTTCCCCCGCGTGGTAGCCCGCGCGCACGCGCCCGCCCGTGACGACGACATCCACCCCGCCGACGTGCAGCCCCGCCCCCGCCAGTCCGCGCCGCAGCCGCGGCAGCACGGCGCGCAGGTTTTCGTTGAGGGCGTCGGCGTTCAACCCGTCCGAGACGACGAGCTGCACCTGCGGCCGGCGCTGGCCGTAGAGCGCGGCGACGCGCACGGCGTCTTCCGCGCGCAGCCGCTCGCCCGAAGGCGGGTCCGAAAGGTACTGCTCCCTGTCGTCGGCGAGCGTGCGCGCGCGCAGGCTGCGCGGACACGCGTCGCGGACGACCGCCTCGTCGAGCGCGGCGTAGAGCGCGCGCCTCGCGTGTTCGTAGATGGCTTCGAGTCTCGACTCGACCCCGGGCGGCGCCCCGTAGTCTTCCGCGTGCCCGAGGCCGAGGTCGTAGCCGCGCCCCGCGAGCGCCTTCAGCTTCTTCGCGGCCTCCGCGCGCAGCGCCTCGGGCGGGCGCGCGTCGCCGCCGGCCTTCATGTAGGCCGCGTAGAGCGAGGCGGCGCTCCCGGCGTCGGCGCGCGGGAGGCCGCCCGCGTCCATGACGCCCAGCTCGGTCAGGCGCCTGCGCATCGGCGTCGAGATTTGTCTCCCCGTCCGCGCGCGCAGCCGCGGGTGCTCGCGGAAGGAGGTCGTCAGGTATCCGAGCATCGGGTCGGCGTTGCCCGCCACGGCCATGAGGTAGGCGGGCGCGGCGCGCTCGGCGATTTGCGAGGTCAACCTTTTAAGCTCGCCGGGCGCGACGCCCATGTGGAAGGTCGAGCACACGTCGAGCCCCATCGTCAGGCCGTGCAGCTTCGCCATCGCCGTGTCTTCGAGGCACGCGCGCAGGAGCTGTTCGCCCGTGCGGAAGACCTCGGGCCCGATGAAGCCCGCCACGTCGTTGACTATCGTCCACGCGCCCGTGCGCCTCTGGATGTGCCGCGCCGCGCCGTAGCTGCGCGCTTCGAGCGTCACCATGTCCAGCCCCTCGGCCGCCCCGTTGGTGACCTCCGCCCCCTGCCCCGTCTCGAAGTAGAGGCCGCCGAAGCCGCGCGCCAGGTCGAGCACGCCGTCCACGTCGAGGCCGACCATGCCGCCGAGGGCCTTCGAGGTGCCGGCGAGGCTCTGGAAGCCCACGTCCACCGGCACGCGCAGGCGCGCGCTCGTCTGCTTCACGATGTCGGAGAGGACGCAGTAGCGCGTCGGGAGGCGCAGACGCTCGACCACCGAGCGGAGCAGTTCTTCGAGGCGGGCTATCGTCTCCACGTCGTCGCCCGCGGGGTTGACGCCGAGCAGCACGTCGCCGCAGCCGTACGAGAGCCCTTCGAGGACGGAGAAGAGTATCTCCTCCTCGTCGTCGCCGGGGCTGTTGGGCTGGAGGCGCGAGCCGAAGTGCTGCGGCGAGCCGACGCTGACGCCCTCGCCGGGGAGCGGGTTGAAGAGCTTGCGCGCGACCGCCGACAGCTCGTCGTTCGTCATCAGCTTGACGGCGGCGGCGACCGCCTCGCTGGTGAGGGCGTCGCCGTAGCGGCGAACCCAGTCCGCGCCGCCGCCCCCGAGCAGGACGGCCTTCAACCCGGCGACCGTCAGCCCCGAGATTTCCGCCGCGAGCCGCCGGTCGAGCGAGGCGGCGAGGGCTTCGCTCAGGCCGTCTTCCACCAGCGCGGTCGCGGAGAGCGCGCCGAGCGTGAGCGCGCCGAGCGCAGAGCGCGCCGCCCCGCGCACGGACTCGTCCCGCGTCCCGCCGACGAGCAGGTCACCCTCCTTGAACTCGTTGGCGAGGGCGAAGGTTCTCAGCAACTCACGACGGTCAGTAGCCATGCTTTGAGCCTCTACGGCGCGGCGCGCCGAAGAGGGCGCGCGCCGCCGGTCACGAGCACTACATACCTGCTCGGCCCCCGTTTGACAAGCCATCCGGGTACGCCGAGCAAGTTTTCGGCCGAAGTCGCGCCCCGATATAAGGGCGAACGACAGGCCGCGGCGCGCCGTGCTACACTGCCGCGCCCGCGGCGCCGCCGACAGACGGCGCGCGGCAATCCTGCCGGTCAACACGGTGAAGGCATGCAGATGAAACACTCGAAGACTCTCCCGCTAGTCCTGTGCTGCGCGGTGTCGGCGGCCGCGCTCGTCTGCGGCGCACGGCCGCACGCCGCCTCCGCCGCGCCCCGGTTCGAGACGCGCTGCGGCTGGTTCAGCAACCCCACGCCGGCGAACATCTCGCTCTACGACCGCGACGGCGAGTGGGTCGTAGGCGTGCAGGGGGGCCATCAGGTCGAAGGCGACTGGCCGTGGCCGAGCTTCAAGCCGGGTCAGTGGGTGGAGACGAACGGCAGCCACGGCTACGGCTGCGTGTGCATGCGGCTTCGCGCCGACAAGGAGACAGGGCGCGTGCTGGAGATCGAGAGCGCACGCGCGCGGCCGCTCTCCGTCTGCGCGCGCGACCGTTCGTTGAAAAAATGGAAGCGGATGCTCGACTGAAGGCGAGGCCGCCGGGGGCCGTGCTGCGCGTGCCCGTGCGGCGCTCGCTTTGGGCGAGTCTCTTTGTCGGGCTCGCGGCCGGCCTCTTCTCCCTGCTGGCGGCGGCCGCCGGCTCGTCCCTGCTGCTGCTCCTGCCGTCCGGAGTTGACGGGGCGTGGGTCGTCTTCGCCTTCGCGCTCCTCTGGTTCGGGCTCTTCTTCCTCAGCCTCCCCGGGCAGAGGCGGTACGCGCGCTCGCGCGACCTGCGGCGGCCCGGAATCAGCCTCGCGGACGGCGCGCTGACCGTCCCCCTCCCCGACGAGACCGCGCTCCGCGTCGAACTCGGCGACCCGCGCGAGCTGAGGTTCGGGTGGTTCGAGGTCGTCACCAAGAGCACGGGCGGGCCGACGACGAACACGCGCGGCGTGATGACCTACGCCGTCGTCTCGCAGGCCGGGCGCGGGCTGCTCCTGTTCGCCGAAGACTCGGTGGCCGAGGCGCGCGCGGCCGGCTGGCCGAACGTGACGAGCCCGGCCACGCCCGACCTCCGCGTGCGACTCTGGGCGGCCGACCTGGTGCGGCTCGTCGAGGCGCTACGCGCACAGCCGGCGACGCCGGCGCCGGGGCAGGCGACGACCATGACGGGGCACGGCGGCGAGTCGCCGCGGGAAACTTTCAGGGAGTGGCCGGAGAACCCTCTGCCGGCGCGCAACCGCCACGAGGCCGCGCTCTTCCTCGAATGGTTGAAGGCGGAGGTCGTCGCGCGCGCCCCGGCCGAGGGCGAGGAGGTGTGCGTGGCGCGCGTGCCCGGCGCCGACCCGGCCCGCGAGCCCGACGCCTTCCGCTTCGTCTTCCGCCTGCTCGAACCCGACCCCGAGGACGAGAACGACTTCGGGAGCGGCGCCAGCCGAATCCTTGACGCGGCCGACCTGATGCTCCTGCTGTCGAGGATGGAGCGCGAGGGGCGCTTCGGGCTGTCGGGCTCTGACGCGCGTCTTAACGCGTCGCTCGTGCTGACCCACCGGACGACGCGCGAGGTCGAAGCGCTCGCGCGCGCGAACGCGCGCGGCGTCGCGCTGATCGAACAGTTGACGCGCTTCACACGGCCGGACGGCAGTCTGGACGAAGAGTCCGTCAAGGTCTCCGCGAAGCGCGCGTGGCTCCGCGGCGCGCGGGAGCGATTCAACCCCGTCACCCTTGAGGAGAAGCGGAAGGCGTTCGCCGAGGCCCGCAGACTTTTAGAGTTACCCGCCGCCGACTCGGCCGGCGAGGGCAGGCAGGCCGCCCTCGTCCGCGAGCTGCGCGCGAGTTGCCCCGAGTACGTCGACGAACTCGGGCGCGCCGGCTTCGAGGGCCGACACCTCCTGCACCCTCTGTTCTCGCACGCCTACCACCTGACGCGCTTCGCCGCGCGCGCCCTGCGGGACGGGGAGGCGCCGAAGGCCCGCGCGGCGTTCGGCGCGTGGGCGTCCGTCGAGCCGGACGAGCTTCTCTTCCCCGTCCGCGAGTTCGCCGAGGCGTCCTTCGAGCTGAAGCTGGAACCGCGGGCGGCGCTCGACTTCGTCCCGCCCGGAGGCCGGCACTGGTTCTCCACCTCCTACGACGCCCTGGCCGACCCTGGCTACAACCCCTGGTCTTACTGACCCGCGCGGGGCGCGCTCAGAGCACTTCCACGTCAATCGGTTTGAAGCTGTAGTTGTTGGACTTCTCGGCGGAGCAGGCCGTGACGCCGACGATCAAATCCGTCTCGGCGCGCAGCACGACGTAGTCCCCGGCGCGCGAGGGCGGCGGGTCTATGCGCAGCTCGCCGGAGGGGAGCACGACGACGTTCATGAAGATGTTGAAGGTCGTCGGTATCATGTCGGGCGAGACGCCGAAGGGGGCGAGGCTCGTGGAGAGGTTTTCGAAGCAGCTCGGGTGGTAGTCGTGGTGGTCGTAAAGCAGTCTGAAGGTGTCGGGGCTGCACGGCGTGAGCAGGAAGTCGTGCCGGCCGACCGTGTCCTCGACTATCGAAAACATCGGGCGGCTGCGGTTGGAATAGAGCGTGTGCCCCTTGGTCAGGTAGATGGTGTTGGCGTAATCAATCGTCCGCCCCGAGGAGAGCCATTCGGACTTGTCCTCCTGCGAGAACGCGGTCAAGTCCGAGACCTGTTCGCCCCGCGGGTCGATGACCTTCAGGAGCTGCCCGCGGCCGAGCAGGAAGCCGACGCCGGTCTGCGGTTCCAGGTGGTAGCGGGTCGTCATGTCGCGCGCCCTTTAATCCTTCGGCTTGTCGGCCGCGCCGCGCCGCGGGCTGAACGGGCAGCGCCAGCCCTCCTCGACGGCGCGGCCCGAGTACTGGCGCGCCTCGCTCGCCTCGCCGAAGTTGCTCAGGTTCGGGTTGAGCGAGCCCTGCAACTTGTAGTCGCGCGCGCGCACGGTCTCGCGCAGCCGCTCGAACTGGTTCTGCTCGCGCAGCCGCTCGAACTGCTCGTGCGCGTTGAAGACGAGCGTCGGCCACGCGAAGCGGCGCGAGCGGCGCGAACTCGCCGGGTGCATCCCGACGACGAAGAAGCCCGTCCCCGCGAAGCTGAAAGAGAAGCCGGGGTCGGCCGGGTCGCTGCTCACCGAAGGGTCCCACGCGTGGTGCGCGCTGTCGAGGTCGTGCAGGCTCTGGAGCTGCGACCACAAAAGCCTTTCCCACTCCGGCTCGCCCGAGACGGCGGGCGCCGCGAAGCTGGCGACGAACGTCGCGTAATCGGTCTCGAAGCTCGCCCGCTCCTGCGCGTACTCCCAGAGGTCGTGCGCCAGCCCCGCGGTCGCCCCCCGAGAGTTCATCTCGTCGTAGAGGCCGAAGCGGTAGTTGTCGTGGTTGATGGCCGCCTTCCCGCCGACGCACGGGAAGTCTGCGTCGAGGACGTGGGCGCGGAAGGCGCCGTGCACGGCGCGGGCCAGCGGCGAGACGCCGCGCCCCGGGTCGAGCGGGTGGACGAGTTCGCCGCCGCGCCACGCGGCGTACGAGCTGTGGGCGTGCCCCCCTGCGCCGCGGAACGGGTTCGGTCGAAGTGCCGCCCTGATTGCTCGTGACATTCCCTTGTTTGTTCTAAGAAAGCGCGCCGCGCGCGCGGGGCGGCGAACTGCCGCGTCGCGCGCTCACTCAAAATAGAAAGATTTTGTATAGATTACGTGGCAGGGAGTTTGTATTAAGTTAACGCCCGGACGCCGACGCGCCCGCGGCCGGGGGATTTTCGGCACGCGGGCGTACATTTGTCCCCGCTTCGAGAGATGAGAGCAGAAAACTTTTCCGCGCCCGGCGGCGACGACGCGCGCTGCACCTACCTGCTGACGATTCGCCGCGTCCGCTACGACGCGCGGGAGGCCGGCCGGTTCGGCGACTATTTCCGCACGCTCGCGGCCGCGGGCTGCGAGGTGCTGGTCGTAGACGGCTCGCCGCGCGAGGTCTTCGACGCGCACGGCGAGGCGTGGCGCGGCGCGTGCTCCCACGCGCCCGTAGACCCGCAGTACAAGTACCTCAACGGCAAGGTCAACGGCATCCACACCGGCGTCGGGCTCGCCGCCCACGAGCGCATCATCCTCGCCGACGACGACATCCGCTACACGCCGGACGACGTGCGGCGCATGTGTCGCCTGCTCGGCTCTTTCGAGATGGTGCGCCCGCAGAACTACCTGAGCCCGCTGCCCGTGTGGGCGCGGACGGAAGGGGCGCGCATGCTCATCAACCGCGCGTGGATCGCCGAGGGCGATTACCCCGGCACGCTCGGCGTGCGCCGCGGCGCGATGCGGCGCGTCGGGCATTACGACGGCGACGTGCTCTTCGACAACGAATAGATCGTCCGCCACTTCCGCGCCCGGGGGGCGGGCATCTGTTACGCGCGCGACTTCTTCGTCCTGAAGCGGCCGCCGAGCTTCAGGAAGTGGGTCGAACAGCGGCCGCGGCAGGCGTACGAGGATTTCGTGATGCGCGCCAAGACGGCCTTCTTCGCGGCGCTGCCGCCCGCGCTCGCCTTGCTGTGGGCGGCGGCGGGCGTGCGCGCGGCGCTCGCCGCGGCGGCGGTCGTGGCGTGCGGCTCGGCGCTGCTCGCGGCGCGCGGGCGGGGCGACGGGGCCGCGCGCTTCTTCCCCGCGTGGCTCTGCCTGTACGCGCCGCTGTGGGTCGCCGAACGCGCCGTGAGCACTTACTGGGCCTTCTACTGGCGCGCCGCGCGCGGCGGCTACCCGTTCGGCGACAAACTGCTCTCAAAGGGCACGGGGCGCGCGTGGCGCGCGGGGCGTCAGGCGAGGCCCGACGCCCCTCCAGGGAAGTGACGCCGTGACCCTTCACACACAGACGCCGGGGTTGGGCGACCTGCCCGGCGACGAGTTCCGCCGCCTGCTGCACGAGGTCGCCGACTGGGTCGCCGACTACCGCGAAGGGATCGAGTCGCGCCGCGTCGTGCCCGAGCGCGGGCCGGGCGCGACCGCCGACAAACTGCCCGCCGCGCCGCCCGACGCCGCCGAGGCGATGGACGAAATCCTGCGCGACTTCGACCGGGTCATCATGCCCGGCATCGTCCACTGGGGGCACCCTTCCTTCCTCGGCTACTTCGCGACGACGACCACCGCGCCCGGCATCCTCGGCGAGATGCTGGCCGCGGCGCTCAACGTCTCGGCGATGACGTGGCAGACCTCGCCCGCCGCCACCGAACTCGAAACGGTCGTCCTCGACTGGATACGCCAGATGCTCGGCCTCCCGGCGGAGTTTCAGGGGGTCGTCTACGACACCGCCTCGGTCGGCGTCCTCCACGCCCTGGCCGCCGCGCGCGAGGAACTCGGGCTCGACGTGCGCCGCGAGGGGCTGGCGGGCCGCGCCGGCGTCCCTGCGCTCACGCTCTACGCGTCAGACCAGGCGCACAGCTCGCTTGAGAAGGCGGCCATCACGCTCGGGGTGGGCGAGGCGAACGTGCGTCGCGTCGCCACGGACGACGAATACAGGATGGACGCGGGCGCGCTCCGCCGCGCCGTCGGCGAGGACGTGCGCGCGGGGCGCCGCCCACTCGCCGTCGTCGCCACCGTCGGCACCACTTCGGCGACGAGCGTTGACCCGGTCGCCGAGATAGCCGCGGTGTGCCGCGAGCACGGCGTGTGGCTGCACGTGGACGCGGCTTACGGCGGCGCGATGGCGCTGCTCGAAGAGGGGCGCCACCTGATGCGGGGCGTCGGGCAGGCCGACTCGGTCGCCTTCAACCCGCACAAGTGGCTGTTCGTGCCGCTCGACTTCAGCACGCTCTACGTGCGCCGCCCCGAGAGCCTGCGGCGCGTCTTCTCGCTCGTGCCCGAGTACCTGCGCGGCGACGCCGAGCGCGCCGGCGGGGCGGCGCACAACTACATGGATTACGGCATCCAGCTCGGGCGGCGCTTCCGCGCGCTCAAGGCGTGGTTCGTCATCCGCGCGTTCGGGCGGGAGGGTCTGGCGGCGCGCGTGCGGGAGGCGTGCCGGCTCGCGCGCGTCTTCGCCGGCTGGGTCGAGGCCGACGAAGGGTTCGAGCTGCTCGCGCCCGTGCCGATGGGCGTGGTCTGTTTCCGCGCCCGCGCGGCGGGCGGCGGGGCGGCGGACGAGTTGAACGAGCGGCTGCTGTCGAGCCTCAACGCGACGGGCGCCGCCTACCTCACGCACACGCGCCTGCGGGGGCGGCTCGCCCTCCGCGTCGCCGTCGGCAACGTGCTCACGGAGGAGCGACACCTCGCGCGCGCTTGGGAGCTGTTGCGCCTCCACCGCGCGCGGCTTACGTCGTCGGGCGGGCAGTCTCTCGCCGGCGCCGGAGGGGGCGCGGGCGGCGAAGGGTATTAGACGGCTCCGCGGATGCCGCCCGGCTCAGGGGCGCGCCTCTTCTTCCGCTTCGACGGCCGCGTCGGCCTCGTCGCCCTCGTCCGGGCGGGGGAAGAGTTTCGAGGACAGGCCGTAGATGCGTTCCGACTCCTTCGCCAGCAGGGGCGCGGCGCTCGCCAGGATGAGCACGTAGAGCGCGGCGAACGGCTGGATGACGGGCGCGAGCCCGCCGGCCAGCGCGAGGTTGGCGATGATGATGGAGAACTCGCCGCGCGCCAGCAGCGTGAACGACGTGTTGAGCGAGGCCACGGCCGACAGCTTCGCGCGCCTGCCCACGACCACCCCGGCGACGACGACGCCGACCAGCGAGAGCAGCGCCGCGCCCGTCGCCAGCCACACCGCGCCGCCGAGGCCGAACGGGTCGATGGAGAGCCCGAAGCTGAAGAAGAAGGCCGCGCCGAAGAAGTCTCGGAACGGCACGATGAGCCGCTCCATCCGCTCGCTGTGCTCGGTCTCGCCGAGTATCAGCCCGAGGAGCAGCGCCCCGATGGACTCGGCGACGTGGATCGTCTCGCCGAGCCCCGCCAGCAGGAAGAGCGACGCGAAGACGACGACGACGAAGACCTCGTTCGACGAGATGCGCAGCAGCCGGTTCAGGAGCGGCGTCGCCCAGCGCCCGACGACCATCAACCCGACGATGAAGCCCAGCGCGACGCCGCCCGACGAGAGCACGCCGGCCGCCGAGGTCGCGCCGCTCAGCACCACGCCCGAGATGAGCGACAGGTAGACGGCGAGGAACACGTCCTCGAACATCGTGATGCCGAGGATGAGTTCCGTCTCGGGGTTGGCCGTGCGCCGGTAGTCGAAGAGGATTTTGGCGACGATGGCGCTCGACGAGATGGTCGTCACGCCCGCCATCACCAGCGTCTCCCGCGGCGAGAAGCCCGAGAGATACGCGTAGAGGAGCCCGGCCGTGAAGTTGATGCCGACGTAGATGCTGCCGCCGACGAGTATCGAGCGCCCGGCCTCTATCAGCCGCGTGACGTTGGATTCGAGCCCGAGGTAGAAGAGCAGGAAGAGGACGCCGATGCGCCCCATGAAGGAGATGAGCGAGCCGGTCTCGATGAAGCGGAAGTCGAAGACGCCGAACTGCGGGGCGTGCGGCCCGACCGCCATGCCGATGAGAATCAGGAACGGGACGTTGGACACGCCGAGCCTGTGCGCGAGCGTGACGGCGAAGGCTATCAGGCCCAGCGCCAGCCCGACCTCAAGGATGATGTGATCCATCGGCTCACCCCGTCTCCCCTTCGGCCAGCAGCCGCTTGAGCGCGCCGATGGTGCGCCGGTCGCCCGCGGCGATGAGCGTCGCGCCCGCGTTCAGGACGGTGTCGGCCTCCGGGTTGGTGCGCTTCGTCTGGTCGGGCTCGATGATGGAGACGATGGAGGCGCCGGTGCGCGTCCGCACCCCGAGGTCGCGGATGCTGCGGCCGACGCACGCCGCCCCCTGCTCGACGGTGAACCATTCGAGCACGAGGTCTTCGAGGACGACCTCGGCCATCGGGAGGCTCCGCGGCACGTAGGTCAGGCCGCCGACGATGCCCGCGATCTGGCGGGCCTCGCCGTCTGAGAGCCGGAGGACGGAGGCCGGGCGGTCGAGGTTCTTGCGGGCGAAGTGGTAGAGCTCGCGCAGGCCGTCGTCGTGGATGACGATGACGAGGCGGTCGCCGCTCGTCGTCTCGACCTGGAACTTGCGCCCGACGCCGGGCAAGGTAGCTTCGCTGATGGTGGACATGTCCGCAGACCCTTTCCGCGCTCGCCGGATGAAGTGAAACCGGGGGAAAGGCTACTCTATCCCTACCATCAGAAAAAACCTAGAGGGGCGTTCATACGGGCGCGACTGCGGCAGCGGTCAGTACCGCCCGCGGCGGCGGTTGGAGTTTTGCGACACGGCGCCGCCATATAGCAACACTCCAACCGCCGCCGCGGGCGGCACTGACCTGTGTAGCCGCGCGGCGGTCTTATTCGTTATTTGTCTGCCGGCGGCTTGAACACCGCCCGGAAGGCTTTGAGCGCGGCGGGGTGGTAGATCGTGGAGTGTTTCTCGTCCGGCATCTTTTCGTAATGCCAGCGCAGGCCGGGGGGCGCCTCCCTGCTGAGAATGTCCGCGAAGCCCTGCATGACCTCCCCGGCATCGCTGCTGCTCGCGAGGTACAGCGTCTTCTCCGTCTTCGGCCGCGCGCGCAGCCGCCCGGCGGCGTCGGCCATAAGTTTTTGATCGTTCCACCACAGGCTCGGGTCGAAGGCGATGTAGGTGTCGAACAGGTCGGGTTCGAGGAGAAAGGTCTCGACCACGAACAACCCCGCGAGCGACTCGCCCACGATGGCCCTCTCCTTAGTCGTGCGGTAGCGCCGCTCGACCTCCGGCATCAGCTCGTCGCGGATGAACCTTCTAAACGCGCCGGAGCCCCCGACGCGCGGCGCGATCTTTTTATCGTTCTCGTTTTCGGTGGGGCCCGTCATGTCGCGCCGGCGCTGTGTATTCTCGACGCCCACCAGCAGGAAAGGCCGCATCGTCCCGTTGCCGACCGACACCTGCACCAGACCCGCGACGTGCAGGAAGTCTTCGGCTATGCCGCCGTCCGGCATGTAGAGCACGGGCAGCCGCGTCCCGGCAGGCTCCTTATAGTCGGGCGGCAGGTAGACGTTGATGCGCCGCGTCTCGCCCAGGATTTTGGAATTGATCGTGAACGTCTCGCCGACGACCAGCGGCGCGGCCCCCTCGGCCGGCCGGGGGCGCACTTGTGCGTGCGCGAAGGCCGCGGACGCCAGGATGAAGCACGCCGCGTAAAACCTCGAAAATTTTCGCAAGTGTTTTTCTCCGATGCCCGCGGGGCAGAAGTGCGATTCACAGGTACGACAGCAGCGGGCTCCGGCCCCGCGACTTCACGCCCGCGTACCACTTGCAGGCGGGGTAGCATAGCGCGACGACTAAGGCCCAGACGCACCAGACGACGCCCAAGCCGTAGCCGTACCCGGGGGGGTGGCCGGCCAGGACGCCGCCGTTCGGGAACTCCGTGAGCCACCACCGCCAGTCCCCGCCGCCCGCGGCGGAGGCGGCGAGGGCCAGCAGGTGGATGAGCGCGATGTGCAGCAGGAAATAGAAGAGCGGCACGCGGCCGTACACCCTCAGCACGCCGCGCGCACGTTCTAACGCCCCCCGCCCTTCGGCGTGTTCGACGGCGGCCATGACGAGCGCCGCGACCCCCAGGGTCGCGAGCAGAAAGAGTAGCGAAGGGGGGTATTTCTGGACGTTGAAGAAAGAGAGCAGCGTCCGCCACCAGTTCGACTGCGCAGACCACCCGACGGGGTCGCCGTACAGGTTACTCCAACGCAGCACGGCGAAGGCGGCGAGCATCGCGGCGCCCGCGCCGAGTTCCAGACGCACCCGCCGCCCCCTCTCTTCGAGCAGGACGCTCCCGAAGGCGTAGCCGAGCGCCATGACCCCGACCCACGGCAGCAACGGGTAGGCGACGACGACGACCGGCGGACTCGTCGGCGGGCCCGTGACCAGGCCGGGGACGTGCAGGAGGTGCCACAGCCAGCCCAGCCGCCCGAGGCTCGCCACCGTCACGCCGTCGAGCGCGTTGTGCCCGAGCACAAGGAGCGCGCCGACGAGCAGGTTCCAGCGGACGCTCAGGTGGATGAGCGCCGCCATAATCATCATCGAAGCGCCGATGGCCCAAATCACTTCCAAGAGTTGCACGTTCCAACGCCAGTTGAAGTTGAAGACGAGCTGCACGAGCGTCAGCTCGACGACGACGAGCCAGAGCCCGCGCGTGAAGAGCAGGCCGGCGAGCTGGCGCTCGGTCTTTCGCCGCCGCTGGAGAAAGATGGACGTGCCGGCGAGGAAGACGAAGACCGGGGCGCAGACGTGAGTCGCCCAGCGCGTCAGGTACAGCAGGGGGGTCGTGTGCTGCGGGTCGAGCGGGTTGCCGTCCCAGCTCGTGAAGAACTCGCGCGTGTGATCCAGCGCCATCAACACCATGACGAAGCCGCGCAGCGCATCGACGGCCGTCACGCGCGGCGGACTGTTCGTCGTCACCCCCGCGCTCACTGTCGTAACTCCTGCGCCCACTGTCGTGACTGTCATATCTTTGGTTACGCGACCAGCGGCTCGCGCCCTTCCTGCCCACGGCCCCGCCGCCGGCGACTTGCCACCGAGTCGGCGACCGCCCAGGCCGCCCCGATTAAAGCCAGGTTGACCGCGTTGCCCGCCCACACCATGTGCTCCCGCGGCTGCGCGACGAGCGCGGGCGCCCACACCAGTGCGCCGAAGCCGGCGAGCATCAGTGTGAGCAGGCGGGAAGCGAGCACATCCAGCACCCCCGAGAGGATTGCGACGCCGGCGAGCACGTGTGCCACTCCGGTCGCCACCGCCCAGAACCGCTGGCCCGGCGGAATCCACCCCGGAACCAGGGCGGCCGTCTGCGGGATGGCGAAGAAGTGACTCAGCCCGAACGAAAGCGCGCAGACGCCGAACGAGAGGCGGCCGAGGCGGGCCGCCCAGACCGAGCCGGCCGAATCGTGCGGCAGCAAAGACGCGTAGACGACCGCCGCCGCGGCCACCAGCGCGAACTCCTCAAGAAAGCCGGCCCACGTGCCGAAGATTTGCGGGTACCCGACCACCCTCGGCAGCCAGAGCAGGGCGAAGATGAGGTAGATAATCGCCGACACGAGGAGCCCCGCCGGGGCGCTGCGCCGCCACTGAATGGCCACGCCCGCCGCGAGCAGGCCGGCCGCGGCGGCGTAGGCGAGCGCCATGCGATGTGGAACGGCAAACGGCAAAGCCTGAATCGGCTGCCAGTTGGTCGCAAAGTCGCCCCAGACGAGGCCGACGAGTCCGAGCGCGGCGGCGCCCAGCCCGTACACACGGCCGCCGAGATTCGATAAGGCCCTGCGGTCTACCATCAGCGAAGCTGTCTCTTTATGGGTGTGGTCAACTCGCCCGTCGGCACCCGACACGCCCCCGCGCGCCGGGTCGGCAGCATTGCCGTGCCCGGCCGCGCCCCCCGGGAAGCGCGGCGTCCGCACCGCGGCGCCGAGCTTACGCCCGCGTTGGTATAATTGGTAGAGCCATTTATGAGTATTTTTTTAGGCCAATTGAACGGAGAGGATTTGCGCTCCGGCGGTTGGAATCCGCCGGGCGCGTGTTTATCACGCCCTCTGCGGGAGCAGGCGCACCAAAGCCCTTTCCAGCGCGGCGAAGTCCACGGGCTTCGAGACGAAGTCGTTGCAGCCCGCGGCCAGGGCCTTGTCCGCCCACTCACGCGCCTCGTGGGCCGAGCAGGCGATGACGGGCACGTGGCAGAGTTCCTCGATCCGGCGTATGGCCGCCGTCGCGGACAGGCCGTCGAGCGTCGGCAGGCTCATGTCCATGATCACCACGTCGGGGCATTCGCGCCGCGCGGCCTCCACGGCCTCCTCGCCGTCCCTGGCCTCGACGACGCGGTAGCCGCTCCCCTTGAGCCAGATGCTCATCAGTTCGCGGGCGTCGTCGTAGTCCTCCACGACTAAGACGGTCGGGTGCTGCTTGTTGTCTGATTGCATGTCGTCTCCCTCGCGCGAGTCTTCGAGGGCGACAATAAGCGAGTTGCCTTCGGATTGGGCGGAGTTTAACAGCAAAGGGGTACAACGTCCATCGCGGTATTGTGGTGTCGGGCGCGGGGGAGCAGGCGCCCGACCGACCATCTCTTCCGCCCCCCGAACGTAAAGGGGGCGGGCGGGCAGCCGGACGGGCCGGCCCCCCGCCTTCAGAGCGCGTTAAGGAAGGCGACGAGGTCTGCGCGCTCCTCGTCGGTGAAGAGGAAGCCGAGGTGATTTTCGTAGTGCCGCACCACGGCGTCGAGCGTCGGGGCGATGCCGTTGTGGAAGTAGGGCGCGCGCGCCGAGAGCGCACGCAGGGTCGGCGTCTTGAACTTCCCGAGGTCGTTCCACAGCCCCGTGACCTGGCCGCGGCCGGCGTCGGTCAGCCGGCGCGTCTCGCCCGTCGTGCGGTTGCGGAAGGTGTAGAGCGGAAGGTCGGGCGTGCGCGCGGTGGCCGAGGCGGCGCCCACGTCGAACAGGAGGTTATTGACGTTCGTGCCGTTGTTCGCGGAGTTGTGGCAGGAGTTGCAGGTGCGCCCGGCCGCGTTCGTCCTGTTGTTGAAAAGCTCCTGGCCGCGCGCGATCTGCGCCCGCCGCGGGGCCGAGTCGCCCGCCCACGCGTCGAAGAGGTCGAAGCGCCCCGCGGCCTTCGGCATCGAAGACAGGGCTTCGGGGCCGCCGCGCGCCCCGTCCGAGTCGAGGCGGCCGACGCCGGGCACGACGAGCTGCGCCGTGAACAACGACTCCTCGAAGCCGACGATGTCGGCGATGACCTCGGGCGTTGCGGGCTGTCCCTGCTGCCCGCCCGTGACGTTGCGCGTGGCCTGGTTGACGAGGCCGGCGTGCTGGTCCTGCACGCCGTTGACCGCCACGCTGTTGCCGCCGTCCCAGTTGACCGTCGCGCTCCCGAGGGCGAAGTTGATCGTCGGCATCGAGCGCCGCCAGTGTACGAGCCGCGTCAGGTTCGCGAAGCCGTGCGGGTCTTCGGCCGCGACCAGCTCCCACTCGGAGTTCGGGCGCGGGGCGCCGCCGCGCCGGAACACGCCGCGGCTCAGGAGCATGCTGTAGGCCGCGAGCCGCGCCTCCGGAGTGGAGAAGTCCGCGTTAGGGTTGTCGGCGTCGAGCGGGTTGAAGACGGGGTGCGTCCCGTCCGTCTCGTCGAAAAAGTGTTGCAGCGTGCCCGGGGTGACGCTCCAGGCCTCCTCGGGGACGTGGCACGACGCGCAACTGCGGCCGTTCGTACCCTGTGCCTGGAAGAACTCGCCCGTGAGGTCGACCGACCCCCGGGTGCTGAACGTCGCCGCCTTCCCGCCGGGGTTCCGCTCGGGGTGGTTGTTGGGGACGCTCTCCTGCGCCGCAGTGGCGTACGCACCGGCCGGTTCGGAGCCCGGCGCGAGCTCGATACCCCACGCCAAAACGAGTAGTGCGAACGCGGCGGCTGCGGCCTTTAAACGACGGCCGGTGCTACGCGAACTGTGTCTCTTCATTGAACTAACCTCCGTTAAATTTGTCCGTCCGCGCTCCTTCTGGCGTGCTCAGCGTCGGCGCTCCCGGCCCGTCTCCTTTCGGTAGTTCGCGGGCCGGCGGCCGGGAGGTCGGGCTCCTGACGCTGATCGTTCGGGGGAAGGGCTCTACCGGGTAGTGGCGGGACGGGGCGAAAAATATCGCGGATTTTTTCTCGTGACTTCAGCCCGGCCTGCGGCCCGTGAGGCGCGTCGGAGACGGACACTCGGCTCTCAGGTTTTGGCCCGAATATAAAAGTAGGCGGGCGAGATTCTGAAGTGTGTGACGGGGCGGGGCGAATCAATCTTTGCGGACGCGGAAGAGCGACTTGCTCACGTCTTCGAGTTCGCCGCTTTCGCCGACCCCGCTCAAGGTCAGGAGGTAGTCGCCGTCGGCAAGCATCCGGGCCGGCACGGTGAGGGTGATGGTCACGCCGGATTTAGTGACTCTGGAGTTGACGCGCTCCCACGCGTAGACGTCCGTGCCGCCCACCGCCTTCAACGCGGCGCGGTAAGATTTGTAGTCGCTCTCTCTCAGGTTCAGTTGCAGCCGGGCCTTTTCCGTCCGCGCAGGGATGGCGAGGAGCGCGTGCGGCGCGGCCCCCGCGCTTCGGGTACTGCCGATTGTCAGCACCAGGGTGGCGAACGTCGGCGCGGGCTTCGCCGCCGGGGTCGGCGCGGGCGCGACGCCCCTTTGCTCCGTGCGCGTGCGCCCCGGCTCGGCCGGCGGCCTGCCGTCGGCCGGTCGCCCGTCCGCGACCGGCGCAGGGGGCTCGCCCGCACGCGTCTCCTGCGCGGCGCGCGGGACTTCGGTCTTCGCCGTCTCATGCCGCGGCGCCCTCGTTTCGAGCCGGAGCCAGGCCGCGCCCGCCGCCGCCAGCAGGAGCGCGGCCGAGAGCGCCCATGCCAGCGCCGGGGCGCGCAGGAAGGCCGGCCGACTCCGCCACAGCGGTTTCGCGTGGGGCGGCTCGGCGGCGGCGGCCGCGCCCGTCTCTCCGAGCTTCGCGGCCAACGCCTCGGCGAAGCGCGCCCGCGCGCGCCGCGCGGGGTGTGACAGGTAGTGCCGTTCGAAACGTTCGCGGGCGGGCGGCGGGAGTAGCCCGCGCGCGTACTCGTCGACCAGTTCGTTCTCGGCCCGCACCATCAGCTCGAACAGACGCCCGTCTGCAAAATACTCCCGCTCAAGCGCCGCCCGCTCGGCCTCAGTCATTTCGCCGAGCAGGTAGCGCCGCATGACTTGCTCCCGTTTGGACATCGGCCTCTCATTCACAAGTGGCAAATCCGCGCGTCCGTATCGCTACTTCCTCCTGAGGCAGAGCGAGACGCAATGCTCAAGCCTGTCGCGCAGGCGCTGCGCGCGGTTGGCGAGGGCGTCACGCCGCAGCCCCAGGGCTTTCGCCATCGCCGTGCGCCGCTCGATACGCGCGCGCCCCTCGTGGCGGTAATACTCCGTGATCAACTCGGCGCTCTCGGCGGGCAACGCGCGCAGGCAGTCTTCGAGGCAGGCCAGGCGTTGTTCCTTCTCCGCCGACTCGCCGGCCGCGTCGGCGGCGGCCGGCTCGGACTTTAAAGAGTCCAGCGGTTCCTTCCTGCCGTCGGCCCCCTTCGTCGTCTCAAGGAAGATGAGGCGCGCGACCTCGTGACAGTAGGCGCGGACGTTCCTGACATCGACGCCCTCGGCGAGCCTGCGCGCGACGCGGTTCAGGGCCTCGTCGGCGTGCTCTTCGGGGAAGGGCGCGCCCCGCCACTCGAAGAACCGGATGAGTGTGCGGCGCAGGTCTTCGTACTTCTCGCCCGCCCGCTCGCGGTCGGCGTCGAGCGTGAGCAGGAGCCTGCCGAACGCCTCGGGGGTGAGGGCGCCGGCCTCCATCTAGCGTTCGCCTTTCAGGTTGGCCCACTCGCCCGTCTGGATGAAGCCGGCCCAGTAGTAAGGGTGGCCGTGCGTGCCGTCGCGCAGCATCTCCAACTGCACCCGCCGCAGCGCGTCGCCCCGCCCCTCGCCCCGCGTCAGCCCCCTGTAATAGCCGACCATCAGGTCGCGCGTGCTGCGGTCAGAGACGGGCCACAGGCTTAACAACTGGCTCTCGGCCCCGGCGAGGACGAGCGCGCGCCTGAGCCCGTAGACCCCGTCCCCGTTCTTCACTTCCCCGACGCCCGTGTCGCACGCCGAGAGCACGACGAGCTTCGTGCCCCAGAGGTCGAGGTTAGCCATCTCGAACGCCGTGAGCACCCCGTTGTCGTCGCCGGCCGGCCCGCGGTTGGCGCCGGCCAGCGCCAGCCCCGAACGCAGGAGAGGGTTCTCGGCGTCGGCGGCGAGCCCGCCGGGTCGGGTCGCGTCTTTAACCCTTCCAGTCTCGCCGGCCCCCGGCGCACGCGCGTTCTGTAGGAAGAACCCGTGCGTGGCGACGTGGAGGATGCCGGGCGCTTTGACGCCCTTGAGCGCGGCCTTCGTGGCGCGCCCCCTCGTGAGGAAGGTCGCCTGCGGCAGCAGTTCCCTGAGCGCGCGCACCTCCGCGCCGACGCCCGGCAGCGGGCCGAAAAAGACCTGCGAGTAGTCTATTCGAGCCGGCCCGCCCGCGCGCCCCCCTGCGGCCGCACGGGAGGCGACGAGCGGTGGCTCGCCGAAGTCCGGGTCGGCCAGGACTACGGGGCCGCTCCTGCTCTCGCGCGCCGCCTGCATCCGCAGGAGGTCGCGCCCGCTCGTCAGGCAGGTCAGGGCGTAGCGCTCGACCAGACGGCGCCCGCCCTCGTCGGCCAGCGCGCCGAAGGGGATGACGTTGAGCGCGCCGTCGGGCGACAGGAGCAGTCGGGTGGCGTCGCCGGCCAGATCGCGGACGGGGCGCATCACGCGCTCGTAGACGGCCCGCGCGAGCCGCCGCTCGTCCCTGCGCGCCGGGTCGCGCAGGGCCTCGCGCCACGCGGCGATTGCCGCATCGACCGGCTTCGCCTCGCCGAGTTCCGCCCAGCGCACTTCGCCGCCGCGGCGCAGCACGTAGGCGACGTAGCGGGGCTCGCCGTAGGCCGCCTCGTTGTCCGGCTTTTTCGGGTCGAACGGGCGGTAGACGGCGAACTCGACGAGGGCCGCGCCCTCCGGAATCGCCTGCCGAACCGCGTCGAGCGTGGCCGGGCGCGTCTGCCGGTAAAAGCCCGCGCTGCGGCGACTCACCTCGGCTTCGAGACTCTCCCGCTCCTCCTCAAGCGCTTCGACCTGCCGGCGGTGGTCCTCGGCCGTCGTCTTCTGCGGCCCGCCCAGGACGAGTTTCGCCAGCCCGGAGGTGACTTCGGCCAGCCGGTCGAGCAGCCTCCGGTCTTCCGCCGCGAGGCGGCCGCGGAGCGCCGCCAGCCCCTCCGACATCACGTCCTGCACGCGACCCTTGCGCCGCAGGACGGTCGTCAGGGCGAGGTCGCGCGCCGCCGCGAGGCCCGGCGCGACCCGCGTGTGGAACGAGATGTTGCGCGCGGAGCGCAGCGACAGCTTGTCGAGGAACGCCAGCTTTTCGCGTTCGGAGCCGGCCCCCAGATTAAGTCCGACGTAATACTCCTCAAGCTCGCTCGCCCTCGACTGAAATTTAAGGGCCTCGCCGGCCGCCCCGCGCAGCGCGTAGAGCCGGGCCAGCCCGTACAGGGTCTCCTGCACGTCGGGGCTGCTCATGGCCGCCTTCTGCTCGTGCGCCGAGAGGGATTCGCGGT
Organism: Pyrinomonadaceae bacterium; assembly: GCA_036389815.1. Lineage (GTDB taxonomy): Bacteria > Acidobacteriota > Blastocatellia > Pyrinomonadales > Pyrinomonadaceae > QHXN01. The sequence goes on along the minus strand of DASVWB010000388.1, from coordinate 14,910 downwards.
ACAGCGCCTCGGCGCGCGCGTAGTCGCCCGTCGTGGCGTAGACCTTCGCCAGGTCGTTCCTGTAGGCCGTCAGGTTCAGTGCGTTCAGGCTCTCTTGCGCAAGGGCCTTCTCGCCGAGGGTCAGGGCGCGCCGGAACATCTCTTCGGCTTTCGGGTAATCGCCCGCGTCGTAGGCCACGCGCCCCAGCGAGGTGAACGCGGGCGCGAGGTGGTAATGGTCGGGCCCGTTAATCTTCTCCAGGACGGCGCGCGCGCGCTGGTAATACCTCTCGGCCCCCGCGTAATCGCCCCCGGCGTAGCGGATGCCCCCCAGCGTGTTGGACACGGCGGCGGCCTCGTAACTCTCCGCCCGCCCCGCCTGCTCGAAGATGTCGAGCGCCCTCAGGTCAACCGCCTCGGCCTTGCGGTCGTCGCCCCTCGCACGGTAGTGAGTCCCCAGTTTCATGAGCACCGCGGCGACGGCGGGGTGGCCCGGCCCGAGCGCCTTCTCCGTAATCGCCAGTTCGCGGAGGCGGTGTGACTCCGCGCTGGCGTAGTCGCCGGTGTTCGAGAAACTGGTCGCCAACTGCCCGAGAAGCGACGCGACGGTCAGGTCGTCCGGCCCCGATATCTTTTCACGAATCTCCAGCGCACGGGTGAGGAAGGGGCGCGCCTCGGCGTACCGGCCTTTGCGGTGAAGGCCCCAGTACTCTCTGTAGAGGTCTCGCGAGCGCTGCAACTCGCGGTCGTCCTCGTTCGCCTGCCGGAGTTCGGCGACCCGAATTTCGTAGCGCCCCGCGGGCGCCTTCGCCCTCGCCGAAATTTCCAGCAGGTAGGCGCCCGAGGATTCGGCCACCCGCGAGACTTCCAACTCTTCCTGGTTGACGACCGGGTCTAAGGTTAAAACCGTCTCGCCGCCCGGCGTGCGCAGCGTCACGCCGACCGTGATGCCCTGCTGCCTGATGACGACCTTTACGTGCTGCCCCTCGGAGAGCGGGAGCCGGTACGCGTGTCTCTGCCCGCCCGACAACTCGCGCCCGAAGGGCCTGCCGGGCTCAAGCGTCGCGGCCTCCTGCGCGTCCTGTGCCAGCGCGTGCGTGACTTGCGGGAACTGGAGCCGGGGCGGAAGCAGTAATAGCGGAAGCAGTAATAGCGGAATAAGGCGCGGGCGTATTCGGGCCGGAGAGTTCAACCTCCTACGGCCGGTTACCCTACGGGACATAATCCCAACCCCCAATCGGCGTGCGTCGGCGTGTTTCAGGTTGTCGGGATGGTCGGGTCATTATCTCACGACCGCCGCGGGAACCACAAAAAAATTGATTAGACGCCCCTCCCGCGCGCCTGACATTTCTGCCACGAAACCGGCGCTTACGGTGTTCACCCTTATGAGCAGTCCATAAAGCCGAGCGATTCCGGGGGAACCAGATTGAAGGCCCTTACGAGGTTGATTCTAATCACGGGGCTGACGCTATTCGCCGCGTGCTGGCCGTTCGACGGACAGACGGCCGGCGCGCAGGGTCAGCCGGCAGGGGCGCGCCGGCCACACGCCGCGCCGAGGGGCGCCGCGGGAAGAAAGTATTCGGCCCAACGCCTCGCGAGGCTCGTCCCCCGGCTGATGCGGGAGGGCGACGTGCCCGGGCTCTCGGTGGCGCTCATCCGCGACGCGCGCGTCGTCTGGCACCGGGGCTTCGGCGTCAGCAACGCCGACACGAAAGAGCCCGTCGGCGACGGCACCGTCTTCGAGGCGGCGTCGCTCAGCAAGCCCGTCTTCGCCTACGCCGTGCTGAAGCTGGTCGACGCCGGGAAGCTGGCGCTCGACAGGCCGCTGTCCGAGTACGCCCCGGAAGCCTACGCGGGGGACGACCGGCGCGCCGCCCTGATCACCGCCCGGATGGTGCTCGAACACACCACGGGATTTCAGAACGAAGTCGGGCCCGCGGGCCCCTTGAAAATCCACTTCACGCCGGGCGAAAGATTCAGCTACTCGGGCGAGGGCTTTCTCTACCTGCAAAGGGTGGTAGAGCGCATCACGGGCGAGCCCCTCGAAGCGTTCATGAGGGAGACCGTCTTCGGGCCGCTGGGGATGACGAGCAGCAGCTTCGTCTGGCAGGAGAGGTTCGGGGCGCTGAAGGCGTACGGGCATAAGACCTCGGGGGAGGTCGTTCAACGAAGGAGGCCGGCCGCGGCGAGGGCCGCCTCGGGGCTGCACACGACGGCACTCGATTACGCGAAGTTTGTAATCGCGGTAATGAACGGCACGGGCCTGCGGAGCGAGACGGCCGGGCAGATGTTGAGGGGGCGCGTCCCCGTGGACGAAGGCTGCTCTTCCTGCGTCGGGCGAAGTGCGGGGCGGCTCTCGCGTACGCTCTCGTGGGGGCTCGGCTGGGGGGTCGAGCGGACCGGGGCCGGGGACGCCATCTGGCACTGGGGCGACAACAACGGCGAGTTCCACAACTTCGTTATCGCCTACCCGGGAGAGGGGGCCGGCGTCGTCATCTTCACCAACAGCGGCAACGGTCTCTCCATCATCCCTCAGATAGTCTCGCAGGCCGTCGGGGGCGAGCACCCCGCTTTCGCCTGGATGGGCTACGAGTCCTACAACTCCCCCGGCAAGGTTTTATTCATGGACATCCTGGCGCGCGGGAGCGCCGCCCTCAGCCGGTACCGCGACTCCCGCAGGGAGGGCCCGGGGGCGGGCCCTTTGAACGAGGCGCAGGTGAACGATCTGGGCTACCGGCTACTCGGGAGGAGGAGAGTCGCGGAAGCCGTCGAAGTGTTTAAGATGAACGTCGAAGACTTCCCGGGTTCGTCGAACGCGTACGACAGCCTCGCCGAAGCCTACGCGGCCAACGGCGATAAAGGGCTGGCGGTTATAAATTACCGGAGGTCTCTTGAGTTGAACCCCGGTAACGCGAACGCGGCCGAGATGCTCAGGAGACTCAAGGATAAGTGACGGGCGGGCGGGCTTGCCCGACTACTCTGAAACACGCTTCATGAAGAGTCCGGACAAAAAAGATTGTGAAGGCGTGAGACGTGGGTGTTATCTGAAAAGCTGTTACCGCGACGCCGCCGGCGAGACTGTCCTCACCCGAACCGACCTCGCTCACGCCTGCCGGGTATACTCGGCCTCGATCTCAAAGGGGGTATCGGCCGGTGTCACGTTTCCCGGGCGGGGTGTTGTGCGGCCTCGCGTCTCTCATGACGGCGCTCTGCGCGTTCCACCTCTCGGCGCGAGAGTCTTTCGGGGCCGGGCTCTCACTGGCGGCCGTCGCGCTGGTGCTGCTACTCGCGGCCGTCGCCTCCTTGAGGGCCCACACGCACTAGCCGTAACCCGGCGGCGCCCGCGCCGAAGCCACACTTTATAAAACCTCTCTTCCTTACCCCGACCGGCTTACTTAACCGCGCCTGCTCTCGACCCGCTTCTCTGCGCAGCCCCGGCATCGGCGAGGAGTCGCAAGACCCCCTGCCACTCGTCCCGTTGAAACCCGTCGGCCCTCTCCCGCGCGTAATCCGCGGCCGTCTTCCCGGACGCGTCCCGGGCGTTCACGTCCGCGCCGGCGGCCAGCAGGACGGGGAGGGTCTTGAGATTCACCTTGGGGAGCGTGTGCATAACGGCGAGGATGACCGCCGTGCGCCCCTCGCGGTCGCGGGAAGAGACGTCCGCGCCTCTCTCGATGAGCCCGCTCAGCAGGACGCTCGGCGAGCCGTCGTCGTAGTTCATGCGTGCGACCTCAAGCAGCAGGGTACGCCCCTGACCGTTGCGCGCCTCTATGCTCGCGCCGGCGGCGACGAGGTCGTCGAGGATGGCAAGCTGGTTGGCGAGGATGCGGGGCAGGTCCGCGGCGTAGTAAGCAGTCGGGCGGGAGGAGAAACGGAAGGCGGGCGGGCCCGTCTCCCCGACCGACGCGTTAGGGTCGGCCCCCGCGCGGAGCAGCGCCTGCGTCACCCCGCGGTGGCCGGCGGCGACCGCGTCCATGAGCGGCGTCGAACCCCGCGCGTCGCGCCCGTTCGGGTCCGCCCCGGCGGCCAGCGCCCGCTCGACCCCGTGCAGACACCCGACCCGTATGTCATAAAAGAAGGCTTCGGCTCCCGAAGACGGGGACGGCCGCCCGTCGTGGAAGAGTTCGTTGACGCAGGCGTCCGCCCTCACGTCGGCCGAGATAAGGCTGTCGATGAGACCCGCGACCCTTTCGACGACGGACGCGGGGGTAGGTCTGCCCGCCGCCGCGGCCGCGGCCTGAGCCTGCCCGCCCTCGCTCGCGTCGGCGATGACGGAGACGACGACGTTCGCCTTCCTGTAGTCGCGCCACGCCGTCCGCAGGGGCGATGGGGTCACGGCCGTGTAGGCCATCGAACGGTTACGTTCGAGCGCCCCGTCGGCCGCGCCCGCGGAGGGGTGTACCGACAGGGCGACGCGGATCGTGTAGCCCTCGCCTTCCAGGGCACCGTGGAGCGACGGTTCGGGTGAGAGGTCGCCCGTGAAGGGCTGCACGATTTTCCAGGCGGGCTCGCGCCCCTTGACGGCGGCAATCAGACGGTCGGACAGAGTGGCGTCGCCCTGCGCGAACGCCGGCTGAAACAGGCCGGCCAGCAAGAGCATCGCCGCGCCGCCGCCCACACAAAGTAAGATACGAGACGGAAGCATAAGCGCCGAAGAGGTACGCCGAAGCGTCGTTTGACGGGGAGGCGCTTATTCTAGCAGTTAAGCGGCGAGGGTCTAAGCCGCCCGACGCCCACGCCTCGCCGGGCCTGTTTCAAACGGTCGCGGCGCGCGGAGACGGCCTGCCGTGACAGATTAGCAACCGGCCTCCTGCATGATGGGGCCGTTCGAGGGGGGGACGGGTTATGGACACCGCACAATTCGTTTACAGGCCGGGGGCCGGCCTCGCCCACTTCGACCCGAAGTTCACGGGCGACTTCGCGGGCAAGCACGAGGCGCGGGCTGAGATGTCCGAGGACGCGGGCGCAATCGCCAAGCATCAGGACATCCTGATGGCCCACGGCGTCTACGGGCTGCTCGTCATCTTCCAGGCGATGGACGGCGCGGGCAAGGACGCGACCATCAAGCACGTGATGTCGGCCGCCGACCCGCAGGGGTGCGAGGTGAAGATGTTCAAGGAGGCGACCGAGAAGGAGGTCAGGCACGACTACCTCTGGCGCGCGGCCCGGGCGCTGCCCGCCCGCGGCCAGATCGGCATCTTCAACCGCTCTTACTACGAGCACGTGGTGGCCGAGAGGGTGCACCCGGAGAAGCTGGAGCGGCAGCGGCTCCCCGAGGGCGCGGGCGGCGGGGGCCTCTGGGCGAGGCGCTTCCGCGAGATAAACAACTTCGAGCAGTACCTCGTGGGGAACGGCATCCACGTCCTGAAGTTCTACCTCAACCTCTCGCGGGGCGAGCAGCGCCGGAGGCTGCTCGAACGGCTGGAGCGGCCGGAGAAGAGGTGGAAGTTCTCGGCCTCAGACGTCGAGGAGCGCGGCCTCTGGGACGAGCACATGAGGGCTTACGAGGAGGCGTTCGAGCAGACCAGCACGGACTGGGCGCCGTGGCACATCATCCCGGCCGACGGCCGCTGGTTCGCGCGCGCGGCCGTGGCCTCGGCCGTCGCCGCCAAGCTCAAGTCTTTCCACGGCGAGTACCCGCGCCCCGGCGAAGAGCGGGAGCGGGAGCTGCGAGAAGCGCGCGGGGCGCTGGAGGGGGAGGCGGCCGACTGACATGCGCGGCCTTACGAACTCACGTCGCGCCCGCAATCTCCTGCTCTGCCTGGTCGCCCCCGTCTGCGCGAACTACTTCGCCTACTACGGCTTCGTCAGCCACTACAGCGTCGGCGTCTTCTCGCCCGCGGGCTTCCACGCCCAGTACGACCACGAGGTCTTCAAGTACAGGGTGCTGGGCAAGGCGCTGCTCCTGGCGGTCTACCGCGTCGTCGAATACCTCAACCCGGCGGACGCCGGCTGGAACAGGCTCGCGGCCTTCCTCGGGACGGATTCGGTCAACTTCTACCACAGCTACTTCTTCCTCAACACCGCCTTCCTCTGCCTCACGCTGCTGGTCGTGAGCGACTACCTCGTGGACGTGGAGCTGCTCGCCGTCACCCTACTGGTCTCCATCACGCAGTTCGTCGTCGTGCCCTACGACGCCGTCGCGTACTTCTTCCTGGCCTGCACCTTCAGGTGGCGGCGCAACCTCCCGCTGACGGCCGCCGTCGTCTTCCTCGCGACCCTCAACCGCGAGACCGCCGCGGTCAGCCTCTCGCTCTACGCAAGCCTCTTATTTCTGGGCCGGGGCGGGAGCTTCCGGGGGCTCGCCGTGCTGACCTCCGTCTTCCTCGCGACCTACCTCTCGCTGCGGGTCGCGTTCGGTTGGGACCACGCCGCCGGCAACGAGTTCACCTTCATCCGGTACCTGAACCTTAATTCGGCGGTCGGCGTCGGGTTCGCCCTCGCCGCCGGCTACGCGGTTGTCCGGCGGCCGGCGTGGGCGGCCGTCTTCCTCGCCTGCTCCCTGCCTTACGTCGTCAGCATCCTCGTCACCGGCAACCCGTTCGAGGAGAGGCTGTGGGTGCCCCTCCTGCTCGGCGTCATGCTCGTGCAGGCCGACGACGCGCGCGAAGCCGCACACGTCGCGCCCGCGCCCGAGACCCTTTAGGTCAATAACAAACGCAGGGGGCAGGCCGAGCCCGGCGGCCCGGAGCGACCCGGGGGTAGTCCTGCGCCCGCAAGGCGCCGGGCTCACGCATGCGCGGTGGTATAATCGGCGGCGCCATTTGTGAGTATTTCGTTAGGCCAATCGTGACTTCATGCCGAAGACCGTCAGCTCGCTCGAACTCACGCTCGGCGGCCGGCCGCCGCACCTGACCCTGTCGGACTGGCTCCACGCCGAGTTGCGCGGCGCGATCCTGGAGGGACGCCTGAGGTCGGGGACGAAGCTGCCGGCGTCGAGAGATTTCGCGCGGCAGTATTCCCTTTCGCGGGGCACGGTCGTGGCCGTCTTCGAGCGGCTACAGTCGGAGGGGTACTTGTCCTCCCGCGTCGGGTCGGGCACGTGGGTGAGCCAACGCGTGGCGGCGGGGGCGCGTTCGCGGGCGGAGCAGCGGGAGCCGCCCGCTTATATCGGCCGGGTGATTTCCGCTTACGCCCGGCCGAAGCCCTTCGAAGGACTGGCCGCGACGGAAGGCTGCCGCCCCTTTCAAATGCGGGAGCCGGCCCTCGCCGAGTTCCCCGCAAAACTCTGGGGGCAGATGGTCGCGCGGCGGGCGCGAACCTTCCGTGCGTGGCTGCGGACGGAGGATGACGGGCGCGGTTATCGCCCCCTGCGCGAAGCCGTCGCACATTATTTAGGCGCTTCGCGCGGCGTGCGGTGTGGCGCCGACCAGGTGTTTATCGTCTCCGGCGTGCAGCAGGCGCTCGACCTGCTGGCGCGCCTCCTCCTGAAGAGGGGCGACCCCGTGTGGGTGGAAGACCCCGCGTACTTCGGGGCGACAATCGCCTTCTCTAACGCCGGGGCGAAGGTCGTCCCCGTGCCCGTAGACGAGCAGGGGCTTTCAGTCTCGGCCGGGGCGAAGGCGTGCGGCCGGCCTAAGGGGATGTACCTGACGCCGGCGCACCAGTTCCCGCTGGGGATGACGATGTCGCTCGAACGCCGGATGGAGGTCCTGAAATACGCTGCGGGTGTCGGCGCCTTCGTCGTCGAAGACGATTACGACAGCGAGTACCGCTTCGAGGGGCGCCCCGTGCCCGCGCTGCAAAGTCTCGACCGGAGTTCGAGCGTCATCATGGTCGGGTCGTTCAGCAAGCTGCTGTTCCCGTCCCTGCGTCTGGGCTACGTAGTCCTGCCCCCCTCGCTGGCCGACTACTTCCTCGCGTTCCGGTATCAGACCGACTTCCGCTCCGTCGGTCTCGACCAGGCCGTGCTGTGCGACTTCATCGAGGGCGGGCACCTCGGCCGCCACCTCCGGCGTATGCGTGAGCTGTACGCCCGGCGGCTGGCGGCGCTGGTCGAAGGCGGGCGCCGGCACCTGAAGGGACTGCTTGAGATTTCTAACGTCCGGGCGGGCCTCTACACGGTGGCGTTTCTGAAGAACGGCATGACTTCGCGTGAGGCGGAGACGGCGGCGGCGGCGCACGGCGTTGAGGCCGTGGCCCTCGACCGTTATACCTTGAAGCGCCCGGACCCTAAAGGGGTACTTTTGGGCTTCGCCGCCTTCGACGAGGCCGAGATTCGCGAGGGGCTGGTCAGGCTGGCCGCGGGGCTGACCCGGCGAAATGTCAGGGCGCGCTGACCGCCCCGCCCGTCATCAAGTCTCTAAGGGCGCCCTCTCCCCTTGCCCCCGTGGCTTTGGCGGCCGTCACTCCGGGACGAGCGCGATGCGGAAGCCGGCGAGCGCCCACTCCTCTTCCCCTTCGACCACGCGGACGTAGGAGAAATCGCCCGGGGCGTTCGAGCCGACGGCGTAACAGGTGGCGTTGCCCTGCTCGTCGCGGTAGAAGCCCAGTTCGAGCGTCTCGGTCTCGGCCCACTCGGGGTGGAAGAGCGTGCCGACGAGGTTGAAGACCGCGGGCGGGCAGATGGTCGCTCGGAAGCCCGCGGGCATGAGCCCGCGCGCGCGCCAGTCGTCGTTGACGACGCGGACGAACTCGCGCAGCGAGAGGTAGTTGTGCGCGTAGCGAGTCCCGTTGACCATGCCCGCCCGCCCCAGGTACGCCGCGAAGGGGTCGGCCGCCGGGTCGTGCCCGTAAGGCGTGCCGTAGAACTGCCGGTTCCCGGGGAGGTAGCGGGGCTTGCGCGTCGTCTCGACGCCGACGACGCGCCCCTGGTGCCGCGCGTGCCCGCGGAGTATCTGTTCGCGGTAACTGCCGCCGTGCTCGCGCGGCCTCGTGAAGTCGCGCGAGGCGGTCGGGTAGAGCCGCGCCGCGTAGGCGTCGTCGAGCGGCACGGCCTCGGCCGAAGGGATGACGTGCCACTCTATCCGGAAGTGACTCAAGCCCCCGGCCGACTCGGGCGGCGGCTCGAAGCCCCGCGCCTCCGGCGCGAGCAGTTCCGTGCCCTCCGACAGGCCGAAGAACTCCCGCAGCCTTCCGCACCTCTCCGCGCTCCAAACGGCCATAGTTCCCCCTTTCCGTGACAGCTCTGACACTCTAATACATCTCAATCACAAATTTCTTGTGACGAAGGCTGGCGAAAGGGCGAATAGATTGACCGGGTATCCTCGCAAAGCCTGACGCCCCGGGGGCGCCGGCAGGTGTAACCGAACAGAGCGGCGCGGCGTCTATCAATAAAAGGTAGCAGGGATAAGTGTTGTTTATGACTTCCTGGAATTTTAGCCGCGCGCTTCGTGTCGCGGCGCTGGTCTGCCTGGCGTCGGCGGCGGGGCTGCTCGCCGCCGGCTGCGGCCGCCCCGAGTCGTCGGCCGCCGCCGCGAGGGAAGGCCGGAAGGGCGGGGGCGGCAAGGGCGAGGGCGGCACGGCGGAGGCCGCGCCCCCCGTCGCCGTCACCACGGCGAGGGCGGAGGCGCGCGACGTGCCCTCCTACATACAGGCCACGGGGAGCCTCGTCGCCGAGGAGACTTCGGACGTGGCGTCGCAGGCTTCGGGGCAGGTCGTCTCGACGCCGGTGAACGTCGGCGCCTTCGTCCGCCAGGGCGCCGTCATCGCGCGCCTGAACGACCGCGACGCGCGGCTCCGCCTGCAACAGGCGCAGGCCGGCGTGCAGCAGTCGATAGCCGCCGTCCGGCAGGCCGAGGCGCGTCTCGGCCTGCAACCGGGCGGGAATTTCCAGGCCAGCGCCATCCCCGAGGTGCGCGCCGCCGGCTCGAACCTCGAACAGGCGCAGGCGCAGCTCCGGCTCGCCGAGGCCAACGAGCGCCGCTACCGCTCCCTCGTCGAGACGGGCGACGTGGCGATGAGCACCTACGACCAGTACCGCACGGCGCGCGACACGGCGCGCGCGCAGGTCAACGCCGCGCGCCAGCAGCTCGAAGTCGCCGCCAACACCGCGCGCCAGAGCAACCAGGCCGTGCAGAGCGCGCAGGCGGCCGTCGAGTCTGCGCGGGCGCAGGTCGCCATCGCGCAGGAGGCCGTCTCGAACAGCGTCGTCCGCGCGCCCTACGCCGGCTTCGTCAGCAACCGCCCCGTGGCCGTCGGCGAGTACGTCACCCCGGCCTCGGTCGTGGCGACCATCCTGCGGACGAACCCCATCAAGCTGCAACTGCTCATCCCCGAGGGCGAGGCGCCGCACGTCTCGGCCGGCATGGGCGTGTCGCTCGAAGTGGACGCCTTCCGCGACCGGAAGTTCGCCGGCCGCGTGTCTGCCGTCAACCCGGCCATCGACCCCGCGTCGCGCTCGGCCACGGTCGAGGCGCTCGTGCAGAACCCCGACAACGCGCTCCGCTCCGGCATGTTCGCCGCCGCGCGCATCGCCCGCGGCGGCGGCGGCCGCGCCGTCTACGTCCCGCGCGCGGCCGTCCTCGGCGACCCGAACACGCAGTCCTCCCGCGTCTTCGTCCTCCAGGGCGACACGGCCAAGCTGCGCGTCGTCCAGATAGGCACCGAGGAGGGCGACTTCATCCAGATACTCTCGGGCGTCGAGGCCGACGAGGTGGTCGCGACCAGCAACCTCCAGCAGCTCTTCGAGGGCGCGAGGGTCAGGGCGGAGTAGACGGTAGACGGTAGGCGGTAGAAAACCATTATGAGCCCGGCAGTCATCATCTCGTCGTCGGCCTCCGTCAAGCGGGGCCTACCGTCTACCGTCTGCCGTCTACCGTCCACCCCGGAGTTCTTATGCAGAAGCTAGCAGAAATTTGCGTCCGCCGGCCGGTCTTCGCCACCGTCATCGTCCTGCTGCTGACGGTGGTCGGCGGCTTCTCGTTCTTCACGCTCGGCGTCGACCGCTTCCCGAAGATCGACCTGCCGACCGTGACGGTCTCGACCGCGCTCCAGGGCGCCGCGCCCGAGGAGATGGAGACCGAGGTGACCGACATCATCGAGGGCGTCGTCAACACCGTCCCCGGCATCGACGAGATGCGCTCGACCTCCTCGCAGGGGCGCTCGCAGGTCACCATCACCTTCAACCTCGAAAAGGACCCGGACATCGCCACCCAAGAGGTGCGCGACAAGGTCTCGACCGTCGTCAACCGCCTGCCCGAGACGGCCGACGTGCCCGTCGTCACCAAGGCCGACCCCGACTCGCAGCCCGTCATCCAGTACGCCATCAGCGCCCCGCGCTCGTCCATCGAGCTGACCGACCTCGTCCAGAACGAGATACAGGAGCGCGTCGAGTCGGTGGACGGCGTCGGCGAGGTCGTCGTCTACGGCGGGCGCCAGCGCCAGATCAAGGTCTACCTCGACCCGGAGCGGCTGCGCGCCTACAACCTCACGACGACCGACGTGGTCAGCGCCCTGCGCGCGCAGAACCTCGAACTGCCGGGCGGCAACATCCAGGAGGGCGCGAAGGTCGTCTCGCTGCGCACGATGTCGCGCGTGCAGACGGTCGAGGGCTTCGGCCAGATCGTCGTCACGAACCGCAACAAGTACCCGGTCAAGATCAGCGACGTGGGGCGGGTCGAGGACACCGGCGCCGACCCGACCTCGGCCGCCAGCCTGAACGGCACGCCGTCGGTCTCGCTCGCCGTGCGCAAGCAGTCGGGCGCGAACACCGTCGCCGTCATCCGCAACGTCAAGGCGCGCGTGGCCGAGATTCAGCCGCTGCTGCCGAAGGACGTGAGGATCGCCGTCACGCGCGACCAGTCGGAGTTCATCGAGACCTCCCTGCACGCCATCGAGGAGCACCTGGTCGTCGGCGGCCTGCTCGCCGCCGTCATCGTCTTCCTCTTCCTCTGGAACTTCCGCTCGACGGTCATCGCCGCGCTCGCCATCCCGACCTCCATCATCTCGGCCTTCGCGCTCATCGCCTGGCTCGGCTACTCGCTCAACCAGATGACGATGCTCAGCCTGACGCTGATGGTCGGCATCGTCATCGACGACGCCATCGTGGTGCTCGAAAACATCTACCGCTTCGTCGAGGAGAAGGGCGTCCACCCCTTCCAGGCGGCCATCGAGGGCACGCGCGAGATAGGGCTGGCCGTCATGGCGACGACGCTCTCGCTGCTCGCCGTCTTCATCCCCGTCGGCTTCATGACCGGCATCGTCGGCCGCTTCATGTCCTCGTTCGGCCTGACCTCGGCGGCGGCCATCGCCGTCTCGCTCATCGTCTCGTTCACGCTGACGCCGATGCTCGCGGCGCGCTGGATCAAGCCGCCGAAGGAGGAGCTGACGCCCGAGGGGATGCCGATGGCGAACGCGGACGCGGCGGGCGCGGGCGGCGGCGACGCACACAACCACCACGTCGCGCCCGGCCGCGCGAACCCGGACGCCGACTTCGAGGCGGACGAGGCGCACGGCGCCCCGCAGAAGCATTCCTCGAAGGAGGGGCGCTTCTACGCGCCGGTTGACCGCGCCTACACGTGGATGCTCAGGCTGGCGATGGCGCACCGCTGGGCGGTCGTCGTCGTCTGCGTCGTCGTCGTCGCCTCCATCGTGCCGCTCTACCGCTGGGTCGGCTACAACTTCCTGCCGGACGAGGACGAGTCGGCCTTCCAGGTCTCCCTGCGCATGCCGCAGGGGACGAGCCTGCCCGCGACGCAGTCGGTGCTCGACCGCATCGCGCGCGACATACGCGAGCAGATACCGGGCGTGCAGAACACGCTCGCCCTCGCCGGCTTCGGCCGCGGCGGCGGGCCCAACGGCGGCTCCATCAACGTCAGCCTCGTGCCCGTCGGCGAGCGCGACGCCTCGCAGGCCGAACTCATCAACCGCGCGCGCCAGATGATTCAGAGGCGGAAGTACCCGAAGGACTTTCAGATCGGCGTCTCCGGCACCTCCTCCATCGGCGCGAGCATCGGGCTCGGGCGCGGCGGCTCCTCGGTCGGCTTCTACGTCAGCGGCCCCGACATGGCGAAGCTCGACGAGTACTCGAAGAAGCTGGTCGAGCGCATCAAGGACGACGACAAGAATTTCCGCGACGCCGACCGCTCGCTCACCCTCGGCAACCCCGAGGTGCGCGTCCAGATAGACCGCCGGCGCGCGGCCGACCTCGGCGTGGAGGCCGGCGACGTGTCGCAGGCGCTCAACGTCCTGGCCGCCGGCCAGCGCGTCACGACCTTCAGCGAGAACTCCGAGCAGTACGACGTGGTCGTGCAGGCCGAGGAGAAGTACCGCCGCACGCGCGAGAGCCTGAAGGACTTCACGGTGGCCTCCGCCTCCGCCGGGGCGGTGAGCCTCGACCGCCTCGTCGAGCTGGAGTCTGGGACGAGCCCGGCCTCCATCGACCGCCTGAACCGGCAGCGGCAGGTGACCGTCTCGGCCGGCGTCGCGCCGGGCGCCTCGGAGTCGGAGGCGGTCGAGGCCATCCAGCGCTACGCGCGGGAGCTGAAGATGGAGCCGGGCTACCGCACGGGCGTCACGGGCCAGTCGAGGGAACTGGCGCGCGCGAACCAGTCGTTCATGCTCGCCTTCCTGCTCTCGTTCGTCTTCATGTACCTCATCCTGGCGGCGCAGTTCGAGTCGTTCATCCACCCCGTCACGATCCTGCTGACGCTGCCGCTCTCGGTGCCTTTCGCGCTGCTCTCGACGCTCATCGCCGGGCAGCGCCTCAACATCTTCTCGGCGCTCGGCATCCTGCTGCTCTTCGGCATCGTCAAGAAGAACGCCATCCTCCAGATAGACCACACCAACGAGCTGCGCTCGCACGGCATGGAGCGCTACAGCGCCATCATCCAGGCGAACCGCGACCGCCTGCGCCCCATCCTGATGACGACCATCGCGCTCGTCGCCGGCATGATTCCGCTCATCCTCGGCACGGGCGCGGGCGCCGCCACGAACCGCTCCATCGGCGTGCTGGTCGTCGGCGGGCAATCGCTCTGCCTGCTGCTGACGCTGCTCGCCGTGCCCGTCTTCTACTCGCTCTTCGAGGACGCGAAGGAGTCGGCCGTGTGGGCGCGCGCCGGCGCGGGCTTCAACAAATTCGGCGGGGGGCTGCGCCGCCGCGCGGGCGAGGCTTACGCCTCCGTCGCGGGCGGCCTCCCGCGCAAGGCCAAGCCGGCGGCCGGCGCGCTCCGCCGGCAGGACAACAAGGACAGGTATGCAGACCAGGCATCGGGTGACTGACATCTTTAGGAAGCGTCTAAACGCCGGGAGCACGCGCGCGACCTTCGCCGGTGTGCTCTTGACGGCGGCGCTGCTCGCGGCGCCCTTCTCCGCGCTCGCGCAGGAGGGCGGCACGCAGCAGCAGCCGCCTTCGACGACGCAGCAGCCGGCGCCCCCCGCGGGCACGACGCGGCAGACGCAGAACCCCGGCTCGCCGCCGCCTCCGACGACGCAACTGCCGCCGAACTCCTCGTCCGCGCCCATCCGGCCCGGCAATGAGGCGCAGCAGGGCGCGCAGCCGCAGACCGGCCCCGAGCAGGAGCGGCAGCAAACGGCGCCGAATACGCAGGGGCCGCGCCCGCCCTCGCCGCAGACGCCGGGGCAGCAGCCGCCGCCCGCCGGCACGACCCCGCAGACCGCGACGCCGGCCGGCACCGCCCCGCCGCAGGCGGGCACGAACCCCGGCGGCGCGCAGACGGCGAACCCCGCCGGCGTGCCGCAGGGCCCGGGTCAGAACGTCGGCACCTCCGGCGGCGTCGCGCCCGCCGAGCTGCCGACCGAGCCGCCGCCCGTCGCGCCGAACTACGAGGCTCCGCTGCGGCCGCTCCCCTCGGCCGAGCGCGTCGGCGTGGACATGTCGGCGCAGGAGCCGCTCAGCCTGAACGACGCCATCGCCCTCGCGCTCCAGAACAACAACGACATCGACGCCTCGCGCATCGACGTGCAGGTCGCCGAGTACAACCTGACGGCCGCGCGCGGCGTCTACGACCCGGTCTTCTCCTCGGAGAGCTA
>DASVWB010000387.1:0-8149 GCA_036389815.1 Pyrinomonadaceae bacterium | reverse complement strand
CGCGTCCGCCCCCTGCCGTCTCCCGCCGCGCTCCGGAGCCCTTAGAAGCTGCGGCGGAAGAGGTAAGACGCTTTGATGAAGAAGTTGCGGTTGTTGCGGCGGAAGCCCTGCACGGCCTCGCCGTTGAACGGGTTGAAGTAGGCGCGGTTCACGTCGTCGTTGTAGCCGACGTAGAAGGCCGTGCCCGGGTTCGGCGCCCAGCCGAAGAGGAACTGCCCGCGGTAGTTCGACGTGATGGAGCTGTAGTCGAGGCGCGCGCGCGCGAAGGCGAAGCGCGTGAACTGGTAGGTGGCCCGTGCGCTCCAGATGTCGGAGTCGAAGGAGACCTGCCCGGTGTCGTCGCGCGTCAGCCGGTTCTTCGACCAGCTCAGAGACATGTTCAGCGCGTTCGACGCCTTGTAGGAGATGCCGCCGTTCGTGTAGAGGAAGTTGCCCGCGCCGGGGTCGAGCAGCCCCGCGCACTCGGAGGGGGCGACGAAGCTCTCCTCCGTGCTCTCGCAGCGCCCGGCGGCCGACGCCTCGCGGGCGGCCACGGCCGAGGGGCTCACGCGCGGGAAGCGCCGGCCGTTGCCGAAGTCGTAGTCGAGCTGCCCCCAGCGGTAGCCGAAGAAGTAGTTCCAGCTAATCCGCTTGGTCGGCGTCCCGCCGGCGTAGGCGAAGTAGTTCTTCGACATCGCCGAGACCTCGGGGCGGCCGAGCGAGAAGGAGGGCACGTCGAACTCCGAGGCGAAGACGCGCTCGTAGCCGCCGTTGAAGCCCGTGCGGATGTAGGTCTGGCGCTGCATGTTCGGGCCGACCTGCCCCTCGTAGTTCCAGTTCTGCATCCGCCCCTGCCAGTCGAAGTTGCCGCCGATGTAGTTGTAGACATCCCACGAGACGATCTTCTGCTTCGGCCGCGGCTCGGAGGTGTAGCCGACGTTGAGGTTGTGGTTGTTCGTGTTCGTGCGGCGCGTGAAGCCGAGGTCGGCGACGTAGCCGGCGGTGCGCGCCGCGCCGTTGACGTTCCAGTTCCAGTGGCGCTTGTTCTGGCTGAGGTCGTAGGCGTAGGCGAAGCCGTTCTGCGTGTGGCAGTCGTCGCCCTCGGGGTCGGCGGCGAGCGAGCAGCGGCGCGCGTTGGTGCCGAGCACCTGGAACTCGAGCGTCGTCTGCTTGTTGAAGCGGATGCGGCTGTCGAAGCCGCCGACGTAGTTGTTGCGGTCGGCGAAGTTGTAGGCCGTGCCGAAGAAGCCGACGCTGTTCTCCTTGCCCACGTCGCGCTTGAGGCGCAGCACGCCGACGGTCGCGTTCTTGTCCAGGAGCCTCATCAGCGAGCCGCGCCGCGCGCCGAGGTCGTCGGCGAACGAGGTGTGGTTGACCTCGTCGAGCCTCCTGATGCCGGAGAGGTCTTCGGTGGCGCGGATGAAGTCGCGGTCGCCCTCGCCGAGGTTGCCGGGCGCGTTGTCCGAGGCGTAGAGGAGGCCGTAGGTCGTCCGCCCGCGCTTGCCCGTCAGCTTCGCGGCCACGTCGGGGTCGACGATGGTGCGCGTGTGCAGCGCCGCGATCTGCGTGCGGAAGATTTCGATGCCTTCGAGGAAGAAGGGGCGCTTCTCCTCGAAGAAGATGGGGAAGCGCTGGTTGGCCGTGTTGACGGTGGCGTCGGCCTCGACCTGCGCGAAGTCGGGGTTGATGGCGAGGTCCAAGGTCGTGTTGGGGTTGATGCCGAACTTGGCCGTCAGGCCGGGGTCGAAGCCGACGGGGCGGTTGGAGAAGCGGCCCGGGTCGTTCGGAATCGCGATGCCCCGCGCGCGCATCAGCGCGCGCTCACCCGAGAGGAAGACGGGCATGCTGACGCCGTTCTCGGAGATGGTGAGCGACGGGATGAACTCGACGGTGCGCTCGGTCGAGATGCCTTCGAGCCCCGTGATGCGCCCCGCCTGGTTGAGCGTGCCCGAGGCGTCGCGCGCCATCGGCATCCACGAGTCGAGTTCGTCGTTGTTGCGGTCGATGTTGCGCCAGACGTGGATGCCCCACTGCTTGCCCTTGCCGGCCTCGTAGCGCAGCGACTTGAAGGGGACGGCGACCTCGACGACGTAGCCGTCCGAGGTGAGCGCGCCCTTCGACTCCATCACGATGTCCACGCTCAGGTCGAGCCCCTGCCCCTCGGTGTGGATGCCGTCGGCCTGGATGCCGAGCGGGTTGAAGCCGAGCACGTAGGCGCGGCGCCGGTCGTTGAAGGTGTCGAGGAAGATGCGGACGTTGTCCTCGCCGAAGACGTTGTCGCGCTTCGGGATGGTCGCGCGCACCTTCGTCGGGTCGTCGTGGCAGTGGAAGCCGATGTAGAGGAACTTCGAGTCGTAGCCGATGTAGACCTCGGTCGGCTGCGACGGCGCGACGTTGTCGCCCGGGTTGAACTGGTAGAAGTCCTTGAAGACGGCGCCCGACTTCCAGACCTCCTCGTCCATCTTGCCGTCGATGACGGGCGGCTTCTCGAAGCGCGGGACGCGCACGGGCTCGGCCTTCTCGGGCGGGAGCGGCGGCACGCCCTTCGGCGCGGCCTTCGGCGCGGCCGCCGCGGGGGCGGCGGGGGCGGGCGAGGCGGAGGCGACGGGCGTCGGCGTCGGCGCGGCGGCCTTCGCCATCTCGGGCGAGGGCTTGGCCTTGGGCTTCTGCGCGGCCGCGGCCGGGGCGAGCGCCGCGGCGAACACACACAGCAACGCGACTCTTCTGATGGTTGGGCTCATTATCGTCTTCCGGGCCGGCGGGCCGGTCCCCGCCCGCTGGGCGCGCGTGGGCCGGCGCTCTGGTGAAGGGTTCCGACGCACGCGGCCCTGAGACCGGGGCGCCGTCGAAAAGTTTTCCGTTAAGTCCGCGAACGATTCGGAGGGGTGAATAGCGTCCCGGACGAGACACGGCCCGGCTTGCACCGGGTGCGAGGTTTCGTCCCCGCCTGTCTTGGGCTTCCCGGCGCGGGGAGCGACGCGGGAGGTGTGGTCGTAAGCGAAGAGGCGGGGCGGCCCGCCTCTTCCGAAAGTTTATCCTACTCGCCGACGAAGGCGGAAACCGTGCTGACCGCGGCCGGCAGCGGCTCGCCCGCGTCGTCCTGGCCGGCGGCGCGCGGCGCGCGCGGCGCCCTGGCCGGCGCTGCCGGCGGGCAGGACGGCGCCGCGCACCGCTTGACCTTGAGCACCTTCGCCTTCGGGCTGTCGGTCACGACGCGGAACTCCAACGCGCCGCGCAGCGTCTCTTCGAGCCCGCGCAGGGCCGCTTCGCGCTTCTGCCACTCGGCGCCCTTGCCCGCCGGGCCGGCGGCAACGTAGGTCATGCGCACCTCTTCGGCCATGGCGCGCGCCTGCCTGACATCGTTAAGTGCGCGCGCGTGCGTCTGCGGGTCGATGCCGCTGTCGGGCGGGATGATCATCGCCACCTCGCCCCCGGCGACGCGGCGCAACTCTTTGGCGGCTGACGGCGCGGCGGTGGGGAGTGCCGCCGCCCACGGTTCCGACACGGGCGGCGGTTCGATCATCGTCGCGAGCAGGTCGCCCGCCTCCGACTCTGTGCGCGCCGCGGCGCGCTGCTCGCCCTTCCTCTGTCTGGGGGCCGGCGCGGCCGCTCCACCCTTCGTGCAGGAGGCGACGAGCGTCTCGGGCGCGTGCGGCGCGGCGACCGCCTCGGGCGCCGACTCGCTCACGGGCATGCTCAGCAGCGCGTGCATGAGCCCGGCCTGAACCCTCGCGCCGACGGCGCCGCGGAGCGCGCGCAGGTCGTGCGAGAGTTGCGGCGCGGCGAAGAGCGCCGCGGCGACGATGACGAACGCGATGACTGATCTGTGTTTCATCTTCTCACCCGCCTTATCTCGGACGGCCCACGCGGCCGCCTCTCTTACCGCTTCCGCCAGTTCACTTCCCGCCCGTTCTACCCGCAAAACACCACCCGCCGGTGTTTCGTGGCATCTTTTTTTCGCTTACAATGACGGCCGGCGTCGCCTTACAGTTAACAGCCTGACACGCCGGCGCGCTCCCCTTGTTTCGTTTTCGCGCCGGCCCGGCCGCGGGCATTTCGGTCTCGCTCCTGTTAGTGGCGCGCCGCTGCCGTTGGTTTCAAAAAAACTTCGGCGGCGTTCCCTTATTTTCGCGCGCGGGGCTGACACCCTTAACGCGTAAGAATGGGGCCGCGCGTACGGGGCGCTCAATTCAAATGTGACGAAACCGCGCGCCCTGTGACGAGGCGGGCCAGGGCGGGGGCGAACGGGACTGGGGCGGGGACGAAATCGAACGCGGCGGCGAGCCGGGAGGGGCGATGAGGTACAGGAGATTCGGGCGCGCGGGCTGGGACGTGAGCGAAATCGGCTACGGGATGTGGGGCATGGGGGGCTGGAGCGGCTCGGACGACGAGGAGTCTTTGCGCTCGCTCCAGCGCGCCGTAGACCTCGGCTGCAACTTCTTCGACACGGCGTGGGGCTACGGCGAGGGGCGCAGCGAGGCGCTCCTCGGCCGGCTGGTGCGCGCCAACCCGGACAAGAGGCTCTACACGGCGTCGAAGATTCCGCCCCGTAACCGGCAGTGGCCGAGCCGGCGCGAGCACACGCTCGACGACACCTTCCCGCCCGACTACATAGAGGAGTACGTCCACCGCAGCCTCAGTAACCTCGGGCTCGAAAGCGTAGACCTCATGCAGTTCCACGTCTGGGAGGACGCGTGGGTCGAAGACGACCGCTGGGCGAAGAAGATGGACGAGCTTCGCGCGCAGGGGCTCGTCGGCGCGGTCGGCATCAGCATCAACCGCTGGGAGCCCTGGAACGGCGTGCGGGCCGTGCGGAGCGGGCTGATAGACTCCATACAGGTCATCTACAACGTCTTCGACCAGAACCCTGAGGACGAACTCTTCCCCGCCTGCCGCGAACGGGACGTGGCCGTCGTCGCGCGCGTCCCCTTCGACGAGGGGACGCTGACGGGCGCGCTCACGAAGGAGAGCCGCTGGCCGGAGGGCGACTGGCGCAACACCTACTTCGTGCCGGAGAACCTCGTCCCGAGCGTCGAGCGCGCCGAAGCCCTCAAGCCCGTCGCCGCGCGCGCCGGGATGAGCATGCCCGAGATGGCGCTCCGCTTCATCCTCTCCGACCCGACCGTCTCGACCGTCATCCCCGGCATGCGCAAGCTCGGGAACGTCGAGTCGAACGCCGCGGCGAGCGACGCCGGCCCGCTCTCCGCCGGGCTGCTCGAAGAGTTGCGCGCGCACCGCTGGGAGCGCACGCCGCGGCCCTGGTCGCAGTGAGAAGCTTCCGGGAGGGAGTGTGAGAAGTTTGACGAGAGACACGCAGCGCTTCGTCCGCGCCCGCGCCGCGGCGCTCGCACTCCTGTGCGCGCTCGCCGTCGCGGCGGCGGCACAGGAGGGGCCGCCTCAAGAGCAGGGCACGTTCCGCGCGCCCGACCTCGTCGAGATCAGGAAGCTCGACCGCACCGTCAGGCTCGACATACGCTACGCGACGCCGAACAACTTCACGGGGCGCGCCGTCTACGCGGAGGCGCGCGCCTTCCTCCAGCGCCCCGCGGCCGAGGCGCTCGCGAGCGCGAGCCGCGCCCTGCGCAGACGGGGCTACGGCCTCGCGGTCTTCGACGGCTACAGGCCGTGGTCCGTGACCAAACTCTTCTGGGAGGTCACGCCGGCCGACAAGAAGCAGTTCGTCGCGGACCCCGCGAAGGGCTCGCGCCACAACCGCGGCTGCGCCGTAGACCTCACGCTCTACGACCTGAAGACCGGCCGCGAGGTCTCGATGCCCGGCGAGTACGACGAGATGTCGGAGCGCTCGCACGTCAACTACGCGGGCGGCACGCCGGAGCAGCGCCGCCTGCGCGACCTGCTCCGCGCCGCCATGGAGGCCGAGGGCTTCAAGCCTTACGAGCCCGAGTGGTGGCACTACGACTTCAAGGACTGGCGGCAGTACCCGATCCTCAACGTCGGCTTTTCCGACATCGGCAGGGCGAAGAAGTCCGGCAGGTGAGCCCACGGCGAAAGGCGAAGCGCGTGTTCGAGAACCCTGTCACGAACAGGATTGCCGGGTTCCTTAACTCCATCGGCATCGAGGTCATACCCGCGCGCCTGGGAGATGAGTGCTTCCTCCCCGGCATCCGCGTCGAGCGCGGCCGCCTGCTCGTGGACGAGTCGCGCCTGACCTACCCCGGAGACCTTCTACACGAGGCCGGACACCTGGCCGTCGCGCCGGCGTGGGTGCGGGCGAGCCTCGGCGGCGAGGTCGTCATCCCCGGCGCGGACATGAACGCCGTGGAGGCACATGCCACGGCCTGGGCCTACGCGGCCGTCACCCACATCGGCCTGGACCCGGCCGTGCTCTTCCACGCGGGCGGCTACGACGGCAAGTCTCAGGGGTTGCTCTTCACCTTCGGCGTGGGCGTCTACCCGGGCGCGTACGGCTTGCAGCAGGCGGGGATGACTGCCTCGCCCGCGGAGGCGCGCGAGCTGGGCGTTGCGCCCTACCCGCACATGCTGAAGTGGCTCCGGGACTGACCCCTCCGGCGCGCCGGGTGCGGGGGGCGCGCGGCAACAACCGCCGCTCATACCAAATCGTGCTCGGCGCGCACCATCTGGCATAAGTGCCGTTCACCCACCTCACGCCTTTCAAGGAAAACCTCTCGACAACCGCCGACGCGCACGCGCACGGAGCCAACGGGCACGTGCTTTGCTGAGCCCGCAGGTCAAAGGACGAAAGCACCGCGAGAGCTTCCGCCTCGGGTCGAGGCACGGCTTCGTCCGCCCGAATTCTGCCCCGAATCAGAGCCCGTTCCCGACAGCAAACGAAGGAGCGTCCACCATGCGTTCTCGTCTCTACGCGCCCCGCGCTCTCCTCTTCTCCCTCTCCTTTCTCTTACTCCTGACGCCGGCGGCGCGCGCCGCCGACGACACATACGACGACGAATACGAGGAGCACGCGCGCGTCCTGCGCGTGAGCCTCATCAAGGGCGAGGTCAGCCTCAAGCGCGCCGGCGAGGACGAGTGGGAGACGGCGCGGCTGAACGCGCCGCTCGTCGAGGGCGACGTGCTCGCGACCGGGCGCGACTCGCGCCTTGAGATACAGGCCGACGCGCGCAACTTCGTGCGCGTCGGCCCCGACTCCGTGCTGAAGGTCGTCACGCTGCGCGACGAAGGCATCGCCGTCAGCGTCTCCGAGGGCACGGCCACCGTCCGCCTCGCGCGCTTCGACAGGGACAAAGAGTATTTCGAGGTGGACGCGCCCGGCACGACCGTCGCCGCCGAGAAGGCGGGACTGTACCGCGTTGACGTTGAGCGCGACGGCTCCGTGCGCGTCACCGTCCGCGACGACGGGCGCGCGCGCCTCTACTCGCAGGACTCCGGCTTCGTCCTGCGCAACAACCGCACGGCGCGGCTCGCCTACACGGGCGCGGGCGAGGGCGACTGGGAGTTCGCCTCCGCCGAGGGCGCCGACGGGTGGGACGAGTGGAACGACGAGCGCGAGCGTTACCTCGCCTCGCGGCTGCGCTACGAGGGGCGCGAGCGCTACTACGACTCGGACGTGTACGGCGCCGAGGAGCTGGACGCGTACGGCGACTGGGTCTACACGAAAGACTACGGCTACGTCTGGCGCCCGCACACGACCGTCGTCAACAACTATTACGAGTGGGCGCCCTACCGCTACGGCCACTGGGACTGGTGCCCGCCCTACGGGTGGACGTGGGTGGCGGACGAGCCCTGGGGCTGGGCGCCTTACCACTACGGCCGCTGGGTCTACTTCAACAACTACTGGTGCTGGGCCCCACGCGGCTACGGCTACCACTACCGCCGCGCGTGGTGGCGGCCGGCGCTCGTCGCCTTCGTCACGCTCGACTTCGGCCGCGACCGCCACGTCTGCTGGTACCCGCTGACCTACGGGCAGCGCGACCCGCGCGGCCGCCACTGGTCGCGCCGCTACGAGCAGCTTCAGCCCCTGCGCGGGCGCGACCTCGAACACCTGCGGCGCGCCAACCCGGCGCTGCTGCGCGCGGTGACGACCCTGCCGGCGCGCGACTTCGGCGCCGGCCGCCTGCGCGCGCGACCCGCCGCGGGCGACCTCGCGCAGCGCGCGCTTTCGAGCGACCCCGTGCGCGGTCAGTTGCCCGTCGCACGCGCCGACGCCGCGCGCGCGGGGGCGCGCCCCGGC
>DASVWB010000386.1:0-2314 GCA_036389815.1 Pyrinomonadaceae bacterium | reverse complement strand
CGTGACGACGATGCGGCGCAGCGCGTTGCGGAACTCGCCGGGCACCTCCTGGTAGGCGGGCTGGCCCGCGTTGTCGCCGAAGCCGACGCGCGCGTCCGGCTCGGCCGGCTTGAGGAAGATGCCCCAGCGGTAGTCGGGCATGCGCACGTAGTCGAAGTGCGCCCAGCCCTCGGGCTCGACCGAGACGGCCGTGCGCAGCCACACGTCCTTCTCCTGAAACCCTTCGGGCCCCATCTCGCGCCACCATTCGAGGTAGTTCGGCAGCCACTTCTCAAGCGCCCTCTGGAGCCGCTTGTCGCCCGAAAGGTTCACGTTGTTAGGAATCCGCTCGTACAACTCCATAAAGTTATGAAGGCTCCTTGTCCGACTATAACCCTGACCCGCAGCCGGCGTTTAGATGCCGCCCGCGCCCTTTAATCTGCCACGGCGCTTCGACAAACTCGCCGCGGAAGTCTCGCCTGAAACTCTCCCCGCGCCGGCGACGCCCGCCGCCCGCTAAGTTCTTTTGTAGTCGAACTGCGGCTGCGTCGGCTTGCCGTAGTTCGTCAAAGCGCCCTGCGGGCCGACGGCGTTGGGGCGCTGGAAAATCCAGTTCTGCCACGCCGTCAGGCGGCCGAAAATTTTCGTGTCGAGGTTCTCCGGGCCGGCGAAGCGCAGAGACGCCTCCATCCCTGTGAGCGCGTCGGGCGAGAGCGAGGTGCGCTCCTCGACGGCGACGCGGACTTCGTCCTCCCAGTCGAGGTCGTCGGGCGCGAAGGTGACGAGGCCGGCCTCCTCGGCCGCCTCCGTGTCGAAGCGGCCCTCGCGTCCGAGGACGGCGTCGGCGCGCTCGGGCTCGGCGAGGAAGCGCGACTGGAGCCGCGTCAGCCCGTTCGACATCGGGAGCGCGCCCGCGTTCAGCTCGCTCACCGCCAGCTCGACGCGCTGGTCGGGGTCGTTGAGCATGTAGCTGCGGTCGGAGGCGAGCAGGAGTTCGAGCAGGTTGCCGGCGAAGCAGGTGCCAGACTCCGCGAGCGCGAAGAAGCTCTTCGCCGTCAGGTCGAGCCGGCGCAGCACCCGCGCCATGTGGAGGATGATCTCGCGGACGAGCCAGTGCTCGCGGTTCGCGGCGAGCGCCTTGTCCACCGCGAGCACGTCGTCTATCTCCCCGACGGCGCGCAGCAGGACGAGCCCGACCTCCGGCTCGTTCATGCGCAGGTGGAGCAGGGCGTCGTCCAGCTCGCGGTACGCGCGCAGCGGCCAGTAAGAGTCGCCGAGCTTCTGAATCTCCCCGGCGTCGGCCGGCAGGTCTGCTTCCGGCCCGCGCACGGTCAGTTCGGCGTGCCGCGCCGCGCGGTTGAGCTTGAGCGACACGTACTTGTATTCGCGCCCCGACTCGCCCGCCTCGACGTCCAGCGGGTTGAGCCTGATGCCGGCGGCGGCGGCCCCGCCCCCTTCCGCCTCCTTCAGAATCCCTTCGACGCGCGCCCCGACGCCCTCCTCGAACCTGCTCGTCGGGAAGTGGCCGTCGATCAGCCCCCACTCCTGCGCGCGCTTCGCCTTCAGCCCCTCGGCCAGCGTCGAGAAGACGTCGGCGCGGTCGCGCCGCACCTTGCGCTTGTCGACTAAACGCGTGAGCCCGCCGGTGCCGGGCAGGACGCCGAGCAGAGGGACTTCGGGGAGCGAGACGGCCGAGTTGCCGTCGTCGACGAGGTAAATCTCGTCGCAGGCGATGGCCAGCTCGTAGCCGCCGCCCGAGGCCGTGCCGTTGAGGGCGGCGACGTAGCGCTGCCCCGAGTGCGCGGAGGCGTCCTCGATGGCGCAGCGCGTCTCGTTCGTGAACTTGCAGAAGTTGACCTTGAAGCCGTGCGCCGAGGTGCCGAGCATGTAGATGTTCGCCCCGGCGCAGAAGATGCGGGGCTTGAGACTCTTGACGACGACGGCGCGCACCTCCGGGTGCTCGAAGCGCAGGCGCTGGACGGCGTCGGCCAGCTCGATGTCCACGCCGAGGTCGTAGGAGTTGAGCTTGAGCTTGTAGCCGTCGCCCAGGGTCTCGTCCTCCTGCACGTCCATCGAGAGCGTGGCGACGGCGCCGTCCGTCTCAAGCTTCCAGTGCCGGTAGCGCTCCGGCGAGGTCTCGAAGTTAATCATTCCGGTCAAACTAACTCCCACAGGCGTAAATTCTTCGCGGGTACGAAACCGCAATTATACCCGCTCGGCCTCCGAAACGCATGGGCACAGCCCGCCCCGCGTGGTTCGTCGCCGTCGTCGGCGCGGGGCGCCGCGCGGCGGCCGGAATAGGCGAGGGGCGCGGGACGCTTCGAAGCGTCCCGCG
>DASVWB010000385.1:0-8040 GCA_036389815.1 Pyrinomonadaceae bacterium | reverse complement strand
CGCCGAAGCCCCGCCCGCCTCGCACGAGCCGGAGCCCGCCGCTTCCCGATACGAGCCCGCGGCCGAAGCGGGTGAGAAGGGCATCGCGCCCTTCGACGAGACTTCGACCGTCCCGGCGGCCATCCAGCAGCGCATCGCGAGCGGCAACCCGCGCGAGCGCGCCGCGGCCATCGTCGAGCTGTCGCACGTTGACACCGACGAGGCGTTCCAACAGATCTGCGCCGCCTTCGACGACGAGTCGAAGGATGTCCGCGCGGCGGCAGCGCGCGCGCTCCACGAGCTGCGCAGGGATCGCGCCGAGTCCTTCACGCGCGCGCTGCGCGAGGCCACGCCGGAGCGCCGCCGCGAGATAGGCGCGGCCATCGCCTCGTCGGGGCTGGCCCACGAGTCGATCTCGCAGCTCACGGGCGAGAGCCGCGAGCGCACCTACGAGGCGTTCTCGCTCCTCTTCCTGATGGCGAAGGCGGGCGAGGTGCAGCCGCTCCTGCGCGCCATCGAGGGGCACCCGAACAACGAGGTGCGCCTCGCCGTCGTCAAGCTGCTCGAGCGCGCGGGACAGAAGGAGATTCTGCCCGCCTTCCGCCGCCTCGCCGTCCGCGGCTCGCTCCCGACTGAAGTGCGCTCGGCTGTCATGGAGGCCATCTACCAAATCAGCTCAAGCCAGCCCACGCCCGGAAGTGGCTCTCCTGAAGATATGGGGACTTAATGCCAGTAATTAGTTTAATCCTGCACTTTCTGCCAATAACTGCTTTAACTACTTTCTAAGGCTTTATCAACTTTCCTAGGAAACTCACATTCAAGGTATGCCAAGAACTGGTTAAATTACTGCCAAGTAATAGTTAAAGGGACAATCAGCGCCCCGGCCAGCAGACAGACCAGCAGGTAGACCCAGACCATTCCACCCCCCGAAGATTTACGGAGTCTGACGAGAGCTGTGAACTTAACTTGCGCGCGCGCCCGCGGGCAAGTCCGCCCGCCGCCGGCCGCCGGGAAAAACTTGCGCCCCGCGCGCCCCGGCGTGATATAGTCCCGCGCCGAAAACCGGAACGCACTTCCAGACCGACCCCAAAGGAGAATCCGACCGATGCAGAACTACAACAACCCCGCGCCGCCGCCGCCGCAGGGGGGCTACGGGATGCCGCCGCAGCCGCCCGCGAAGAAGGGCATGTCCACGGGCGCCAAGGTGCTCGTCGTCGCCCTCGTCCTCGTCGTCGGCGGGGGCGTCATGCTGGTCGCGCTCGGCGTCGGCGGCTACTTCCTGCTCAGGCGCAGCGCGCAGGAGGCGGCGAGCCGCGGCCGCGCGCCGCTCTCCGGCCTCTCCGGCGCGGCCTCCGCCCTGCCCGAGGCCGAGACGCCGCGCCCGACCGCCGACCAGCAGGCGGCCGTCGCGGGCGGGCAGACGGCCGCGTGGGAGCAGCAGGAGATTTCGTGGACGGTGCCGCAGAAGTGGAAGAAGTACTCGGGCGACAGCACCACGCTCCTCTGGCGCTCGCCGGGGTCGTGGGACGCCGCCTCGCTCATCGTCAACATCTCGGCAATGTCGGCCGACTTCCCCTCGGAGATGAGCCTCAAGAGCTACTACGACAGCTACTCGCGCGACAGGCAGAAGTACGCGGAGGTGCGCTGGGTCAAGCTCGGCGGCGTGACCGGCGTCATGTTCCGCGAGTCGGCGCCCGAGAGCGCCGACAGCCCGCAGCGCCTCCAGTGGCTCGGCTACCGCGACTACAAGGGGCAGAAGCAGATGGTCAACATCATGCTCGCCTCGCAGGGCAAATACTTCGCGCAGCACGAGGACGCGATGTACGGGATACTCTACTCGACGAAGCTCGGGGAGTGAGGAGTAGGGAGCAGGGAGTAGGAAGTAGACAGTAGACAGTAGACAGTAGACAGTAGGAAAGAGAAGGCGGCGCGCCTCGGTAATTACCCGGACGTGCCGCCTCTGTTTTTCTACTGTCTACTGTCTACTGTCTACTGTCTACTGTCTACTCCCTACTGAAACACCCTGTCCACCGGCACGACGACGACCTGTTCGGGGCGGACGGGTATCTTGTAGCTCTGGATGACCTTGTCCTCGGCGAGGATGTCGGCCGGCTTGGGCGAGTTGTAGGTGATGGGCGAGGGCGCGCCCTTCAGGATGGCGTCGCGCAGCCCCTCGGCGTCCTTCGTGACCATCACCACGCGCATGTTGCCGGGCGCGAGGTACTGCTTGATGGCGCGGTTCACGTCCGCGAGCGTGAGCCGCGAGAGCCGCTCGCGCATGAACTGCGTGTACTCGGGCGTCCCGTAGTAGCGGCTGTCGAGCGCGTAGCCGAGCCGCGCGCCCTGCGTGGCCGTGAGCACGTTGGCGTACTTGACGAGGAAGTCGCGGATGGCCGTGAAGTCCTCCTGCTTCATCCCCTCGCGCACCAGCTTGTCGTACTCGTAGAGCGCGCCCCTCAGCGCGAACATCGAGTTCTGCGGCTCGACGGGCCGAATCCAGATTTGGAATATCTGCGTCGAGCGGCCGAGGTTCGGGTCGGGCGTGAACTGGAACATGCCGCGCGGGAAGTACTCGACGTAGGCGTAGTCGCCGTAGTTGAGCCCGCGCGCCTCGCGCAGGCGTTGGTAAAGGTGGCTCACGGAGGAGCGGTGCTGGCCGAGGTAGGAGGCGACGAGCGCGAGCGCCGGCCAGTCCTTGTGCGAGCGCGTGACCGGGATGGGGAAGCCCATCGAGATGGCCGTCGCGCGCGTCTCGCGCTTGATGATCTCGACGCGCATGCCGGGCGCGACCTTCGGCTGCGCGTACTTCCTGGGCGAGCCCGAGCCCGCGGGCAGCTTGGCGAAGTCGGCCTGCACCCTCGCGGCGAAGTCCGAAGGGTAGCCGCCCGCCAGCCCGACGACGAGGTTCGCCTGCGTGTAGTTCGCGCGGTAGAAGGCGCGCACGTCGTCGAGCGTCAGCCTCTCAAGGGACGAGACCGTGCCCAGGTTGTGGTGGCCGTAGGGGTGGCCGGCGTAGATGATCTGGTAGAGGTACTCCTTGCCCAGCTCCTCGTCGTTGCCCTGGCGCAGCGAGGTCTTCAGGTAGTTGAGGGAGTCCTCCTTCAGCCGCTTGAAGTCGTCCTCGCGGAAGCCGGGGTCGAGGAGCATGTCGCGGATGATGGAGTAGTACTTCTCCAGGTTGTCCGCGTGCGTCGTGCCCGAGAAGACGGTCATCTCCTTGTCGACCTGCGCGCCGAAGCCGACGGCCATCGGGTAGAACGCCTCTGTGACCTGCTCGTAGGGCATCGCGCGCGAGCCGCCTTCGGAGAGCATCGCGGCCGTGAGGGCGGCCACGCCCTCCTTGCCCGCGGGGTCGGAGGCCGCGCCCGTCATGAAGAGCAGGCGGAAGGAGACGAGCGGCGACTGCGAGGGCTCCAGGACGGAGGCAATCGGGGCCGCCGCCCCGGGGGCGACGGTCGGCTTTGTGCTGCTTGAAGTCATCTGGTTCTGTGCCGTGCGGCCGCGTCCCTGCGCGTGGGCCGGGAGCGGCGCGAGTGTAAGCAGGGCGACGAGAAGCAGGCCTGATGTGCGTCGCATTATTCCTGCCCCTCCTCGCCGGCCGCGCGGGCGAGGCCCGCGATGTTCTGCCCCTTGGTGGCGAGCGTGACGACGGTGCGGCTCTCCTCGCGGAAGTATTTCTTCACCACGTCGCGGATGTCGGCGGGCGTCACGGTCTGGTAGGTCTCGAAGAGGCGGTTGAGCGTCTCGGGCGTGCGCTCCAGCGCGATGTAGGGCGCGATGGCGCCCGCGATGCGGTCGTTGCTGTTCATCGCCATCGCGAAGCCGTAGCGCTGGCGCGAGCGCGTCGCGTCGAGCCGCGGCTGGTCTATCAGCTCCGTCTTGAAGCGCTCGAAGGTCTTCAAAATCTGTTCGCGCACGTAGCCGACCTGCGCCGGGTCCTTGACGCGGACGTAGACGGTGAACAGCTCGGGGTCGGCCTTGTGCTCGAAGTCGGCTTCGAGCACGTCCACCTTCTGCTCCTTGAGCACGAGCTGCTGGTAGAGGTCGGAGTTCTCGCCGAAGGCGACGGACTGGAAGAGGTCGAGCGCGGCCACGTCCTTCGACGAGTCGGAATACTTCGGCGCGTGGAAGGCGATGGCCATGTGCGGGAGCGTGGGCGCGTCCCAGGGGATGTGCGCCGTGCGCGACTCCTTCTGCGCGGGCTCCTCGGGGATGTCGGCCTTGTAGCTGCCGCGCTGCCAGGTGCCCCAGTACCTCTTCGTCAGGTCGAGCGCGCGCTCGCGCGTGATGTCGCCGACGACGACGATCGTCGAGTACTCGGGCCGGTAGAAGCGCGAGAAGAACTGTTTGGAGTAGTCGTACTGGTTGGGCATGTCCTCGATGTCCTTGAGGTAGCCCATCGTCGTGTGCGAGTAGGTGTGCTTGCCGAAGGCCGTCTCGCGCAGCACCTCGTGCATCTTCGAGAAGGGGTTGGCGCTGTTCTTGTCGTACTCGCCCTTCACGGCCTTCGACTCGGTCTTGAACTGCTCGGGGCTGTACTTCAGGCGCTGGAAGCGGTCGGCCTCGGCCTTCATGATCTCTTCGAGGTCTTCTTTGGAGAAGGTCGCGTGGTAGACCGTGCGGTCGTCGGTCGTGTAGGCGTTCGTCTCGGCCCCGGCGCGTTTGAATATCTCCTCGCGCTGCTCGGGCGTGTAGTTCTCCGAGCCGCGGAACATCATGTGCTCGAAGAAGTGTGCGAAGCCGCTCTTGCCGGCCTCGACCTCGTTGCGCGAGCCGGCGGCGACGACGACGTAGAGCGAAACGAGGTTCGGGTAGTCGGTCGGCACGGTGACGAGCCGCAGGCCGTTGGGCAGGTCGTCAACCGTGTAAGGGTAGGTGAAGAGCTTGCTGCTGTTGCCGCCGCCGCTGCTGCTGCTGTTGCTGCTGCGCGTCTGCTGCGCGATGCCGAGGAGGGGCAGGGCGAGCAGCGCCGCGGCCAAAAACATGAATCTCATGGCGTCTGGCTCCAATGTCATGTGCTGGATTTTTACGGAAGACGCCCGAATTATACACCAACGGCCGCCAAACGGCAGGCGGGCCGCGGGGGCCGGGGCGGCGGGCGCCGGGTCAAAAAAAAGGCTCGTGGCGGGGGCCGTATGCGCGGCCCCCGCCACGAGCCGCCTGACCGGCGGGCCCGTGCGTGCGGTCACCCCTCGTCCGGCCCCTCCTCGATGGAGGCGAACGGCAGGCACCCCTGGAGGCAGCGTATGAGCCGCTTCTGGCAGAGGGCGCGGTCGACGCCCTTTGCGAGGCACTGGTTGTACTTGTTGATGCACGCCATGATGCAGCGGAAGTTGACGGGCGGCGGGAGTATCGGGCCGGCGACGATGCCGGCCCTGGCGGCAGGCTTCTTCGCCGCCTTCTTCGAGGACTTCTTCGAGGCGCTCTTCTTAGTCGAGCCTTTCTTGCTGGAACCGCTTTTGGTTGCCATCTCTCTTTAGCTCCTTGAGGGTGGAGCGCTGACGCGACGGGTCGGCGCTCGGCAAAAAATTACCGTGCGAGGGTTCGGACAGCCGTTCTGCTGAATCGTTCGTGAAGAGCCTCCGGCCGCGCGGCGGTACGCCGCCGCTTAGCGCCGGAAGGCGCGGTCACCCCGGACACACGTTAGTACGAAAGGGCGCGCGGGGTCGGATTCGCCGGGGGCGGCAGGTCTTCAATGCCGCCCCTTCCGGCGGACGGGGCGCGCGTCGGGGGTCGGCTTCGGGAGCGGCGAGCCGGGCGGGACGAGCCAGAGTTCTACCATCTTGTATTCGCGCCGGCCGCCGCCGAGCGCGACGACGCGGCTCACGTCTACGGCGTGCGCCCTGGCCATCGCCGTCTTCGCGCGCGAGGCGATGCGGCGCGCGGCGGCGAGGCTGCCGCGCCGGGAGGCGTACCCGATGATGCAGGCGCGCAGGGAGGGGTCGCTCCGCAGCACGCGGGCCGGGAAGTCGTAGAGTCCGGGCGCGTCGGTGCGGAACTCCCCGTATTCAAACCGCGGGCTGTCGCCGCGCTCGACGACGTCGAACCTGTCGAAAGGCAGGGGCGTCTTCTCGCCCGACATCAGGAGCGAGATGTCGAAGGGCTTAAACGGGGGCTCGGCCCCGGCCGGGACGACCCACAGCTCGAAGAGCGTGTCGTCGCGCAGCCCGCCGTTGACCGCCGAGACGCGCTCCGCGCCGAGGGCGCGCGTCTCGGTCAGGTACTCCACGCACGCGCGGGCGCGCCGCGGTGGGAAGCCCGGAAACTTGTTCTTCGCGGCGTAGGCGACGACGAAGCCGCGCGCGCCGGGGTCGTTCTGCAACTCGATGGCGAAGTAGTCGAGGCGGGCCTTGAGGTCTGTGATGAGAAGGTCGCCGAACGAGTCGACGAGGCGCGCGCCGCCCGGCGCTGGACGCTGCCGCGCGTGGGCCGGGGCGGCCGCCAGCGCGAGCAGCACGACCGCCGTCAAGACTCTCTTCATGCCCCCTCCGCGCGCGCGCCGAGCGCGCCGGCCAGCGACTCCGGCACCTTCAGAACCTCGCGCCACCCAGACTCGTCCGCGCGCATGCGTGCGGTCAGGTCGTCGCGCAGCGCCCTCAGCCTGTCGCTCAGTGTGTGCGGGTAGTCGTCGAGGGAGGGGAAGCGGCGGAGCTGCTCTTCGACGAAAGCCTTCTGCTTGAGGATGGAGGGAATCGACTCGCGGCGGCCGCCCTCCCAGAAGGGCTGGAGCAGGCGCTCGACGCGCGCCGCGCCCGGAATCTCCAACGCCTCATCGTCCAAGCCCGTCACGTCCGCCACGTAGCGCCCCCGGCCGTCCACGCCGCGGAAGACTTGCAGGCGGCCCGGCAGCGTGGACTTCTCCGGCGTGTTCGACGCCTTGAGCGTCGGGCGGCCGGCGATGACGCACTCCTTGAAGATGACGCCCGCGACGCGGCGGACTTCGCCCGAGAGCTTCGTGCCGATGCCGAAGCCGGCGGCCTCCGGGAACTCCGCGACGATGCGGCGCACGCCCTCCACGTCGAGGTCGCCAGTGAGCACGGGCATGAGGTCTCGCAGCCCGTTGGCCTCGAAGAAGTCGAGACACCACTTGCCGAGCTTCGCCAGGTCGCCCGAGTCCACGCGGAAGCCCTTGAAGGCGCGGCGGCGCTCCGGCGTCGAAGTCGCGGCGAGCGCCGCGTGCACCGCGCCCATGTGCACGTCGATGGTGTCGAGCAGGAGCGTCGTCCCCTGCGGGTTGGCGTCGAGCCAGCGCTCGAAGGCGACCTGCTCGAAGTGCTTGGGGCGGCCGGTGCGCGGCTCCGTCTCCGGCTCGTCCATGAACTCGACGTAGGACTGCTGCCAGTAGTGCGCCTCGGTGCCGACGGCGGGGATTTCTAGCCGGTGCGCGGCCTCCATGTTCGACGTGTCGTTGAAGCCGCCGATGAAGGCGTAGGTCGCCACCTCCACCGCGCGCTCGATGTCGCCGTTGCGGCGCAGGGAGAAGTCCGAGAGCCAGCGGTCGCCGGCGGCCATGCGGAGCTGCATGGCGATGGCGGCGGTCGTCATCGGCAGGTCGAAGGCGTGCTCGAACTTTATCTCCTGCGCCTGCGCCAGCCCGAACGCGCCCGTGATGTCTGCGAAGGGCTGGCCGGCGAACATGACGGTGCCGGGGCGCGCCGCGCGCACGCTGCCGGCGAAGGTGATGTCCTCGACGGCCTTCGCGAACAGGCGCAGGCCGCCCCTGTCCTGTTCGAGCGTGCGCAGGCGCGGGCGGTCTACACGGAGGTCGAGGAGCGAGCGCAGCAGGCGCTCGTGCCCGAGGCACGGCGCGTAAGGGAGCTTGCGCTGCGTCACGTAGAAGGTCGCCTCCGTGTCGCTCAGGAGCGCGCCGTGCAGCCGCGTCGCCTCCTTGAAAGAGGCGTCGCCCATCGTGGCGTGGTAGCGGTCGATGTTGAGCATAGATAAGTAGTAGGCAGTAGGCAGTAGGCAGCAGGCAGTTGAGAGACAGTAGACAGTAGACAGTCGTCAGTAGTCAGTAGTCAGTAGTCTCCGCTAGTCAGACCTTGACTCTTTAACCTGAAC
>DASVWB010000384.1:0-35846 GCA_036389815.1 Pyrinomonadaceae bacterium | reverse complement strand
GGCGGCGGCGGAGACGTGCGCCGCGCCGACGTGTCGGCCTGAAGAGGGGCGGGGCTTGTTTCTCGTCGAGATACTGCTGCCGCTCTACGACAACGGGGGGCGTGCGTTCGGCCGCGAAGCGTTCGACCGCGTGAGCGACGAACTGGCCGCGCGCTTCGGCGGCGTGACGGCCTTCCGCCGCTCGCCCGCCGAGGGCGTCTGGCGCGATGGCGGCGGCGAGAGCCGCGACCGCGTCGTCGTCTTCGAGGTGATGACGGTGGAGCTGAACCGCGCGTGGTGGCGCGTGTATCGCGTGGAGTTGGAGAGGCGCTTCCGTCAGGAGAAGATGGTCATCCGCGCCACCGAGTTCGAGGAGCTTTGAGACGGTTGTAAGCCGGAACATTTAACCGCAGAGACACGGGGACACGGCTTGTCGACTTAAGCCGTGTCTCCGTGTCTCTGCGGTTACGGTTTACGGTTCACGCCCTTTTTCTATACACTCCGAGTCGCCGCGCCGGCGCGCGGCGCTAATCTTATGGAAAGACTTTCGTTGGAACGCAGGAGCTTTCTCAGGACGGTGCTCGCGGCGGGCGCGTACGCCGCGGCCGCGGGCGGCGCGGGCGCGCGCCTCGTCTCGGCCGTGCGGCAGGAGGAGCCGCGCCGCCTGCCGGCGCTCAAGGTCTCGCGCGACCGGCTCATCCGCACGGTCGTCGGCCTGCGCCCATACCGCCCCGAAGGGTTCGTGCTGACGAACGAGCGGCTGGGCGAGAAGGTCGTCGTGCACAACTACGGCCACGGCGGCGGGGGCGTGTCGCTCTCGTGGGGCGTGGCGCTGCTGGCCGCCGAGCAGGCGCGCAGCCTCGAAGACAGGTCGGTGGCCGTCGTCGGCTGCGGCGTCGTCGGGCTCTCGACCGCGCGCGTGCTCCAGCGGCGCGGCAAGGCCGTCACCATCTACGCGAGGGAGCTGCCGCCCGAGACGACCTCGAACGTCGCCGGGGCCTTGTGGTATCCGACGCACGTCTACGACCCGCAGAAGGCTTCGTCGGCGTTCCTCGAACGCTTCGGGCTCGCGTGCCGGCTCTCGCACCGCGAGTTCCAGTCCTACGTCGGCCCCGAGTACGGCGTCCGCTGGATGGAGACCTACCTGCTGCGCGCCGAGGCCGAGCCCGCCGGGCACGAGCCCGTGGGCGGCGCGGCGCTCTACCCCGAGACGCGCCGCTACGCCGACGCGCGGCGCTTCTTCGGATACCCGTTCGTCAGGCAGTTCGGCTCGATGATGATAGAGCCGCAAATCTACCTGCGCGCGCTCCTGCGCGACTTCCACACGGCGGGCGGCCGCCTCGTCGTGCGCGAGTTGAAGACGCGCGAGGAGGTGGCGGCGCTCCCCGAGCGCGTCATCTTCAACTGCACGGGGCTCGGCGCGCGCGCACTCTTCGGCGACCAGGGGCTCGCCTCGATGCGCGGGCAGATAGAGGTGCTGCTGCCGCAGCCCGAGCTGGACTACGGCTACCTCGCCAACTCGCTCTACATGTTCCCGCGCGCAGACGGCGTCATCCTCGGCGGCACCTTCGAGGCCGGCAACTGGTCTATGGACGCCGACGCGGCGACGACCGCGCGCATCATCGAGGGCAACGCGCAGATCGCGAAAGGGCTGCGGCGCTAGATGGGCGCGCGCCCCCACGCCCCGCGCGCCGCACGCGGGCTCGCGCTCGCCGCCTTCGTCGCGGCGGCCGCCGCCGCGCTCGGGCTGGTCAACTCCTCCGCCGACATCACGATAAGGAACCGTCCCGCCAGCGGGGGGCGCGCCATCACGCCGGCCGGCTCGCTCGTCAAAGATTTGACGACGGGGCGGCCGGCCGTCGGCGCGCTGCCCGTCGCCTTCGTGCGCAGCCCTGACCGCACGGGTCCCGGCGGCGGCGGCCGCTACCTCGTCGCCGTCAACAGCGGCTACGGCGTGCAGTTCGACGCGAAGACGAACAAGGCGCAGCAGTCGCTCGCCGTCGTAGACCTGAACGCGAGGCCGCGGCCGGCCGTCGTCCAGAACGTCTACTTCCCGACGCCGCAGAGCGCGAACGTCGGCGCGGTCTTCTCGCCGCGCCCCGGCCGCGACGGGCGCCACACGCTCTACGTCTCGGGCGGCTTCGAGAACAAGGTCTGGGCGTTCGACTTCCTGCCCGGCGCGGCCAAGCCCGTCCTCCCCGCGTCCGACGGGCCGGACACGTCGGTCACGGCCCCCTACATAGACCTGACCGGCTTCGCCACGCGCCCCGCGTCGAAGCGTTACAACTGGAACCGCGAGGCCGTCTACCCCGCCGGGCTCGCGCTCTCGCCCGACGGCGAAACGCTCTACGTCGCCAACAACCTCGGCGACAGCCTCGGGATCGTCCGCGGCCTGGGCGAAGGCCGCCGGACTTTCGAGCGCATAGACCTCGCCGGCCGGCAGTCCCAACAGGGAGTCGCGCCGCCCGCACAGCCGGCGCCGGCCGAGGGGGCGGGCTACCTCGTCTACCCTTACGCGGTCGTCGCGCTGCCGCGGCCCCGGGGGCGCGCCGACGATGACGCGCGTCTGCCGGCGGGCGCGGCGTCGAAGGTCTACGTCTCCTGCTGGAACGACTCG
Organism: Pyrinomonadaceae bacterium; assembly: GCA_036389815.1. Lineage (GTDB taxonomy): Bacteria > Acidobacteriota > Blastocatellia > Pyrinomonadales > Pyrinomonadaceae > QHXN01. Next base: position 33,250 of record DASVWB010000384.1, on the reverse strand, counting down.
TCGGTGGCCGTCGTGGACTTCGCGCGCGGCGACCGGCGCGTCTCTTACGTGCCGACGGGTCGCCACCCGACGGCGATGATTCTGAACGCCGCGGCCTCGCGCCTCTACGTCGTCAACTCCGACGACGACAGCGTTTCCGTCATCGACACGGCGACCGACCGCGAGGCCGAGCGCGTCGGCGTCCGCCTCGCCGAAGACGCGCCGCCCGGCTCAAGCCCCGAAGGGCTCGCGCTCTCGGCGGACGGGCGCACGCTCTACGTCGCCAACGCGCACAGCAACTCGGTCGCGGTCGTGCTTCTGTCCGAGGCCGCGCGCGGCGCGCGGGTCGGAAGAAGAGTTGACGGCGGGAGAGTTGACGACGAAGGAGACGGTGCGGAAAGTCGGCCGCGGCGGCGCTCGGTCGTGCGCGGCTTCATCCCCACGGGGCAGTACCCTTCGGCGGTCGCCGTCGCCGGCGGCACGGTCTTCGTCGGCAACGGGAAGGGGACGGGCTTCCTGAACTCCTCGCTCGTCGCGGACGACTCGGGGCTCGCGCCGAACGCGCCGAACGCGCGCTTCCCCGTCGGCGTCCGCAGGTCTTCGCACAGCGGCGACTACGGCGGCCAGTACAGCGTCTCGCTCGTCTCGGGCAACCTCTCCGCGATTGCGGAGCCGGCCGAGCGCGAACTCGCGCGCCACACGCGCGACGTGATGCGCGACAACGGCCTCGTCGGCGCCGAGCGGCGGAACCTCTTCGGCGGGCGCTCGCCGATCAGGCACGTCGTCTACGTCATCAAGGAGAACCGCACCTACGACCAGCTCTTCGGGGACTTGAAGACTTCCGGCGACGGCACGCGCGCCGACGGCGACCCCTCGCTCGCCATCTTCGGCGCGGGGAGCGCGGCGAGCACGCGGAAGGGCGAGGCGCAGAACGTCTCGCCCAACCACCGCGCGCTCGCGCTCCGCTTCGGCCTCTTCGACCGCTTCTTCGTCAACGCCGAGGCGAGCCCCGACGGGCACAACTGGTCTACGGCCGCCTTCTCGACCGACTTCCTCGACAAGGCTTTCCGCTGGGGCTACTCCGACCGCGGGCGCACCTACGACTACGAGGGCTTCAACCGGATGCCCAACGTCTGGCCGCTCGACGGCTCGCCGCCGGCCTTCGCGGCGGGCGCGGGCGCGGAAGACGTGGCCGACTTCATGCGCCGCTACGTGCCCTACCTCCACGGGCGCACGGACGCGGCCGAGCCCGCGACGCTCTACCTCTGGGACGCCGCGGCGCGCGCCGGCCTCACCTACCGCAACTACGGCGAGTTCGTCGGCACGGTCTCCGCGGCCGACGTAGAATCCTTCAGGACGAACCGCGAGAAGCCCTACCCGGACACGACCGAGACGGTCGCCTCCTTCGCCACGAAGCGTTCGCTCGAAGGCCACTTCAGCCCCGCCTTCCGCAACTTCAACCTCGCCACGCCCGACGCCATGACGGTCGAGTCGTACCGCGCGGCGCGCGCGTCCGGGGCGGCCGCCGACGCGCTCGTCACGCCGTCCGCCGCCGACCCGCGCCTGCGCGGCTACTCGCGCGTCGCGGCGTGGCTCGCCGAGTTCCGCCGCTACGTCGCGGCGCGCGAGTCCGGGCGCGGCGACACGCTGCCGAACTTCTCCATCGTGAGGCTGCCGAACGACCACACGCGGGGCTTCACGCCGGGCTGGCCCACGGCGCAGTTCTACGTCGCCGACAACGACTACGCGCTCGGCCTCGTCGTCGAGGCCGTCTCGTCGAGCCCCTACTGGCGGGACACGGCCGTCTTCGTCGTCGAGGACGACGCGCAGGACGGCCCCGACCACGTGGACTGCCACCGCTCGGTCGCGCTCGTCATCAGCGCCTACAACCGCCCCGGCGCGCTCGTCCACGAGTTCCACAACACCGTGAGCCTCATCCGCACGATGGAGTTGCTGCTCGGCATCCCCCCGATGAACCTGCTCGACGCGACGGCCACGCCCGCCGACATCTTCCGGCGCGAGGCCGACCTGCGGCCCTACAGGGCGCTGCTGCCCGACGTCGCGCCCGACAACCTCGTCGCCCCCGAAGAGCACGACCGCGCCTCGCGCTACTGGGCGGGGCGCACGGCCGAGCAGAACCTCGGGCACGCCGACATGGCCGACGCCCACGTGCTCAACGAGGCTGTATGGTTCTCCGTGCGCGGCGGCGCGGCGCCCATGCCCGAGCCGGCGCGCCTGCCCGCCTTCGACGCGATGCGGCTGGGCCTTCGCGCCGAGGCGGAGGAGGATGATGAAGGTGAAGAGGCTGACGAGGGCGTCGCTCGCGCGCGGCGTCCGTGAGTTGTCGGAGGGAGACGAAGACCTCGCGCGCGTGGCCCGCGCGTACGGCGTGCCGCCGCTGTGGGAGCGCGAGGAGGGCTTCCCGACGCTCGTCCTCACCATCCTCGAACAGCAGGTCTCGCTCGCCTCGGCGCTCGCGGCCTTCGAGCGGCTGACGGCCGCGGCCTCGCCGCTCACGCCGGAAAACTTTCTCGCCTTCGACGGCGCGCGGCTCCGCGCCTTCGGCTTCAGCCGGCAGAAGGCGCTCTACTGCCGGCTCGTCGCGCAGGCGGTCGTCTCGGGCGGGCTGAACTTGCGCGCCCTCGCCTCTCTGGACGACGACGCGGTGCGCGCGGAGTTGGTGAGGCTCAAGGGCGTGGGGCCGTGGACGGCCGAGATATACCTTCTGCGGGCGCTGCTCAGGCCGGACGCGTGGCCGGCTGGCGACCTCGCCTTACAGCTCGCGGCGCGGGAGGTGAAGGGGCTGCCCGCGCGCCCGACGGCCGCGGGGCTGGACGCGCTGGCCGAAAGCTGGCGGCCGTGGCGCGCCGTCGCCGCGCGCCTCCTCTGGCTGCACTACCTCGGGGGCCGGCGCGCCGCCGTCCGCGCCTGAAAGCCGACCGCGAACGCCGCCGGGTCAGTACCACCCGCTACCGCGGGCGGTGCGGGCCGCTCACCCGTCCGCGGCTTGAAATCGGCCGCGGGATAAAGATAATTACAACGCCCCGCGGCTCCGGAGCGGCGTGCAGCCGCGTCCGTTTCGTCCGAACGTTATAATCCGACGTGAACAGAAAAGAGACCAACAGGACTGCGTGCGCACTCCTCTTCCTGCTCGCGCTCGCGGCACACCCGGCCGACTCGCAGGTGAAGGGCGGCCGTCGCCTGCGGTTCGTGCGCGGCGCGGCCGCGGCGTCCGGCGTGCTGCGGCCGGGCACGCGCGAGGCGCGCCACGAGTACGCCTTCACGGCGAAGGCGGGGCAGCGGCTCGAAGCGCGCGTGGCTTCGGGGCGCGTGAGGCTGGCCGAGGGCGTCGAGTCCGGCGCGGTCTTCCACCTGACGGACGCGGAGGGGCGTCTGGTGCCGGACTTCGGCGACCACCCCTGGGGCGGCCCCAAAGAGTGGGCGGGCGCGCTGCCGGGCGACGGCGTCTACAAGATAGTCGTCTTCGTCGAAGACGGCCCCGACGACCCCGACCCGGCGACGCTCCGCCGCCGCAAAGTCTCACTCCCGTACCGGCTCTCCGTGACGCTCCGCTGACGCGCCCCGGACGGAGAAGGGGAAGAGAGGCGCCGGAGCGAAGCCCCCGCCTTTAAGGCGCGCAGACGTTTTGACAGCGACCCGTCCCGCGACTTAACCTGAGTGCCCATTCCGACCGGAGGTTCACACGCACAGATGCGAGTCCGCACGCACGCCCTTCCGCGAAGGGCAAGCACCATCTGGAAACTCACGCTCCTGCTCGCGCTCTGCCTCGCGCCGGCCGCCGCGGCGGCCCAGACGCCGCAGCCGACGCCGACGCCGCAGCCGCAGCCCGGCGCCTCGCCCGCGCCGGGCGAGCAGCCGCGCCCGACGCCGAGCGCGCCGACGCCGACCCCGACGCCCACGCCCGGCGAGCGCGACGCGGCGATGACGGACGGCCCGCCCTCCGTCACGCGGCACGAGATACGCGTCGGCGGGCGCACGCTGCGCTACACGGTGACGACCGGGGTGATGCCGCTCAAGTCGGCCGCGGGCGAGACCGAGGCGCGCATCTTCTACATGGCCTACACGCTCGACGGCGCGGGCGACCGCGCGCAGCGCCCGCTGACGTTCTCCTTCAACGGCGGCCCCGGCTCCTCCTCCGTCTGGCTCCACCTCGGCGCCCTCGGGCCGCGCCGCGTCGAGATGCTCCCCGACGGCGGGATGCCGCCGCCGCCCTTCCAGCTCGTGGACAACGAACAGACGTGGCTCGACTTCACCGACCTCGTCTTCATCGACCCGGTCGGCACCGGCTACAGCCGCGCCGCGCGGCCCGAGCTTGCCAGCAGGTACTTCGGGCTCCAGGGCGACATCCAGTCGGTCGGCGAGTTCATACGCCTCTACCTCGTCAAGAACCAGCGTTGGACTTCGCCGCTCTTCCTCGTCGGCGAGAGCTACGGCACGACGCGCGCCGCCGGCCTCTCCGGCTACCTCGTCGAGCGCGGCGTCGCCTTCAACGGCGTGATGCTCATCTCGACCATCATGAACTTCCAGACCTCGAACTTCGCGCGCGGCAACGACCTACCCTACGTCCTCTTCCTCCCGACCTACTCGGCCATCGCCTGGTACCACAAGCGCCTGCCGCCCGAGACGCAAGCGCTGCCGCTGCGCCGCTTCCTCGACGAGGTCGAGCGGTGGGCGGCGAACGAGTACACGGTGGCGCTCGCGAAGGGCGACGGGCTCACCGCCGCCGAGCGGCAGGAGGTGATCGACCGGCTCAACCGCTACACGGGGCTCTCGAAGACCTTCATCGACAACAGCGACCTCCGCATAGAGATTTCGCGCTTCGACAAGGAGCTGCTGCGCGACCAGAAGCGCACCGTCGGCCGGCTCGACGGCCGCTTCAAGGGCATCGACGACCTCGCCGTCAGCGAGCGCCCCGGCTTCGACCCCTCGATGGCCGCCATCCGCCCGCCCTACACGGCGACCTTCAACCAGTACGTCCGCTCGGAGCTGGGCTTCCGCTCCGACCTCGAATACTTCATCCTCGGCGGCGGCATCGGCCGCTGGGACTTCGGCTCCGACAACTCCTACGCCGACGTGAGCGAGGCGCTGCGCTCGGCCTTCGCCAAGAACCCCTACATGAAACTCTTTATCGCCTCGGGCTACTACGACCTGGCGACGCCCTACTTCGCGGCCGCCTACAGCCTGCGCCACATGGGGCTCGACCCGTCCCTGCAAAAGAACATCACGGCGACCTTCTACGAGGCCGGCCACATGATGTACATCGACCAGACCTCGCTCGCGCAGCTCAAGCGCGACGCCGCCGCCTTCGTCCAGAACGCGGCCGCCTCGCGCGGGAGGTGAGGCCGGGTCCCGGTTTGAGATTTGAGATTTCAAATCCGGGATTTCAACTTCTCAGCCGATGCTGACCGACGCGCAGCTCTCCGCCTACGGGCGCGACGGCTTCCTCGTGCTGGAGGACTTCGTCGCCGCGTCGGAGTGCGACCGTTTGCGCGCGCGCGCCGAAGAGCTGGTCCGAGCGTTCGAGCCGGGCGAGACCGTCTCCGTCTTCACGACGCGCGAGCAGGCGCGCCGCAGCGACGAGTACTTTCTCGGCTCGGGCGACAAGGTGCGCTTCTTCTTCGAGGAGGGCGCGTTCGATTCGGGCGGGCGTTTGTCGGGGGAGAAGGCGCGGGCGATTAACAAGATAGGCCACGCGCTCCACGACCTCGACCCCGCCTTCGCGCGCTTCTCGCGGGCGCCCGCGCTCAGGTCGCTCGCCGCCGCGCTCGGCTACGCGCGCCCGCTGCTCGTGCAGTCGATGTACATCTTCAAGCAGCCCCGCATCGGCGGCGAGGTGGCGTGCCACCAGGACGCGACCTTCCTCTACACAGAGCCGCAGAGCCTGACGGGGCTCTGGTTCGCGCTCGAAGACGCGTGCGTCGAGAACGGCTGCCTGTGGGCGCTGCCGGGCGGGCACCGCGGGGGTTTGAAGTCGCGCTTCGTCCGCGCGGAGGGCGGGGGCACGCGCTTCGTGCGCTACGACGAGACGCCGTGGCCGGCCGACGGGCTCGTGCCGCTGGAGGTGAGGAAGGGCGCGCTCGTCGTGCTCGACGGCCTGCTCCCGCACCTGAGCCGCGCGAACCGCGGCCCGCGCTCGCGCCACGCCTACACGCTCCACCTGTTGGAGGCGGGCGCGCGCTTCCCCGCGGACAACTGGCTGCGCCGCGCGCCCGACATGCCCTTGCGCGGGTTCGAGTGAGGGGCGGCGCCGCGGCCCGCCGCCGTTTCATTTAAGAAGAGGAGAGAACAAGTGACCCTTTCGCGCCGCCTCCTGCCGGCCCTGCTCGTCGCCTTCGCGGCCTTCTCGTCTTACGCGCAGCAGTTCGACCAGCGGCTCTACCAGTCGATGCGCTGGCGGATGATCGGGCCCTTCCGTGCGGGGCGCACCGTCGGCGCGACGGGCGTGCCCGGCCGCCCAAACGTCTTCTACGTCGGCGTCAACAACGGCGGCGTGTGGAAGACGGACGACGCGGGCCGCACCTGGACGCCCATCTTCGACTCGCAGCCCACGGGCTCCATCGGCGCGCTCGCCGTCGCGCCCTCCCGGCCGAGCACCATCTACGTCGGCAGCGGCGAGGGGCTCCAGCGCCCCGACCTTTCGGTCGGCGACGGGGTGTACAAGACGGTGGACGGCGGCACCACCTGGGAGCACCTCGGCCTGCGCGACGGCCAGCAGATAGGCTCCATCGTCGTAGACCCGCGCGACCCGGACCGCCTCTTCGTCGCCGTGCTCGGCCACCCCTACGGCCCGAACGAGGAGCGCGGCGTCTTCCGCTCGACCGACGGCGGGAAGACCTTCGAGAAGGTTCTCTACAAGGACGAGAACACCGGGGCGATTGCGCTCGCCTTCGACCCGACGACGGCGCGCACCGTCTACGCCGTGCTGTGGCAGGCGCGGCAGGGCCCCTGGGAGAACGGCGCGTGGCAGGGGCCGGGCAGCGGCCTCTTCAAGTCGACGGACGGCGGGACGACGTGGCGGCAGTTGACGAAGGGGCTGCCGACCTTCGAGCAGGGGCTCGGGCGCATCGGCATCGCGGTGGCGCCCTCAGACCCGCGCCGCCTCTACGCCAACGTTGACTCGCCGCAGCTCGGCGGCGTCTACCGCTCCGACGACGCGGGCGAGTCGTGGCAGAGGGTCAACGACGAGGTGCGCGTCTGGGGGCGCGGCAGCGACTTCGCCGAGGTCAGGGTAGACCCGCGCGACCCGGACGTGGTCTACTCCGGCAACACCTCCGCCTACCGCTCGGCCGACGGGGGCAAGACCTTCCACGCGTGGAAGGGCGCGCCCGGCGGCGACGACTACCACACCGTCTGGATCAACCCCGAGCACCCCGAAATCATCCTGCTCGCCTCCGACCAGGGCGCGACCATCACCGTCAACGGCGGGCGCACGTGGAGCAGTTGGTACAACCAGCCGACCGCGCAGTTCTACCACGTCTCGACCGACGACCAATTTCCATATTGGGTCTACGGCGGCCAGCAGGAGAGCGGGTCCGTGGGCACGACGAGCCGCGGCGACAACGGCGCCATCACCTTCCGCGACTGGCGCACCGTCGGCGCGGAGGAGTACGGCTACGTCGCCGCAGACCCTTTGAACCCGAACATCATCTACGGCGGCAAGCTCTCGCGCTTCGACAAGACGACGGGGCAGGTCACGAACATCGCGCCCGAGGCCGTGCGCAGCGGCAAGTACCGCTTCCTCCGAACCGCGCCCGTCCTCTTCTCGCCCGTAGACCCGCGCGCTCTCTACTACGCCGGCAACGTCCTGTTCAAGACGACCGACGGCGGAAACTCGTGGCAGGTCATCAGCCCCGACCTCACGCGCGAGCGCTACGACGTGCCCGGGAGCATAGGCGTCTACAGCAAGCCCGAGATGGCGACGATGCCGCGCCGCGGCGTCATCTACACGGTCGCGCCGTCGCACAAGAGTGTGAACACCATCTGGGCGGGCACGGACGACGGCCTCATCCACGTCACGCGCGACGGCGGGAAGACGTGGCAGAACGTGACGCCGCCCGCGCTGACTTCGTGGAGCAAGGTCTCCATCATCGACGCCGGCCACTTCGACGACCAGACGGCCTACGCCGCCGTCAACCGCTTCCGCCTCGACGACCAGCGCCCGCACGTCTACCGCACGCACGACGGCGGGAAGACGTGGACGGAGATTGTGAAGGGCTTGCCCGCAGACCCCGTGAACGTCGTGCGCGAAGACCCCGTGCGCAAGGGCCTGCTCTTCGCCGGCACCGAGCGCGCCGTCTACGTCTCGTTCGACGACGGCGGCGAGTGGCAGCCGCTCCGCCTCAACATGCCCGCGACCTCCATCCGCGACCTCGTCGTCCACCGCGACGACATCGTCGTCGGCACGCACGGCCGCTCCTTCTGGATTCTCGACGACATCACGCCGCTCCGGCAGATAGACGCGCAGACGGCCGCGGGCGAAGCCTTCCTCTTCGCGCCGCAGACCGCCTACCGCGTGCAGCGCAACGTCAACACCGACACGCCGCTCCCGCCCGAAGAGCCGGCGGGGCAGAACCCGCCCGACGGCGCAATCATCAACTACTATCTGAAGTCGGATTCTACGACGCCCGTCGTCCTCGAAATCTTCGACCGCGCCGGCAAGTTAGTCCGCCGCTTCCGCAGCGACGACCGGCCGGAGTTCGTGGACGAGAAGGAGATAAACGTTCCGACCTACTGGATTCGCCCGCCGCGCGTCCTGCCCGCCGCGGCCGGCATGCAGCGCTTCGTCTGGGACCTGCACCACCCGGAGCCGAAGGCGCTCAGGCGGGAGTTCCCCATCTCCGCCATCTACCGCGACACGCCGCGCCACCCGCTCGGCCCCGCCGTGCTGCCGGGCGAGTACACCGTCAAGCTCACGGCCGGCGGGAAGACGCTCACGCGCACGCTCAACGTCGTGATGGACCCGCGCGTGAAGACGCCGCGCGCCGGGCTCGAACAGCAGTTCGCGCTCTCGGCGCAGGCCGCCGCCGGCATGACCGAGACCTTCGACGCGCTCGAACAGCTCAAGCGGCTCCGCGCGCAGATCAAAGACCTGCGCGCGCGCCCCGGGCTCTCGGCCGAACTCTCCGGCGCGCTCGAAGCGCTCGACCGCAAGGCAGCCGCGCTCTCCGAAGGCGAAGCGGGTCAGCGCCCGCCGGCCGGCGCGCCGCCCACGGCCGCGCCCGCCGGCACGCCCGGCACGCAGGCCCCGTCGGTGAACTTCACGCAGCTACACTCCTCCCTGGCGACGCTCTACGACGTGCTGCAACAGGCCGACTCCGCGCCGACGACGCAGGCCGTCGCCGCCGCCGCAGAACTGCAAGCCCGCCTCCGCGCGGCGCTGTCGGGCTGGAACGAGTTGAGGTCGAAAGACGCGCAGTCGGTCAACGCGCAACTCCGCGCGGCCGGGCTGCCGCCGCTCACGCCGTGAGATGACAGGAGCGTACATGCGCCCCTTTATTCTGTGCGCCCTCGGAGTCCTCGTCGTCTGCGCCATGACGCAACCAACTAACGCGCAAACCCCCGCGCCCGTCGGCCGCGTCGTCATCGCCGCGGGCGCGCTGCTCGACGGCCGCGGAGGCGTGCTGCGCGACACGCGCGTCGTCGTCGAGGGCTCGAAGATAGCCCGCGTAGACCCGGAGGCGGGGCCGGTGGACTACGACCTGCGCGCGTACACGGTGCTGCCCGGCTGGATAGACTCTCACACGCACATCACGTGGAGTTTCGGCCGCGACGGCAAGAACGCGGGCGCGGGCGAGACGACGCAGGAGGCCGCGTACCGCTCGGCGTCGAACGCGTGGCTGACTCTCATGGCGGGCTTCACGACGGTGCAGAGCGTCGGCTCGCCGACCGACATCCCGCTGCGCGACGCCGTCAACGCGGGCGCGCTCCCCGGCCCGCGCATCCTCACCTCCGCCGAGCCGCTGATGGGTCGCGGCGAGCAGACCGGCACGCCCGAAGAGATTCGCGCCTTCGTGCGCAGGCAGAAGGCGGCGGGCGCCGACCTCGTCAAAATCTTCCTCAACTACAGCCCCGGCCGCCCCGAGCTGATGCTCTCGCGGGCGCAGCTCGAAGCGGCCTGCGGCGAGGCGAAGGCGCTGGGCCTGCGCACGCTCGTCCACGCCTACGGCGACGCCGTGCGCGCGGCGGCGCTCGCCGGCTGCACCTCGGTCGAGCACGGCGCGCTGGCGACGGACGAGGATTTAAGGCTGCTGGCGGAGAGGGGCACGTACCTCGACCCGCAGGCCGGCCTCGTGTGGGAGAACTACCTGCTCAACCGGGAGAGGTTCGCCGGCACGCCCGGCTACGCGGCGACCCCCGAGGGCTTCGCGCCGATGGAGAAGTTAGTTCCGCTCTACCGCGATTTCATGCGGCGCGCCTCAAGGGTGCCGGGGCTGAAGATAGTCTTCGGCACGGACGCGCTGGCCGGCGCGCACGGCCGCAACGCCGAGGAGTTCGTCGAGCGCGTGCGCGACTGCGGCGTCAGCCCCGTGGCGGCGCTCGTCTCGGCCAACTCGCTGGCCGCGGAGGCGCTCGGGCTGGGCGGCCGCATCGGGGCGGTCGCGCCGGGCTTCGAGGCCGACATCATCGCGCTCGACGGCGACCCGCTCAAAGACATCACGGCCGTCCGCCGCGTCGTCTTCGTGATGAAGGGCGGCGTCGTCTACAAGAACCTGCTGAAAGGCCGATAGGTGAGCACATGCGACATTCCGCACTCGCACTCTTCATCCTCCTCCTCGCGCTCGCGCCCGCCGCGGCGCAGGAGCAGAGGCCGGCGCGCAAGTCTTTCGGCGAGCTGACGCGAGGGCTCCAGAAGCTCGACGGCTACTTCCCCGTCTACTGGGACGCGGAAGGCGGCAGGCTCCTGCTCGAAGTCTCGCGCTTCGAGCAGGAGTTCCTCTATCAGGTCTCGCTGCCGACGGGCGTAGGCAGTAACCCGCTGGGGCTCGACCGCGGGCAGCTCGGCGACACGCGCGTCGTGCGCTTCGAGCGCGTCGGCCCCAAAGTCCTCCTCGTCGAGCCTAACCAGAAGTACCGCGCCATCTCTTCCGACCCGGCCGAGCGCCGCGCCGTCGAGGAGTCGTTCGCGCGCTCCGTCATCTGGGGGTTCAAGGTCGAGGCGGCCGAGGGCGCGCGCGTGCTCTTAGACGCCACGGCGTTCTTCATGCGCGACGCGCACGGCGTCGCCGACCGCCTGCGCCAGTCGAACCAGGGGCAGTACCGGCTCGACGAGTCGCGCAGCGCCCTCTTCCTCCCGCGCACCAAAGCCTTCCCGAAGAACACGGAGATCGAGGCGACCTTAACCTTCGCGGCCGAGGGGCAGACCGGCCCGCTCGTGCGCGACACGGTGCCCACGCCGCAGTCGCTCACCGTCCGCGAGCACCACTCGCTCGTCGAGCTGCCGGATAATAATTACAGGCCGCGCCCCTTAGACCCGCGCGTCGGCGTCTTCGCCGTCGAGTTCTACGACTACGCCTCGCCCTTCACCGAGCCGATAGAGAAGCGCTGGATAGTCCGCCACCGGCTTGAGAAGAAGAACCCGCAGGCGGCTGTCTCCGAACCCTTAAAGCCCATCGTCTACTACGTGGACAACGGCGCGCCCGAGCCGATCCGCTCCGCGCTCGTCGAGGGCGCGTCGTGGTGGGCCGGGGCCTTCGAGGCCGCGGGCTTCCGCGACGCCTTCCAGGTGAAGATTCTCCCCGCGGACGCCGACCCGATGGACGCGCGCTACAACATGATCAACTGGGTGCACCGCTCCTCGCGCGGCTGGTCTTACGGCGGGAGCATCACCGACCCGCGCACGGGCGAGGTCATCAAGGGCAACGTCACGCTCGGAAGCTTGCGCATCCGCCAGGACTACCTCATCGGCACGGGGCTCGTCCCCCTCTACGGCGGGGACGCGAGGCGCGGCGCGGGCGGGTCGTGGTCGGAGTGCGACCTGGGCGGCGCGGACGACGGCGCCGAGTACCTCGCGCAGCTCGACCCTTCCGTAGACCCCGCGCGGATGTCGCTCGCGCGCATACGCCAGCTCGCCGCGCACGAGGTCGGCCACACGCTCGGGCTCGCCCACAACTTCGCCGCGAGCACCTACGGCCGCGCGTCCGTCATGGACTACCCCGCGCCACTCGTCGAGATAAAGAACGGGCGGCTCGACCTGTCGAACGCGTACGCGACCGGCATCGGCGCCTACGACAAGTTCGCCGTCACCTACGCCTACGCGCAGTTCCCGCGCGGGGCGGAAGAGGCGGCGGAGCTGGAGAAGATTCTTCAGGCGGGCGTGAGGGCCGGGATGCTCTTCATCTCGGACGCGGACGCGCGGCCGGCGGGCGCGGCGCACCCGCTCGCCAGCCTCTGGGACAACGGCGCCGACCCCGTCGCGATGCTGCGCCACGAGATGGAGGTGCGGCGCATCGCGCTCCGGCAGTTCGGGCTCGGGAACGTGCCGGCGGGCACGCCGCTCTCGCTCCTCGAAGCGAAGCTCCTGCCGCTCTACCTGCACCACCGCTACCAGCTTCAGGCCGCGGTCAAGTCGGTCGGCGGGCTCTACTACACCTACGCGGTGAAGACGGCGGCGGGCGGGCCGAGCCCCGCCGAGGTGCAGCAGGTCGTGCCTGCCGCGCGGCAGCGCGACGCGCTGGCGGCCGTGCTCGACACGCTGAAGGTCGAGGAGTTGGCGGTTCCGCCGCGCATACTCGCGCTCATCCCGCCGCGCGCCTTCGGCTACGAGGGCGGCACGCAGGAGCTTTTCAGTAAGCGCACAGACCCGGCCTTCGACCCCGTCGCCGCGGCGGTCGTCGCCGCCGACCTCGCCGTCTCGCGCCTGCTCGAACCGAACCGCGCCGCGCGCCTCCAGCAGTTCCACGCGCTCGACCCGGCGAACCCGGACTTCTCGGACGTGGTGTCGGAGCTGGTCGCGCGCACGTGGCGCGCGCCCGCGCCGCGCGAGGCGTACCACGCGGCCGTCTCGCGCGCCGTGCAGAGCCTCGTCGTGACGCGCCTGATGGATTTGGCGGCGGACGACGACGCCTCGCCGCAGGTGCGCGGCGTGGCGACCGAGTGGCTGCGCTCGCTCATGCAGACGGACGCCGCGGCCGCCCCGCGCGACGAGGCGACGGCCACGCACCTGCGCTCGACGCGCGAAGAGATAGAGCGCTTCCTCGCGCGCCCAGACGCGCCGCGCAAGCGCACGCCGCCGCCCCCGACGCCGCCCGGCGACCCCATCGGCGCGGGCCGGCAGACGCCGTGAGAATTTGAGATTTGAGATTTGAGATTGTTAGAGCGTGACGCCGGGCTCGTCTTCGCAGGCCGCGCCCGTCTCGCAGAGGCGGTCGAGGGTGAGGGCGAAGAGGGCGAAGAGGCGGCGGAGGCGCTCGGCGTCTGTGACGAAGCCGGGCGCGCGCAGCACCAGCTCGTCCACGCCGCCGGGGAGGCTCGCGCCGAAGGGGCCGTCGTCGCCGCGCGCCTCGAAGTTGATGGAGGGCTGCGACTGGACGAGGCGGCGCACCGCGTCGTCCGCGAAGAGGCGGCGGACGGCCGCGTCGTCCCCGGAGCGGACGACGAACGCGCGGTCGAAGTCCGACTGCCCCGTCTCGCTCGTGTGCACGCGCAGGCGGCGCGCGAGCGCGTCGAGCAGGTCGCGCCGCTGGAGCTTGAAGCGGAAGCGCCCGCGCCCGACGAACGGCGCGCGCATCCGCGTCACCACGGCCGCGGCCGCGCCCGCGGGCACGACGTTCGTGTCGAGCGTCACACACCACTTCCGGTAGGTCACGCGCGCGCGCCCCGCGCGCAGGTACTCGGCCACGGCCGCGTCCACGCGCCCGCAGAACTGCTCCCAACTCTCCTCGCCCACGCGCTCCGGCACCTCGACCGAGCCCATCGCGTCCTCCAAAGAAGTAGACAGTAGACAGTAGACAGTAGGGAAAGCGCCGTTAATGAATCCTCCAAAGACCGGGCCAGCGTCAGGGAGGCGGAAGCCCTACTGTCTACTGTCTACTGTCTACTGTCTACTTCCCCCCCCTCACGCGCGGCGGATGACTTTCGCGGCGACCCAGCCCACGAGCACCAGCGCCGAGAGGACGAGCCAGTTGTAGTCGCGGCCGTAGGTCGAGACCGGGTAGTGGTTGCTGACCATCGTGAAGACCACGGGGACGGCCATGAAGGTGTTGTGCTTCGAGCGCAGCTTGGCGCGCGCGCCCTCGGCGGGGTCGGGCGCGCGGCCATCCTTGACGGCGGCGATCATGCGCCGCTGCGCGGGCAGTATCCGCATCCAGACGTTCGCGACCATGATGGTGCCGAAGGCCGCGCCGACGTGGATGAAGGCCGCGCGCCCGGCGAGCACGTGCGTCGAGAGATACGCCGCGCCGACGACGAGCGCGTAGGCGACCGCCGCGAAGACCTTCTCGTTCCTCCCGAGCGGCGACTGCACCAGCAGGTCGTAGACTATCCAGCCGGCCAGCAGCATCCCGACGCCGAAACCGCCGGCCGCCCACGCGCCGATGTCGCGCACGTCCGGGTCCACCATCGCGCCGCCGTGGTAGTAGACGAGCGTGAGCAGCACCATGCCGCTCAGCCACGTCGAGGCCGCCTCCCAGCGGAACCAGTGGAGGCGGCGGAGGCTCGGCGTCTTGCGCTTGCCGACGACGTAGAAGCCGCCGCTGTGCACCATCCAGACCTCGGGCTCGCCGCCCCCCTCCCGGGCCTCGCGCTCCTCCTCCTGAAAGCGGCCGTCGAGCCAGGTGAAGTAGTAGGTCGAGCCGACCCACATGATGGCCGCGAAGACGTGGAACCAGCGCGCGAGCAGGTTCAGCCACTCGCTCAACTGCGGTGGAAGTCTCATCGGTTCAGCTCCCGCGGTAGGTGGAGTAGCCGTACGGGCTCAGCAGCAGCGGCACGTGGTAGTGCGCCGAGGGGTCGCGGACGACGAAGGAGACCGTCACCTCCGCGTAGAACCCTTCCGCGCCCGCGGCCTCGAAGTAAGCGCCCGCGTCGAAGTTCAGACGGTAGTGGCCCGCCTCCAGAGCGAAGTCCGGGGGCAGAAGGTCGCGCAGGCGTCCGTCGGCGTCCGTCGCGCCGCGTCCGAGGACGCGCCAGCCGTCGCCGCCCAGCGCTTCGAGCGTGACGGGCATGCCGGCCGCCGGCCGCCCCCGCGAGGTGTCGAGCACGTGTGTCGTGATGCCGCTCATTTGACGTTCAGAAACTTCCTGATGCGGAGCGCGGTGATGCGCCACTGCTCCTCGGCCGCGACCCGCATCTCCGTCCCGGGGTCGTTGTCGATGCGCGCGCGCAGGAGGCCGAGCATCTCGTCGGCCGTCCTGCCCGTGGCGCAGACGATGAAGATGAAGCCGAAGCGCCGCTCGTACTCTCGGTTCGCCTCGGCCAGTTGCGCGAGCGTGTCGGCCGAAGAGTCGCGCGCGGCCGCCTGCTCGCCCTCGGACCAGCGCCGCGCCTCCTCGCCCGTCTCCCGCGCCGCCTTCGACTCTCCTATCTTCGGGTGCGCGCGGAAGGCTTCGAGCCAGTCCTCGCGTGGAAGCTCGCGCCACACGCGCTCGGCTATCCGGAGCAACTGCCCCACGTCCCAGAAGGGGCGCAGCGCCGCGACCTCCGCCGCCCAGCGCGCCGAGCCGCAGCACGCCAGCAGCGCCGCGCGCGCCCCGTCGGCCGGGAGCCGGTTCAGCTTCTCGACGGGCCCGTCGAGGTCTTTGAGGTCGGGCATCGTTCTTAGAATCTCGGATTTGAACTTTCAAATCTTCAACTCTCTTCCGCGAGGCTCCCGTACAGGCGCAGGCGGCTGACGCCGCCGTCCGGGTAGATGCGGAAGAGCGCGTGGGTCGCGCGGCCGGCGTCGCGCAACTCCCGCTCGTAGAAGTGGCGCGTGTGCGCCTGCAAGCGCGTGCGCGGCAGAAGCTCGCGCCAGTCGCCGCGCGTCAGGTAGGACTCTTCGGGCGCGGGCCTTTCCGCCGGGCACTCGCAGACTTCGAGCGAGCAGCTTTCGGGGAAGTTGCCCTTGAAGTGCGCCGTGTCCACCTCGACGCGCCGAATCGTCCCCGGCGCGGCGAGGCGTACGACGCACCAGTCGTGGCCGGGGCCGCGCCGCCGCCGCGTCTCCCAGCCGTCGCTCATGTCGGCCGCGCGCCCCGGCATGATGAGGTTGTGGCGGTGGCCGAAGAACTCGTCGCTCGTGGCGACGACGAGGCCGCCCGCCTCGGCCGACGCCAGATCGACGAGCCCGCCCGCGCGGCGTATCGCCTCCCAGTCGGGCCGCACCTCGCCGTAGACGCGCAGACGCGCCACGCCGCCGTCCGGGTAAATCTTGAAGCGCAGGTGCGTGAACCGCCCGCCCGCGTTGACGGCGAAGTGGTTCTCCGAGTCGCCTTCGAGGCGCGACTGCGGCAGTATCTCGACCCAGCGCGTCGAGTCCGCGCTCAACTCTTCGGCGTCGGCGTTCGGCGGCGCGGCGCAGGCTTCGAGCGAGCAGCTTTCGGGGAAGTTGCCGCGGAAGAATGCCGTGTCCACGACGACGCCGCGGACGCGCCCCGCCGCGCCGAGGCGGACGAGGCACCAGTCGAAGCCGGGCGTCCGGCGCCGCCGCGACTCCCAGCCGTCCATCCACTTGCCGCGCTCCGTGTACGCGCCCTCGCGCCACACGGGCGGCGCCGCCTTCAAAAGGTTCTCCTTCGGCGCGAAGAAGTCGTCGTTGGCGTAGAGCACCGCGCCGCCCAGGCGCTCCGAGGCGAGGTCTACGAGGTTGGTGAACTCGGTCGTCATACGTTCGTGGCGGCCGCCCTGCTCGCCCTTCAGAAGTCTTCGAGGTCGTCCCACGCGTCGCGCTCGGCGGGCGGCGGCTCGCGCAGCAGGAGCGTGCCCGTCGGCCCCTCGGGGAACCGGCCGCGGTCGTAGACCTTCACGCCGCGCAGGTAGGTGGCCTCGACCACGCCGGCCAGCTCCATCCCCTCGTAGGGCGTGAGCTTGTGGCGGTGCTCGTTCGTCTCGGCGCTGACGCGGAAGGTCGCCTCGGGGTCGAAGATGACGAGGTCGGCGTCGCGCCCCGCGGTGATGGCGCCCTTGCGGCCGTAGAGGCCGGCGAGCCGCGCCGGCTCCCGCGCGAGCCAGCGCGCGAGGTCGCTCAAGGTGTGGCCGCGCCCGCGCGCCTCCGTCCAGACGGCGGGCAGCCTGTATTGCAGAGACGAGATGCCGCCCCACGCCTTCAGGAAGTCGCCCTCCTTCCGCCGCTTCATCTCGGGCGGGCAGGGCGAGTGGTCGGAGACGACCATGTCGATGGTGCCTTCGGCCAGCGCCTTCCAAAGTTGCTCGCGGTTCTCGCGCTCGCGCACGGGCGGGCAGCACTTGAACTCGGTCGCGCCTTCGGGCACGTCCTCGGCCGCGAACGTCAGGTAGTGCGGGCACGTCTCGGCGGTGAAGGGGAGCCCCGCCTCCTTCGCCTCGCGCAGCAGCGGCAGCGAGTCGGCCGACGAGTGGTGCACGACGTGGACGCGCGCCCCCGTCTCGCGGCAGAGCCGCAGCAGCAGCCGGACGGCCTCGTCCTCCGCCGCGCGGGGGCGCGAGGCGAGGAACGTCTCGTACCTGCGAGGGTCGCCTCCCGCCCCGCCCGCGCGGCGGGAGGCGAAAGCCGCTTCGACCGGCCCGGGCAGCTCGGCGTGGACGACGAGCGTCGCGTCGAGCCGCGTCAGCTCGTAGAGCGCGGGCAGCAGCTCGCCTTCCGTGACGGGCGGGAACTCCTGTATGCCGGAGTCGATGAGGAAGCACTTGAAGCCGACGACGCCGCCCTCGTAGAGCGCGGCGAGGAGCCCGAGGTTGCCGGGGACGAGCCCGCCCCAGAAGGCCACGTCCACGCGGCAGCGGGCGCGGGCGGCCTCTATCTTCTGGCGCAGGCCGTCGGGCGTGGTCGTCGGCGGGACGCTGTTGAGCGGCATGTCCACGATGGTCGTCACGCCGCCGGCGGCCGCCGCCCTCGTCGCCGTGTCGAAGCCCTCCCAGCGCGTCCGCCCCGGCTCGTTGACGTGGACGTGCGAGTCCACGAGGCCGGGCATCACGACCGAGTCGCCCGCCTCGACGAGCGCGCACCCCTCGGGCACGTCGTCGAAGCCCGTGACGGTCAGGACGCGGCCGCCGGCGACGTGGACGGCGGCCGGGCCGTCCGACTCCGGGGTGATGACGCGCCGGCCCCGGACGCAAAGGTCTGGCGGAGGCATGACGAAGACTTAAAACACAAGTCGGCGCGTTTGGCAACAGATGATTCGGGCGGCGGGCGGGCGCGTCTCGCGCGGCGGCGGCGCGGCGGGGTAGAATGCTGCCACCGCGACCAAGAGGAGGAACATGAGAACGACGCTGACAGAAGATTCGACGCGCGAGATAGCCGCGCGCCTCGCCGGGGCCAACCGCGAGTTCGCCGCGCGCTAGCCGGGCGAGTCCTTCCGCCGCCAGCCAGTCCACACCGTCTACGGCGGCGCGCACCTGTTCAAGTCCGACACCGCCCCGCGGCTCGGCGCGCTCGCGCGCCGCGCGCTCGAAACCTACGCGCCGAACTTCGCCGCCTTCGCGCGCGCGCTGGAGCTGCCCGGCCACGACGAGCTGCCCGACTCGGTCGCCGACGACTCGGCGGTGCGCGCGGCCCTGGAGCGCGACGAGGCGTCTTTCCGCGCCGAGCACCCGGGCGTCTGGCTCGCGCACAAGGTCTACACGCGCGTCTCGGAGAAGCTCGCGCGCGAGCCCGTCGAGGACTTCCGCATCGACTTCGAGGACGGCTACGGCAACCGCCCCGACGCGGAGGAGGACGGCCACGCCGCCTCGGCCGCCGCCGAGGTCGCGCGCGGCATGGAGGCGGGGACGCTCGCGCCCTTCGTCGGCATCCGCGTCAAGCCCTTCACCGAAGAGCTGTACGCGCGCTCGTCGCGCACGCTCGACATCTTCCTCACGTCGCTGCTCGCCGAGTCGGGCGGCCGGCCGCCCGCGAACTTCGTCGTCACGCTCCCGAAGGTCACGGTGCCCGAGCAGGTCGCGGCGCTCGCAGACCTCTTCGACCTCTTCGAGCGCGCGTCGGGTCTGGCGGAAGGCTCCCTCAGGCTGGAGCTGATGGTCGAGACGACGCAGTCCATCATCAACCACCGGGGCGAGTGCGCGCTGCCCGCGCTGGTCGAGGCCGCCCGCGGGCGCTGCACCGCCGCGCACTTCGGCACGTACGACTACACGGCGAGCTGCCAGATCACGGCCGCGCACCAGCACATGACGCACCCCGCGTGCGACTACGCGCGCCACGCCATGCAGGTCGCTCTGGGCGGGACGGGCGTGTGGCTCTCGGACGGCGCGACGAACATCATGCCGGTGCCGGCGCACCGCGCGCCCGAGGGCGGCGCGCTCACCCCCGAGCAGGAGGAGGAGAACCGGCGCACCGTCCACCGCGCGTGGCGGCTCCACTACGCGCACACGCAGCACTCGCTCGCGAACGCCTTCTACCAGGGCTGGGACCTACACCCGGCGCAGCTCCCGACGCGCTACGCGGCCGTCTATACCTTCTTCCTCGAAAGCCTCGGGCCGGCCTCCGAGCGCCTGAGCAACTTCGTCGAGAAGGCCGCGCGCGCCACGCTCGTCGGCGACGTGTTCGACGACGCGGCCACCGGCCAAGGGCTCCTCAACTACTTCCTCCGCGCGACCAACTGCGGCGCGCTCTCCGAAGCCGAGGCCACGCGCCTGAGCGGCCTGACCGTCGAGGAGCTGCGCTCCGGCTCCTTCGTCAAGATTCTGAAAGGGCGCCGGCACATCTGAGGGAGGAAGTAGACAGTAGACAGTAGACAGTAGTCAGTAGGGCTCCGCCTTTACGGCGCTGACGCCAATAGCCAGACGATTCAACCCCGGCGGTTTTTCTACTGACTACTGACTACTGACTACTGTCTACTCTTATTAAACTCCTGCCACAAAAATCCGGCCGGCGGTGTTTCCTGTGCGGACGCTGGAGAATTCGTGAGGGGGTTGAGTATGCGCAGACTTTTGTTGGCGACGTTGGTGTCGGGGCTGTGCCTCGCGGCAGCGGGCGGGGCGGCGGCCGTGCGGCAGGACTCGGGTGTGCGTGCGCGCGAGCTGGCGGCCTACTTCGACAAGGACAAGCACAAGGTCAAGGAGAAGTGGGGCACGCGCGTCGAGGTCTTTCTGGAGATGCGCGGCGAGCCGGCCGCGCGCGCGGACGCGGCCGAGTATTCGGGCGCGTACGAGTGGGAGCGGGGCTTCCCGCTCGACCTGCGCGTCTCGCCGGACGGCCGCGCCGAGGGCTCGGGGGTCGAGCCGGCGCCGAACGGCTCTCGCCGGTTCACGCTCCGCGACGCGCGCGTCTCGGGCGCGCTGCTCACGGGGACGAAGGTCTACGACGGCGGCGGCACGGAGCCCATCGAGGCCGTCTTCATCAACCTCACCACGCGGCACGCGCAGGGCGAGCGCGGCGAGACGCTCTTCGGCCTCGGCGTCGTCTTCGACCCGCCGAAGGCCGGCGAGGGCTACTCGATCACACGCCTCTTCTACGCGCGCAAGCGCTGAGCCCACCGCCGCGCCACAGCACGGCCGCGGCGCGACACACTACACGCACACAAAAAGGGCGGCTCCAAATTAGAGCCGCCCTTTTTGTGCCTTTCTCGAACTGGGAGGCAGGGACTCGAACCCCGATAGCCAGATCCAGAGTCTGGAGTCCTACCATTGGACGACCTCCCAACGGCTTGCGGCATTAAATTTACAAACGGGGCCGGGCGGTTGTCAAATGCCGAGCGCGGTGGTCGGCGCGCGTGCGTTTAGGCGCAGGTTTCTCGGCCGCGCGGGCGGCGGCGCGCCTTGCCTTGGGGCGGGGGCGGGGGGCACAATGCCG
This sequence comes from Pyrinomonadaceae bacterium, assembly GCA_036389815.1. GTDB lineage: Bacteria > Acidobacteriota > Blastocatellia > Pyrinomonadales > Pyrinomonadaceae > QHXN01. Next base: position 12,351 of record DASVWB010000384.1, on the reverse strand, counting down.
GGGCGGGCGCGCCCCGTCCCGCATCGAGAGAGAGGCGCGGCGCGACTTGCCTCACCGGCCACACGCGCACGCCGGACTGTCGGCCGACGGGGGAATCCTGAAGAGCGATGAGCGAAAACCAAGCGCGTTCGTCCGCCGAGTGTGAGGAGTGTGAGGTGAGGCTCGCGGAGTTCGCCGAGCTGGCCGCGCACGTCCGCCACGAGATCAACAACCCTCTGACGGGGCTCATAGGCCAGGCCCAACTCCTGCTGCGCGAGGAGTTGAGCGACGCGGCCCGCCGCCGCGTCCAGACCATCGAGCAGCTCGCCAACCGCATACGCGACACGGTCGCCAGCTTGCGCGACATCCAGTCGCGGCAGCCGAACGCGCGCCCCGGGGGCGGCGACCCGGGGCGCGGCGAAGACCCGCCGCGCCACTGAGCGCAGCCCCCGCGGCCGTGCGGCGCACTCTCCCCTTCGGCACGCCGCACGACTCCCGCGAACAACGGCTCAAGGCCGCGCCGCGACGCTGACGGTCGCCGGCGCGAAGACCGAGGCGTCGAAACGCTTGCCCTCGGGGACGATGGCGTTCTCGCCCCGCTTGAACCCGTGGAAGAGCGTCACGGGCGCGATGGGCCAGAGCAGCGCGCCCATCGCCACCGTCTGCGCCGCGACCTTCGCCCCCTTGCTGTCGCCCACGGCGTGCCCCGTGAACTGGAGCGGGATGCGCGAGCCGTCCGCGGCCGTCACCTCCTTCATCACCCAGGTGACGCGCCCCGCGCGCCCCCAGTGGCCGTTGCGCTCGGCCTTCGTCACGAGCGCCGTGGCCGTCGCCCCCTTCTCGACGACGACCCGCCCTTCGACGACTACGGGGTTGACGACGCGGAAGCTGACGGCGTCGCCCTTGCGCACGAGCTGCGAGTTGATGGTGTAGGCCGTCTCCAGCTCGACGACCGTGCCGGCCGGGACGCTCACGGTCAAGCGCCGCGCCGGCTGCGGGTCGCACCTCGGAGACATCACCATCACGAGCAGCAGCGCGTCGGGGACGCCCGCCTCCTTCAGACGCCCGAGCCCCTCGGGCGACGTGTCGAAGTCGCAGGGCGACGCCTTTATCTTCTCGACGACCACCTCGGGCACGACCTTGGCCTCGACCATCTTCAACACGTCGGCGTTGGTCAGCGGCGCGGCGGGCTGTGTGGGCTGCGCGGGCTGCCTCCCTTGCGCCTGCGCGGCGGACGGTTGGACAATTTTCGCTGCGTCCTGCGGCGGCGCGGGCGCGGCCGCGGGTGCCGCCTGCGCCGCGAGAAGCAGCGTGAGCACCGTGTAAACTGCGCGTCTCATAGTTAACGCTCCTCAGACTGTAGTCTCCGGCGTGAGAGGGGTGGCAAACCCGGTGCCGCGTCCCCCTTTCCCGGGGGCGCCTGCGTGCGAAGACCCCGGCCGGTATCTATCTAAGGCTTTTCCGGCGCAGACGCGACGAGGCGTGTGCCACTTGCATGAGTGACACACGCCTCGTCTGACTTCGCAGTGCCGCCGCGCGGCCGGTTAGGAGACGGCGGCCGTCTCTTCCTCTTCGACGAGGTAGGGCGTCGCGGCCGCGCGCGCCTGCGGGTCTTCGTCCTCGGCGAGGATGGACTGGACGACGGGCAGGCTCAGGGAGCGCGTCTTCTGTATGCCGGGGACGGGCTTGCCCTTGGCGTAGACGGGGTGGCGTCCGTGCTCCTTGTACCACTCGGCGAGGCCCGCCGTCTTGTGCATGTTCTCGATGATCTGCCGCCAGCCGACGCCGGTGTTGTAGGCGCAGAACGAAATCTCGCCCTCCTGCGTGCCGTACGGGATGACGCACATCTCTGTGCGGCGGAAGTCGTAGTTGAATAAATCCTGGAACCACATCCCCTCGACGCAGAGCACGCGCCAGACGTCGGCCGCGTCGTCGGACTTCTGCTTCATGCGGTCGTTGCGGTCGGAGTTCGAGCTGGTCGAGGATGGCTTGAAGAGGTTGATGATCTGCGAGACGGGGAAGCCCTCGGGCGCGCGCTCCGGCTTGAAGTTGCGCAAGATGGCCATGGCGAGCTGCGCCATCGTGAGCTTGCGCCCGCGCGCCGTGTCGGTGATGACCGACACGTCCTTCATGAACTGCTCGTAGTCGAAGAACTCGAAGAGCGACCTGAACTCGCCGGTGTGGCGGTTGACGACCGCCAGCGTGAAGATGCCGCAGTTCGGGTGGCAGTTACACGACGACCAGCCCCACGGCGCGTCCGCGCCTTGCAGCATGTCCATCACGGACGTGAAGGCCGAATACGAAGAGAGCGGGAACCAGTCGCGCAGAGACTTCATCCGGCCGCCGAGCTGCGTCTCTAAATCCTGCGCCATGCCGGCGAGCGTGTAGCGCTGCTGCTCGCGTACGGGGTCGGGCACGTCCTCGTCGCGGCCGGTGAAGGAGACGGGCTGGAAGGCGATGGTCTGCACCTTGTCGATGTTCTTGGCGGCGAACTCGACGATCTGGCCGATGGCGTCGTTGTTGACGGTGTTGACGATGGTCGTCACCAGAGTCACCTTGATGCCGACCGAGGCGAGGTTCTCGATGGCGCGCAGCTTCACGTCGAAGAGGTTGCCGACGCCGCGGTGCTTGTTCTTCTCCTCCGACACGCCGTCGAACTGGAGGTAGACGCCGTGCTGGCCGGCCTCCTTCGCCTGACGGCAGAACTCGATGTCCTCGGCGTAGCGGATGCCGTTCGTCGCGGCCAGTATGCGGTAGAAGCCGACCTTCTTCGCGTAGGCGACGGCGTCGAGGAAGTAGGGCGAAAGCGTCGGCTCGCCGCCCGAGAAGAGGATGATGATCTGGCGGCGCGGCTTGAAACTCACGGCGCGGTCGAGGATGGCCTTCGTGTCCTCGAACGTCGGCTCGTGGACGTAGCCGACCTGGTTGGCGTCCATGAAGCACGGGTTGCACATCATGTTGCAGCGGTTCGTCAGGTCGACGGTCAGGACCGCGCCGCGGCCGAACTTGATGTTGGAAGTCCCGTGCCTGTGGACGTGCGCGTCCTCGGCCGAGCGGAAGTCGCGGCCGAAGAAGAGCGACTCGATGCGCTCAAGGAAGCGCGCGTCCGTCGCGAGCACGTCCTTGAACTCGCCGTGCTTCGGGCAGGTCTTCTTCATGAAGACCTGCCCGCCCTCCTCGTAAATCTCCGCCTTGATCTCGCCCGGGTGCGTGTGCATGAGGGTCTCTAGCGGCGTCGCGCCCGAGATGACGCCCTCGCGCACCTCCTTAACGCAGCGCGGGCACAAAGAGTCGGTCTCGCGCGGGAAGCCGAGGGGCGGGGCGGTGCGCTCGTAGGACTTCAGGAGCGGGCCGGGCGCCCAGCTTGGCCGCACGGCCTCGCCCTCGGGCAGCCGCGTGTTGACGGACTGGAACGCCTTCCACGCCACGCCCGACAGGCTCGACACAAGCTTCGACTTCTTCACGCCGCTGAAGCGGCCCCGCTCCGACTCGCCGCGGCGGAAATTATCGCTGAACAAGGCTCTCTCTCCTTAACCGAGGAAGGCGCGCGGGCTGAAGAGGCGCGCGCGGTCAAATTATAAGTGCTTTACGCGGACGGCCGCGCGCCGGATACACGACGGCGAGGCTGCCCCAGAAACCGTCACATGATAACGGCATCTGCGTGTAAACACAAGACGTTACGACCGGCGTGCGCCCCCCCGGCGCTCACGCGCCGCCCCGCACTCGCGCCGGCAGGGGATTCCGTGCGCGCCCATGTCCGCGCGCGTGGGCGCCGCGCGAAGCACCGCGCGGGCGTCAGAATTTTAGGGCCGGCTGCGGCCGATTTGTGCTATCTTCACCCCCTCGCGCCTTTCCCGGCCTCGCGTTACACGCGACTCACTGCCTGACCTCCTGACCTTTCTCACGAAGGAGCCGCCCATGAGAGTTAAAACCGCCGCCTTCAGGGTCGTCGTCGCGGTCAAGAACCCCGTCCTCAAGCTGCTGCGAAGGTCGAAGTACTGGCGGCTGCTGGAGGAGGCTTTGCGGTGGGCGTTCACGCGGCTGCCGCTCGGGTTCACGCTCCCGCTCGCGGCCATCACGCTCGTCTACTTCGTCGCCATCTACCCGGTGCTCGTCTACCGCTTCGTGCCGTGGCTGCTGGCGCTGCCCGCGCGCTGGGCGCACAGGCTGTTCGACTTCGGGCCGGTGTCGAAGATGGGGGCGGCCGGCGCGGCGACCACCACCGCCTACCACCAGCTCCTCGACATCGTCTCGGCGCTCCTCACGCTGTCGGTGGCGCTGGCCGGGGTCGTCGTCGGCTACGGCCTCGCCTGCTTCTGCTACCGCTGCTGGCGCACGCTGGTCGGGATGCGGAGTCCGCGGCCGGCGCCCCCGCCGAGGGTCGCCCTGCGGAAGGCCCCGGGCGTCGGCGGCGAGGGCGACGCCCCGCATAACCCGCTCGAACGCTTCCAGCGCATCGGCATCATCCTCGCGGGCGGCGGCGCGAAGGGCGCCTACCAGGCCGGGGCGATGAAGGCCATCTACGAGTTCCTCGAAGAGCACGACGCGCACGACCGCGTGAAGATGATAGCCGGGACCTCCATCGGCTCCTGGAACGCGCTCTTCTGGCTCGCGGACATGGTCAAGGACGCGGGCGTGGACGCCGAGGGGCGGCGCGTCCCCGGCGCGCTGGAGAGCTGGTGGCGCGGCGTCTCCGTCTCCGAAATTATCAAGCCGGTCAAGTACCTGCCGACCCGGCAGAACTTCTTCCTCTCGAACGAGCCCTGGCAGGAGACCTTCCGGCACCTCTTCGGGGAGGGTACCGAGGGGGGACGCCGCCTGCTCGAACACATGGAGCACCCCGACCAGGACGACAACGTCAACTTCTACTTCACCTGCACCAACATCGAGCGGGCGCGGCTCGAAGTGACGACCAACGACAACGAGCGCGTCACGCACCCGGACCCGTACCTCGGCGGCACCGACAAGCTGGCGAACATGGCGGCGCGCATCGCGCGCACGCTCGACGAGCTGCGCTTCGGCGTCTTCTCTTCGATGGACCTGCCGCCGCTCTTCGAGTACGCGGCCGGCGGCGGCGACGGCGACGGCGACGCGCACTTCTACGAGGACGGCGGCGTCATAGACAACCTGCCCATCTACTTCGGCACCGAGGTCGAGGAGTGCGACCTCCTCTTCATCCTGCCCCTCAACGCGAGCTTCGAGCAGGAGGTCAACCACCGCTCGCTCATCAGGCGGCTCGCGCGCGTGACCAACATCAGGCAGGGCGTGCTCGAGCGCAAGGCGTTCAAGGACATCTACCTCTTCAACGAGATGGCCTACCTGCGCGAGCTGGCGCGCGGCCAGGAGGCCACGCTGCGCGGCCTGCTCGCCTACCTCGCGGCCAAGAGGGACGTGCTGCCCGAGGCCGCGCAGTGGGAGGCCGAGATAGAGAGGGCGCTCGTCCCGGTCGCGCCCGACGGGCAGAGCGCCCAAGAACTCTCGCCGCTCCAGCGCGCCCTGCGCCGGCGGCACAAGCCCGTGCAGGTCTTCTCCGTCTGCCCGGCGCCGAAGCTCAAGATCGACACCGCGCAGTTCTGGAAGACGCGCGAGGCGGGCGAGGCGTTCGACCTCATGTACGAGGCGACGAAGCTCGGGCTGGAGCACAAGTTCGAGTGGCTCATCTCGCGCAACTTCGTCACGATGGTGCAGGTGCACGACAACGGCCGGCGGGTATTCTTCGACGATTTTTAGCGCGCGCCGTTTTGCCCGCCGCTGCCGATGGATTAAGATGGCGGCTCCCGCATCCTAATCCGTAAGGTAGCCGCCTCCACATGCTGATTCATCCCACGGCAGTCATCGGCCCGCGCGCCGAACTCGCGTCCGACGTGCGCGTCGGCCCGTACGCAGTCATCGAGGACGGGGTCGTCGTCGGGGAGGGCTGCGAGATCGGCGCGCACGCCGTCGTCAAACGCTTCACCACCCTCGGCCGGCGCAACCGCGTCCACGAGCACGCGACGCTCGGGGGCGAGCCGCAGGACGTGAAGTTCGGGGGCGAGCCGAGCCGGCTCGTCGTCGGCGACGACAACGTGATACGTGAGTACGTCACGATTCACCGCGCGAGCGGCGAGGGCGAGGCGACCGTGGTCGGCAGCCGCAACTTCCTGATGGTCGGCGCCCACGTCGCGCACAACTGCGAGGTCGGCGACGACAACACCTTCGCCAACGGCGCGGCGCTCGCCGGCTACATCACGGTCGAGGATCACGTCTTCTTCTCGTCGAACGTCGGCGCGCACCAGTTCGTCCGCTTCGGGCGCTACGCGATGGTGGGCGGGAAGACGAAGGTCGTGCAGGACGTGCTGCCGTTCTTCACCACCGACGGCAACCCGCCGCGCGTGCGCGGCCTGAACACCATCGGCCTCCGGCGCGGCGGCTTCAGCCCCGCCTCGCGCGCCGCCCTCAAGCGCGCCTACCAGGTGCTCTTCCGCGCGCGCCTGCCTCTGGAGAGCGCGCTCGCGGCGCTCGAAGAGTCGGGGGACGAGAACGTGCTCCACCTCGCGCGCTTCATACGCGGCACGCGCCGCGGCTTCTCGCGCGAGGAGCGCGAGACGACCGTCGCCGCCGAGCGCGAGCTGCTCTTCAAGGTCTCGCGCTAAGGCCGCGCCCCTTTTATGAGTGAACAGGCAGAAGTCAGAACCGCCGCGGAACTGGCCGAGTTGGTCGGCGGGCGCGTCGTCGGCGACGGCCGAGCGCGCGTGCGGCGCGTCGCTTCGCTCGCCTCGGCGGGCGAGGGCGACGTGGCCTTCGTAGAGGACGAGAAACTGTTCGGGGAGGCGCGCGCGTGCCGCGCGTCGTGCGTCATCGCGCCCGAGGGCGCGGCCGAGAGGCTCGGGGGGTTGGTGAGCGTGGTCGAGGCCGCGCGGCCGAAGCTCGCCTTCGCGCTCGCGGCCGAAGTCCTTCACGGGCGACGCGCGCGCCCGGCGGCCGTCCACCCTTCGGCTCAAGTGGCGGCGGGGGCGTCGGTCGGCGCGGGCGTCTACGTCGGCGCGGGCGCGTCGGTCGGCGAGGGCTCGACGGTCGGCGAGGGCGCGCAGATACTCGAAGGCGTCCGCGTGGGCGAGCGTGTGCGGGTCGGCGCGGGGTGCGTGCTGCACCCGAACGTCGTGCTCTACGACGGCGTGACGCTCGGCGAGCGCGTGGTGCTGCACGCGGGCGTCGTGGTGGGGGCGGACGGGTTCGGGTACGTGCGCGACGCCGAGGGCGTCTACCACAAGTTCCCTCAGGTCGGCTCGGTGGTGATTGAGGACGACGTGGAGGTGGGCGCGAACTCCTGCATAGACCGCGGCGCCTTGGGGACGACGCGCGTCGGGCGGGGGACGAAGATAGACAACCTCGTGCAGGTCGGCCACAACGTCGAGATAGGCGAGCGCGTCGTCATCGCGGCGCAGACCGGCATCTCCGGCAGCACCGTCATCGAGTCGGACGCCGTCATCGGCGGGCAGGTCGGCTTCGGCGACCACGCGCGCGTGCAGTCGGGCGCGGTCATCGGCTCGCAGGCCGGCGTGCTGCCGGGCAAGATCGTGCGCCCCGGCGTCTGGTGGGGCACGCCCGTCCAGCCGCTCGAAGAGTACAAGCGCCTCAACGCCCTCTGGGGGCGGCTCCCGCGCATGCGCGAGGAGATACAGGAGCTGAAGCGTAAGCTGAAAGAGCTTGCCGAAAGGCTCGACGGCAGACCTTAAGGCTCGACGGCAGACCTCAGCCGGGCGGGCCGCCCTCACCCCTCCACCTTCGCAGAGCACCCAGCACCGCGTCGGCCGCGCGCAAGCTCGCGCCGCCCTCGCCGAGCCGCGCCACGGCCTCGCGCAGACGCGCGCGCGCCGACGCGTTGCGCCCCGGCTCAAGGAGCGCGAGCAGCTCGCGCGCGAGCGAGTCGCCCGTGAAGTCGTCCTGCATCAGCTCGGGCGCGACGCGCTCGCCCGCGATGAGGTTGACGAGGCCGTAGTGCTCGACCTCGATGAGGCGGCCGAGCGTGTGCCAGTTGAGCGCAGACTCCTTGTAGACGACGACGAGCGGCGTGCCGACGAGCGCCGCTTCGAGCGTCGCCGTGCCGCTGCACACGGCCGCGGCGGCCGACGCGGCGAGCGCCTCGCGCGCCTCGCCGTGCGCGACGCGGAGCCGCGGCGCGAGCCCCGCGCCTTCCGCGTGCGCCCCGATTGCGCGCGCCGCCTCCGCGGGCGCGCGGCGCGAGGCGAGCGCGACGACGAACTGCGCGGCCGGAACCTTCCGCGAGACGAGCGCGGCGGCGTCGAGCATGACGGGCAGGATGCGCTCGAACTCCTTGCGGCGGCTGCCCGGGAGGAGCGCGACGACGGGGCGCGCGGGGTCCAGACGGTGGCGCGCGCAGAACTCTTCGCGCGACGCGCGCGGGGCGACCGCGCCCGCGAGCGGGTGCCCGACGAACTCGACGTGCGTCACGCCGCGCACGGCGTACCACGCGCGCTCGAAGGGGAGGATGGTGAGCAGGAGGTCGACGTCGCGGCGCACCTGCCGGACGCGGTGAGAGCGCCAGGCCCAGAGCTGCGGGCTGATGTAATAGATGACGCGCAGGCCCTTGCGGCGCAGCGCGCGCGCGAGCACGAGGTTGAAGTCGGGCCAGTCCACGAGCACGACGGCGTCGGGGCGTCGAGCGAGGGCGGCGCGTTTGAGCGCGCGGTACGCGGCCCAGAAGCGCGGCAGGGCGCGCGCTATCTCCGCGAGCCCCGTGATGGCGAGGTCGTCCTCGCGCACGACCGACTCGACGCCCGCCCCGCGCATGCGCGCCCCCGTGGAGCCGAACAGCTCGAAACGCACGCCGGGCGCGCGCTCGCGCAGCGCGCCGACGAGCGCGGCGGCATGCGCGTCCCCCGACTCCTCGCCCGCCACCAGCATCAGTCGGAAGCTCTCGCTCGTCTGCCCGGACATCCGCGAGATGATAGCAGAGCAGTAGACAGTAGACAGTAGACAGTAGACAGTAGGGCTCCGCCTTCCTGACACTGAAGCTGTTACACGAACTGTTAACGGGCTAAGGGTTTCCTACTGTCTACTGTCTACTGTCTACTGTCTACTGCTTTCGGAGCAGCGTTTTCGCATGGGTGGCGCGCGCGGCGGCGCGGTGTTAGACTTGGCGCGCGGTTGCGAAGGGTGTCGGGCGCGAAAGTCTTGCGGCCCGCGCGCGCGCCGCGAGGGAAGTGCCGACCCTCAGGGTAGCCCCGCGCGAGTCAAAAATCCCGCACACAATTTAAAGTAGGCGCCGAGCCGAGTTTCTTTCAACAGAGGTTGACCGGAAAACATGAGCAGAGTCTTCTACGCATCCCTCCTCATCTGCGTGCTCGCCTGCGCGGCCGCCGCCCAGACGCGCCGCGGCGCCGCCGCCTCTCCGGCCAGGACGCCCGCGCAGGCGAAGCCCGCCGCGCCGAAGTCCACGCAGACGCCCGCCGCGAAGCCCACGCCCGCCCCCGCCGCCCCCGCCGCGCAGGCCGCGTCCCCGCAGGCGGACGAGTGCGGCTGCGAGGCCGGCCCGGTGCCCGAAGTGCTCGGCTCGGTCAACGGCGTGAAGATCACGCGCTCCGACCTCAGCCCGCAGGCGCAGCAGCAGGCGGCGCAGCTCCGCCAGCAGGTCGTCGAGGCGCGCAAGCGCGAGCTCGACTACCAGATCAACAGCATCCTGCTCGAAGCCGAGGCGAAGAAGCGCGGCGTCTCGACCGCGAAGCTCCTCGAAGCCGAGATCAACGCGAAGGTGGCGGAGCCGACGCCCGCCGAGGCCGAGTCCTACTTCAACCAGAACAAGGCGGCCATCGAGAAGCAGGTCGGCCGCCCCGTCACCTTCGCCGAGGTCAGGGACAGCGTCATCGCCTACATGCACGGGCAGCGGCAGGACGAGCGCGCCAAGCAGTTCGCCGACACCCTGCGCGCCGGCGCGCAGGTGAAGAAGAACGTCGAGTTCGCCGCGCCGCCCGCCGGCCCCGCCGACCGCGCGCGCGTCCTCGCCACCGTCAACGGCAGGAACATCACGTCGGGCGACGTCGAGGACAGCCTGATGCCGCTCGTCGCCACCGTGCAGGAGCAGCTCTACCTCGTCCGCAAGGGCGACGTGGACATGCGGATCAACGACACCCTGCTCAACCAGGAGGCGCAGAAGCGCGGCCTGACGGCGCGCGCCGTGCTCGAAGCCGAGGTGCTCAACAAGACGCCGACCGTGACGGAGGCGCAGGCGCTCGACTTCTACAACAAGAACAAGGCGCGCATCAACGGCGAGTTCGCCAACGTCAAGTCCCAGATCATCCAGTACCTCCAGGAGCAGGAGCAGCAGCGGCTGGAGAGCGCCTTCGTCGAGCGGCTACGCAACGGCGCGAGCGTGCAGACCTTCATCACGCCGCCGCCCGCCCCCGTCTTCCAGGTCGCGACCGACGACCAGCCGGCGAAGGGGAGCCCGTCGGCGGCCGTCACGCTCGTCGAGTTCACCGACTACCAGTGCCCGACCTGCGCGGCGACGCAGCCCGTCCTCGACCGGCTGATGACCGAGTACGGCGACCGCCTGCGCCTCGTCGTGCGCGACTTCCCGCTCCAGATGCACCCGGAGGCGCGCAAGGCGGCCGAGGCCGCCGAGGCCGCGCGCGAGCAGGGCAAGTACTGGGACTTCACCGCCATCCTCTTCCGCAACCAGTCGGCCCTGAAGCCCGAGCAGCTCAAGCAGTACGCGCAGGTCATCGGGCTCGACCGGACGAAGTTCGACGCGGCGCTCGACGCGGGGCGCTTCGCCGACAAGGTCGAGCGCGACATGATGGACGGCCAGCGGCTCGGCGTCAGCGGCACGCCCACCTTCTTCGTCAACGGCCGGCGCGTCAGGGAGGCCTCCTACGACGCGCTCAAGGCCGCCATCGAGGCCGCGCTCAAGCGCTAGTAAAAGTAGGCGGTGGGCAGTCGGGGGAAGTAGACAGTAGACAGTAGACAGTAGAAATACAGTCGCCGCCCGGTCAACGCGGCCGTCATCTTCAAACCCCCGCAGTGCGGAGCCTACTGTCTACTCATCCTACTGCCAACTGCCTGCCGCCTGCTCCGCCCCGTCCGAGAAACCGGACTTATTCCGAGCGCGCCTGCCAACCGCCCGCCGCCACCGCGCGTCTAACACCCTCCCGCACCCGGCCGCCCCGCCGAAAGGCTGGAACTTTAACCCCTCCCGGCGTGAATAGAGGGTTGATGCGGCCGCCCCGGCCCCGTTTTTCGGCGGGCTTTCGGGAACAATCCCCGCAGGCGCTGCGTAAAAACACTGACACCGCGGGCGGGTTCCCATGCCCACTTACACCCGGACAGAGCCTTTTTTCGTGTAACGCACTCCGTAAGCCGGGCGTCATTCAGAACTGTGAGGAATCAACCGATGAGAAAACTCCTGCCCCTGCTGGCGCTCGCGCTGGCCTTAACGGGCGCCTCCGCCTTCGCGCAGACCGCCACGGGCAACAACGTGCTCGGCGACGTGGTCGCGGTGGACGCCTCGGCCAAGCAGATCTTCGTCAAGTCGGACGCGGGCGCCGTCGTCATCGTCACCGTCTCGGACGCGACCCGGATTCTGAAGAACCCCCCGGGCGAGTCCCGCCTCGACAAGGCCACGCCCTACACGCTGGCCGAGATAGCCGCCGGCGACCGCGTCCTCGCCCTCGGCAAGCTCTCCGACGACGGGAAGACGCTCGCGGGCGCGCGCGCCGTCGTCATCAACACCAAGGCCGACGTGGCCGCCAAGCACGAGGCCGAGCGCGCCGAGTGGCAGGCGCGCGGCGTCGTCGGCGTCGTCACGGCCGTCAACCCCGAGTCCAAAGAGATCACCATCAACACGCGCACGCCCGAGGGCCCCAAGCCCGTCGTCATCGCCGCGGGCGGCGCGGGCGTCAGGCTGCGCCGCTACGCGCCCGACTCCATCAAGTTCGCCGACGCCAAGCCCTCGACCTTCGAGGAGGTGAAGTCGGGTGACCAGTTGCGCGCCAAGGGCGAGCGCAGCGCCGACGGCGCGCGCTTCACGCCCGAGGAGGTCGTCACGGGCTCTTTCCGCACCTCGCTCGGCACGGTCAAGGCCGTGGACGTGGCGAAGAACGAGATCACCATCGAGCAGCAGGACAAGAAGCCGCTCACGGTCGTCGTCCGCCCCGACTCCGTGCTCAAGCAGTTCCCGGCCGAGATGGGGGCGATGATGATGGGCGGCGGCGCGGGCGGCCCCGGCGGCGCGCCTGCGGGCGGTCAGGCCCCGGCCGGCGGCGGCAGCCGCGTCGTCGTACAGGGCGGCCCGGGCGGCGCGGCCCCGGCGGCCGGCCAGGCCGCGCCCGGTCAGGGCGGCCCCGTGCGCCGCATGATGGACCCGCAGCAGATGCT
>DASVWB010000383.1:0-8348 GCA_036389815.1 Pyrinomonadaceae bacterium | reverse complement strand
TCGCGAAGAACGCCGCCGCGCCGAAGCAGTAGGGGGTGGGCGGTAGTCAGTAGTCAGTAGTCAGTAGTCAGTAGAAGAAGGGCGGCCGGGAAGTGTCGAGCTTCCCGGCCGCCCTCTCATACTGACTATCGTCTACTGTCTACCGTCTACTGACTACCGTCCACCCCCCTACTGCTTCGGCGCGGCGGCGCTCTTCCCGAAGTCGCCGGCCTTGACGATGACGAGGCGGGACGGGTCTATGTACTTGCGCATGACGGCGTTGATCTGCTCGGGCGTGAGCGCGGCGACGCGCCGCTCAAGCTCCTCGTCCCAGGCCAGCGTGCGGCCGAGGAAGAGGTAGTTGTTCAGGCGCGAGGCCAGCTCGCTGTCCTGCGCGCGGCTGACCTGGCGCGACTGGAGCCAGCCGGACTTCGCGGCCGCCACCTCCTCGGCCGTGAAGCCGTCCTTGAGCATGCGCGCCAGCTCCTCCTTGAAGGCCGCCTCCAGCCGCTCGACGTTCTGCGGCGCGTAGATGGCCGTCGCCGTGAAGCGCCCCCACTGGTCGAGCGAGCTGACCTGCACGGAGGAGCCGGTGCCGTAGCTCAGGCCCTCCTTCTGCCGCAGGCGCGTGGCGATGCGCGAGTTGAGGAAGCCGCCGCCGAGCATGTAGTTCCCCAGCACGAGCGCCGGGTAGTCGGGGCTGTCGTCGCGCAGCGAGAGGTTGAAGCCGGCGACGAAGAAGGCGTTCGCCTTGTCGGGCGCGGGCAGCGTCTGGTTGGCGGCCGCCACCTCCTTGTAGAGCGTGGGCACGCGCGCGAACGGGCGCGGGCTCTTCCAGTCGCCGAAGAGCTGGCGCGCGAGCCCGGAGACCTCCTTCGGGTCGAAGTCGCCGACGACCGTCAGCGTCGCGTTCGACGCGCCGTAGAAGTCGCGGTAGAACTGGCGCGCCTGTTCGAGCGTCGCCGCCGTGATGTCCGCGATGTCCTCCTCCGAGGTCGTCACGTAGCGCACGTCGCCCTTCGGGTAGGGGCTAAGCTGACGCGTGTAGGCGGTGAAGGCCATCTGCGTCGGCTCGCTCTTGTTCTGCTCGACGAAGGCGAGCTGTTCGCGCTTGAGCTGCTCGAACTCGGCCTCGGGGAACGAGGGCTCGCGCAGGACTTCGGCGACGAGGCGCAGCACGGCCGGCAGGTTCTCGCGCACGGTCTCGACCTGCACGCCGGCCTGCGTCGCGCCGCCGAAGACGAAGACGCGCGCCTTCAGGCGGTCGAGCTCGTCCTGTATCTGCTGGCGCGTGTGCCGGGCGGTGCCGCGCATCAGCATCTCGGCGGCGAGCGAGGCCGCGGCCGAGCGGTTCATCAGGCTCCGCTCGTCGCCGAAGCGGAGCGTCATCTGCGCGACGACCTTGCCGCCGCGCGTCCTCTTCGGCAGCAGCGCCAGCTTGAGCCCCGCGGCCTCCTCGCGCACCGTGCGCGACTCGACGTTGGCGGGGCTGGGGTCGAACGCCTCGCCCGCGGCCACGGCCGCGTCGCCCTTGTAATCTTTGAGCGCGGCCGTCAGGTCGGGCGCCGGCGGTATCTCGGCGCGGTCGGGCTTCGCCGTCGGGATGAACATGCCGAGCGTGCGGTTCGCGGGCTTGAAGTAGCGTGCGGCGGCCGCGGCGACCTGCTCGGGCGTGACGGCGCGGACGCGGTCGCGGTGCAGGAAGAAGAGCCGCCAGTCGCCCGCGCCGATGAACTCGCTCAGCGTGAGCCCGACCTGGTCGGAGTTGTTCAAGACCAGCTCGACGTTCTTGAGGAGCTGCGCCCGCGCGCGCTCGACCTCCTCTTTAGTCGGCGGGTTGGCGGCGACGCCCTCGACCGTCTGGACGAGCGCGTCGCGCGCGGCTTCGAGCGAGTCGCCCTGCCTGACCTCCGCGCCGAAGACGGCGAGCGTCGGGTCGCGCCACTGGAAGTCGAAGCCGAAGACGGAGCTGGCCTTCTTCGTCTCGACCAGAGCCTTGTGCAGCCGCCCGGCCGGCGTGTCGCCCAGGACCTGCGCGACGATGTCCACGGCGGCGAAGTCCGGGTGCGCGCCCGAGGGCACGTGGTAGAGCGCCTGGACGAGCTGCGTGTCGCCCGTGCGCCTGAGCGTCACGGCGCGCTCGCCGTCCTGCGTCGGCTCCTGCGTGTAGATTTTCTGGAGCGTGCGCGCGGGGCGCGGGATGGGCGAGAAATATTTATCCACGAGCGCGAGCGCCTTCGCCTCGTCGAACTTGCCGGCGACGAGCAGGACGGCGTTGTCGGGCTGGTAGTAATTTTTGTAGAAGGCTTGCAGCCGCTCGATGGGCACGTTCTCGATGTCGGAGCGCGCGCCGATGGTCGTCTTGCCGTAGTTGTGCCAGAGGTAGGAGGTCGCCATCGTGCGCTCCAGCAGCACGTTGAAGGGGCTGTTCTCGCCCAGCTCGAACTCGTTGCGCACGACGGTCATCTCGCTGTCGAGGTCTTTTTTGGCGATGAAGCTGTTGACCATGCGGTCGGCTTCGAGGTCGAGCGCCCAGTTGAGGTTCTCGTCCGTGGCGGCGAAGGTCTCGAAGTAGTTGGTGCGGTCGGTCCAGGTCGTGCCGTTGGGGCGCGCGCCGTGCGAGGTCAGCTCGGCGGGGATGTTGGTGTGGCGCGGCGTGCCCTTGAAGACCATGTGTTCGAGCAGGTGCGCCATGCCGGTCTCGCCGTAGTTCTCGGTGGCCGAGCCGACGAGGTAGGTGATGTTGACGGTGATGGTCTGCTTCGTCTGGTCCGGGAACATCAGCACGCGCAGGCCGTTCCTGAGTCGGTACTCGGTGATGCCCTCGACCGAGGTGACGCGCTCGACGCCGGCGGGCGCCGCCGGGGCGGCCGGCTGCGGCGCCTGCGCTTTCGCGGCGGCGAGCGGCGCGAGGACGAACGCGCACGCAGACAGGAGCGCGGAGGCGAGACGGCAAGCCTTCGCAAGCGGGTGGGTATTCATCTGTAAACCTCCGGTAGTGGTTTTGACCCGAGCGGGCGGCCGCCGGCCTCGGGCGGCCGCCCGGCCCGCGTGAAGTTTAAGACGAACTGGGGAGACGAAAACTTAAACGGTGAGTGAGGAATGATGCGAGATGAATGAGAAGCCGCGGGCCGTTAATTCATCGCCCATCATTCCCCACTCGTCACCTCACTACCCGCGCCGTCGGTCTGCTGGCGCGCGTGGTAGGACGAGCGCGTGAGCGGGCTCGACTCGACGTGCTTGAAGCCGAGCGAGAGGCCGACCTCGCGCCAGCGCGCGAACTCCTCGGGCGTGACGTAGCGCTCGACGGGGAGGCGGCGCGCGTGCGGCTGGAGGTACTGGCCGATGGTCATGATGTCGCACGAGACCGAGCGCAGGTCGCGCATCAGTTCGACCACCTCGTCGAAGGTCTCGCCCAGGCCCACCATGATGCCGCTCTTCGTGAGCATCCCGCGCCCCTCGCGGTCGCGGCGCGCGGCGGCGCGCCCGAGCAGCGTCAAAGTCTGCCGGTAGTCGGCGTCGGGGCGCACGCGCCGGTAGAGGCGCGCGATGGTCTCCGTGTTGTGGTTGAGCACGTCCGGCGCGGCGTCGAGCACGGCCGAGAGCGCCGCCTCGTCGCCGTTGAAGTCGGGTATCAGGACCTCGACGCGGCACCCGGGGTTGAGCGCGCGCACCCGGCGGACGGTCTCGGCCCAGTGCGCGGCGCCGCCGTCCGCGAGGTCGTCGCGGTTGACCGAGGTGATGACGGCGTGCGCGAGGTTGAGGGTCTTCACCGCCTCGGCGACGTGGCGCGGCTCGTCGGGGTCGAGCGGGATGCCGCCGCCCTTGGAGACGGCGCAGAAGCCGCAGTGGCGCGTGCAGACGTCGCCGCCGATCATGAAGGTGGCCGTCCTGTCCGTCCAGCACTCGAAGATGTTCGGGCAGCGCGCCTCCTGGCAGACCGTGTGCAGGTTCAAGTTCTCGATGAGCTTGAGGACGTAGTTCTGGTTCGACGGGTCGCCGAGGCGTATCTTCAGCCACTCGGGCTTCGGGCCGCGCGGCGGCCGCTGCGCGGGCGGGTTGTTCAGGACTCTCAGTTCGCGGCTCAAGCTCTTTTCGACTCCGGAAGGCGTTGGGTTACGCCACGCATTTTACCACCCGCGCGGCCGATTGTCGCAGACCCGCCGCGCGCGCCGTAAAAATCAATTGACACCCCCGCGCGCCGCGCGTATGCTCACGCCTCGCCCGTTCCGCCTCACTCCGTATTCAACCCTCAACCCCAAGGAGCATTCTTGATGGAGATCAAAGGACAACAACGTTCGCTCGATCTGCCACAATTCGTCCGCCTCGCCCCCGAGGCCGTGGTTCCCGACCTCGGCCCGCTCGCGGGGCTCGTCGGCACATGGACAGGCAATAAGGGCTGGAACCTGATCGCCGTGCCGCAAGTCCCCGCGGAGCCCGGGGGGGCGGAGGGCTTCACGCTGCTCGTCCGGCCCTACTACGAGACAATCACCTTCACCCCGCTCGGCGTGCTCGTCCCCGACCGCGGCGCTTCCGAGATACTGAACATCTACGGCCTGGAGTACACGTTGAAGGTGAGCGACCTGCTGACCAACGAGCCGCTCCACCTTGAAAACGGCATGTGGCTCTACACGGAGGACCCGGAGAGCCCCCAGTCGCCGACCATCGTCCGCCACGCCACCGTGCCGCACGGCAACTCCGTGCTCGCGCTCGGCACCTCCGAACAGGCCGACGGGCCGCCGACCATCCCCGAAATCAACGCCTTCCCCATCGGCAACCCGTTCGACCCGGCGCTGCCCGGATACACCGACCCGTACCTCCACCCGCCGCCGCCCGAGGTGCCGGGTCAGCCGCCCTTCAGCACCAGCGACCCGAACGAGGCGCTGCGGGCGGCGATCAAAGACCAGAACATACTGAGCACGCTGACGCTCTCGGTCTCGACGCAGGGGGGCGGCGGCATCCTCAACATCCCGTTCGTCGTGCAGAACGCCAACGCCACGGACTTCAGCGCCGCCTTCTGGCTAGAGACGGTGCAGAACCAGACGACCGGCGAGCAGTTCATGCAGTTGCAGTACTCGCAGCAGACCAACCTTGAGTTCATCAAGTGCCGCAGCAATTGCAGCGACGGCGGCAGCGGCCTCATCGTGTGGCCGCACGTCAACGTCAACACGCTCGTCAGGCAGTAGGGCGGCGGGCGCGGCAAAGGGCCGGCCTCGGTCTCCCCGGGCCGACCCTCCGCAGGGCGCGGAAGCCTCAGTGCTCCGCGCCCTGCGCCGTCTGCGCGAGCACCGCGGGGTCTACGTTGCCGCCGGAGATGACGACGCCGACGCTGCCCACGTCCCGTGGCAGTTTGCCGAAGAGCGCGGCGGCCGCGGCGACCGCGCCCGTCGGCTCGACCAGAATCTTCAGGCGGAAGAGCAGGAAGCGCATCGCCCTGACGATCTCCTCCTCCGAGACGGTGAGCACGTCTTCGGCGTTGCGTTGCAGGACGGGGAAGGTGAGCGCGCCGGGCGACTGCGTGCGCATCCCGTCGGCGATTGTGGCGGGCGGCGGGATGTGGACGCGCTCGCCCCTGAGGAACGACTGGCGCGTGTCGTCCGACAGCTCCGACTCGACGGGGAAGCAGCGCGTGCCGGCGCGCAGCGCCTTCGCCGCCGTGGACGCGCCGGCGAACAGCCCGCCGCCGCCGCAGGGCGTAAGCAGCGCGTCGAGGTCGGGCACGTCTTCGAGCAGTTCCAGCGCGCAGGTTCCCTGCCCCGCCGCCACGTGGTAGTCGTCGTAGGGCGGGACGACCGTCAGCCCCTCCCTCTCCGAGAGCCGGCGCGCGACCTCCTCGCGGTCTTCGCGCTGGCGGTCGTAGGTGACGACCTCGGCGCCGTACCCCCTGGTCGCCGCGAGCTTCGTCCGCGGCGCGTCGGTCGGCATCACGATGACGGCGCGCAGCCCCGCGTCGCGCGAGGCGAGCGCGACGGCCTGCGCGTGGTTCCCCGAAGAGAAGGCGACGACGCCGCGCGCGCGCTCCTCCACAGAGAGCGAGAGAATCTTGTTCGTCGCGCCGCGCATCTTGAAGGAGCCGGCGCGCTGGAAGTTCTCGCACTTGAAGAAGACGCGCCGGCCCGCGGCCGCGTCGAACGTGCGCGAGGTGACGACCGGCGTGCGGTGGACGAGCGGCCGGATGCGCTCCCCGGCCAGGCGTATGGAGTCGAGTGTCAGCATGTTCGTGTGACGCGCCGCGGCCGGCTACGACAGCATCTCGGCCACGACGGCCCGGGCGTGAATCCGCGTGGTGTCGAGGAACGGGAGGCCGGCCTCGGCGGCGTCCGCCTCGCGCAGTATGAGCGGCAGCTCCGTCCCGCCCAGTATCAGGCCCTCGACGCCCTCCTCGCCCTTCAGCCGCCGCGCTATCGACAGCAGGCGGGCGCGCGTCTCGGGGAGGAAGACGTTCTTCAGCAGCTCGTTCATGTACTTGTCGTGGACGTAGTCCTGCTCGGCCTCGTCGGGCAGGGCGAGCGATAGCCCCGCGCCCGCGAACGTCTCCTGGTAGAAGCCGGCCCGCATCGTGAACCGCGTCGCGAAGAGCCCCAACCTTTTGAGCCCGAGCGCGCGGGCCGCGTCCGCCGTCGCCCGCACGATGCTGAGCAGCGGGATGGGCGAGCCGCGGCGCACGTCATCGAAGACGGCGTGCGGCGTGTTGGCGGCCAGCACGGCGAAGTCGGCCCCCGCCGCCGCCAGCTTTCGCACCTCACCGGCGAGATACTCGGCCACCTCCCCCGTGCGGCCCGCCGAGAACAGGTCGATCAGCTTCGTCAGGTTGACGCTGTTGATGATGACCGGGGGGTAGCCGCCCTCCGGCCTCAGCTCGCGGTACGTGGCGATGATCGAGCGGTAGTACTCGACCGTCGACTCCGGCCCGATGCCGCCGATGATTCCGACCGTCTTCAAGCCGCGCCCCCCGGGCGGGTAAGACCCCGCGCCTCTTCGACCGATTCCGGCGCCATCTCGAACACCTCTGCGAAGCGTGCGACGACGCGGTCTGCGACCTCCCGGAGCGGGAGTTCGCGCCCCGTGAGTTCCTTCATCGAGGTCACCGGCTCGCCCTCGCAGGCGACGATGAGGTCGAAGTAGGAAAGGTCCGTGTTAACGTTGAGGGCGAAGCCGTGGGTCGTGACCCAGCGCGCGATGTGGACGCCGATGGCGGCGACCTTGCCGCGCGCCGTGTGGACGCCGGTCAGCCCCTTGACGCGGAACGCGTCGATTCCGAAATCGCCCGTCGCGCGGATGAGCGCCTCTTCGAGGTCGCGGACGTACTTGTGAACATCCTCGCGGTCGGGGCTCAGGTTGACCACGGGGTAGCCGACCAACTGCCCGAGGCCGTGGTAGGTCATCTTGCCGCCGCGGTTCACTTCGTGGACGGCGACGCCGCGCGCGGCGAGCTCTTCCGGGCCGGCGAGTATCAGTCCGGGCGTGGCGCGGCGGCCGACCGTCAGGACGTGCGGGTGCTCGACGAGGAGCAGCGTGTCCGGCGCGCGCCGCTCGCGCACCGCCTGTTCGGTCTCCTTCTGGACGCGGTACGCCTCGCCGTACTCCAAACGCCCCAGGCGGCGAACTCTCAGTCGTCTCGCGTGCATCGCAGTGTGCGGAACTGTTACTCTTCCCCTTCGGCCGCCAATTGTAGCAGAACGAGCGCGCGACTTCTGCGCGGGCTTGACTGCCGCGCCGCGCGCGCGAGAAGCTTGGCGCGCTGGGCGAGGCTCGGACTTCAAGACACCAGAAACCCGGAGGACAGCAAACAGTGAAACCGCTCATCGCCACCGCGGCCGCGTGCCTGCTCCTGACACTCTCTGCGGGCGGCACGGGCGCCGCCGCGCAGACGCGCACGCGCCGCTCGGCGCCGGCGCAGCGCAGGCCGGCGGCCCCGGCCACGCGCCTCGACCAGACGCGCTTCAACGCGCAGCGGCTCGAACTCGCCGGCCTCTCGAAAGACCTGACGCGCTTCCTCTATCTGTACGGGAGGCTGTCGAAGGATTTGGAGCTGACGGCGTCGCAGTCGGGCTCGGCCGACGCGGCCGGGCAGACGAAGGCCGGGCTCGTCCAGAACATGCAGGCGATGCGCGACCGCCTCGACCAACTGGAGAGCCACTTCCGCTTCGAGCAGAGGCTCTCGGCGCAGTACCAGACGCTGCGCGGCGTCTCGGCCAGCGCCGAGCAGGCGGCGCAGCAGGTCTCGGCCAACCAGTTCGACCGCGCCGGCCGCACGCTCCTCGACGTCGCGAATAAGCTGACCGACGTGCTGTTGGAAATGCAGTAGACAGTAGACAGTAGACAGTAGACAGTAGACAGTAGAAAAACCACGGGCGGGGGGGGGGGGG
>DASVWB010000382.1:0-13214 GCA_036389815.1 Pyrinomonadaceae bacterium | reverse complement strand
CCTGATGCTCAACTCGGGCGTCACCGTCATCGACCCGCAGCACACCTACGTCAGCCCCGACGCGCAGATCGGCCGCGACACCACGCTCCACCCGAACGTCCACGTCGAGGGGCGCACGGTCATCGGCGAGGGCTGCGAGATAGGGCAGGGCTCGCGCATCGCGGACTCGCGCGTCGGCAACGGCGTCACGGTCAAAGACCACTGCGTCATCGTCGGGTCGGAAGTCTCAGACCACTGCACGGTCGGGCCGTTCGCGCACCTGCGGATGAACGCGCGGATGGAGGGGGGCTCGACGGTCGGCAACTTCGTCGAGATGAAGAAGTCGCGGCTCGGCTCGAAGTCGAAGGCGATGCACCTCACCTACCTCGGCGACGCGGAGGTCGGCGAGCGCACCAACATCGGCGCCGGCACCATCACCTGCAACTACGACGGGAAGAACAAGCACCCGACGACCATCGAGCACGACGTGAAGATCGGCTCCGACACGATGCTCGTCGCCCCCGTCCGCGTCGGCGCGCGCTCCGTGACGGGCGCGGGCTCGGTCGTCACCGAGGACGTCGAGCCCGACACGCTCGTCGCGGGCGTCCCCGCCCGGGTCAAGAAGAGGCTCCCGCGCGAGGAAGAGGCCGAGAAGGCGCCGCCGCTGGCGGCCGGGGGCGACGACGCGGGGGAGCCGGTCGCGGCGTCGGCCGGCGACGAGCGCTGAAAAACCCTCCCCGTTCCACCTTTACCTACAAGACTACACCAGGGAAGAAGGTCGTAAATTTATGTGTGGCATCGTCGGATACGTCGGAAACAAGCAGGTCGTGCCCGTCATCCTCGACGGGCTGAGGAAGCTCGAATACCGCGGCTACGACTCGGCCGGCATCGCCGTGGTGGACGAGGCGCACCACCTCGACATCCGCCGCGCCGAGGGCAAGCTGCGCAACCTCGAAGAGGCCATCCGCCTGAAACCCCTCGACGGCACCTACGGCATCGGCCACACGCGCTGGGCCACGCACGGGCGGCCCACCGAGGAGAACGCGCACCCGCACCGCGACTGCACGGGGCGCGTCGTCGTCGTCCACAACGGCATCATCGAGAACTACCTCAAGCTCAAAGACCGCCTCCGCCGCGGCGACCACCGCTTCGTCACCGAGACCGACACCGAGGTCGTCGCGCACCTCGTCGAGGAGTACCTGAAGGAGGACGACTCGTTCGAGAAGGCCGTCGGCCGCGCCGTGCGCGACCTGCGCGGCATCTTCGCGCTCTCCATCATCTCGACCGACGAGCCCGACACCATCATCGCCGTCCGCCAGGGGCCGCCCGTCGTCGTGGGCCTCGGCGACGGCGAGTACTTCGTCGCCTCCGACGTGCCGCCCATCCTCCAGCACACGCGCGACGTCTTCTTCCTGGGCGACGGCGAGCTGGCCATACTCACGAAAGACTCCGTCCGCGTCACGGACTTCGAGGGCAACGCCGTCGAGCCGCACACGCAGCGCATCACGTGGGACCCGATCATGGCGGAGAAGGGCGGGTTCAAGCACTTCATGCTCAAGGAGATTTACGAGCAGCCCCGCGCCGTGCGCGACACCGTGCAGGGGCGCGTCTCGCTCGACACGGGGCGCGTCTACCTGGACGAGATGAACATCACGCCCGCCGAGTTCAAGTCCTTCGACCGCGTCCTCGTCGCCGCCTGCGGCACGAGCTGGCACGCGGGGCTCGCCGGCAAGTACATGATCGAGCAGCTCGCGCGCGTGCCCGTCGAGGTGGACTACGCCTCGGAGTTCCGCTACCGCGACCCCGTGATGACGGAGAAGACGCTGCTGGTCGTCATCTCGCAGTCGGGCGAGACGGCCGACACCATCGCGGCGCTCCGCGAGGCGAAGGAGCGCGGCTCGAAGGTTCTGGCCATCTGCAACGTGCAGGGCTCGATGATCACGCGCGAGTCCGACGGCACCATCATGACGCACGCCGGGCCCGAGATCGGCGTGGCCTCGACCAAGGCGTTCACGTCGCAGATGATCGCGCTCTACCTCTTCGCGATGTACTTGGGCCAGCTCCGCGGCACGCTCTCCGACGAGGAGTCGAAGCGCCACGCGCAGCAACTGGCCGAGCTGCCCGTCAAGATCGAGCACCTGCTGTCGGAGTCGGACGAACTCGAAGAGCTGGCGCGCGAGTTCCACCGCGCCACCGACTTCCTCTACCTCGGCCGCGGCATCAACTTCACCGTCGCGCTCGAAGGCGCCCTGAAGCTCAAGGAGATTTCCTACATCCACGCCGAGGGCTACCCGGCCGGCGAGATGAAGCACGGGCCGAACGCGCTCATCGACGAGCGCCTGCCCGTCGTCGTCGTCAACCCGCGCGAGGAGGGCGACAGGGCTTCGGAGCTGCGCTACGAGAAGACGCACTCGAACATCGTCGAGGTCAAGGCGCGCGAGGGCCAGGTCATCTCCGTGCTCACGGAGGGCGACGAGATGTCGGCGGCCGTCTCCGACCGCGTCATCGAAATACCGGAGTCGTCCGACCTGCTCTCGCCGATCCTCGCCATCATCCCCCTGCAACTCCTCGCCTACCACATCGCGGTGCGCCGCGGCTGCGACGTGGACCAGCCGCGCAACCTCGCCAAGTCCGTCACGGTCGAGTGAGCGGGTCGGGGGAACAATCTCCGAACGAGTGAAGGCCCGGCGGACTCTCCCGCCGGGCCTTCACTTATTCCGCCCGCGGGGCGCGCTCAGCCGCCGTCTTCCCTGACGTACTTGAGCGGCGAGTCAGCGAGCAGCGCGCGCAGCTTACCCATCTGCTCCTCCGTGCTCTCGCGCATCCACTCGTCTTTCTGCGGGTCGGGGAGGACGGCGCACGCCTCCGCGAACTTCTTCCGCGCCCCCTCCTCGTCGCCGGTGCCGAGCAGGGCTTCCGCCCACGTCGCGAGCACCCAGTACTTTTGCTCGTACCCGGGCGGCCCGCCGTCCCTCATCTCCGCCTCGCAGATGTCGAGCACCTCGCGGCGGACGCGCGCGGCCTGCACGAAGTCGGCGACGGCCTCGGCGCGGCTGGCCCTTTTCGCGGCACGGGCGTTGAGGAGGTAGGCGAAGTTGATGCCGTTGTAGTAGTCGTTGCGCAGGTAGAAGCCGCGCTCGTAGCCGCGCACGGCCTCGTCGAGGTGCGCGCGGTCTCCGGCCGTCTCCCACAGGCGCTTGTGGACGGAGCCCCACATGCCGAGCGTCTCGGTGTCGTTCGAGGTCGCCGGGCCGAGCGCGGCGAGCAGGTCGCGCGCCTCTTCGAGCGCGGCCCGCGGGGTGGGCTGCTTGCTCTTGTAGGTGGCGAGGGCGAGCCGCTGGACGAGGTACGGGTCTTCGGGCCTCTCCCTGAAGCCCTCGATGCCGTTCCGGGCGGCTTCGGCGGCCTCCTTCTCCGCGGCCTCCTTCATCTTCCTGCGGAGCCGCAGGAGGAGCGCCCTGGCCGTGACGAAGTCCCCGTCGTCCTGCGCCTCGTCCGCCTGCTCCATCAGGGCGCTGTAGAGCTCGCCGTCGTGCGCGTCGCCGGCGACGGCCGCCGGCGACGCCTCGGCCGCCGCCTTCGCCACGCCCTTGAGCGCCTTGCGGAAGTCGGGGAGGCCCCTCAGGAAGGTGTAGACGGGGCTGTCGGTGTCGCGCGGGTCTTTGTTGCAGACGGCCGTGATGGCGTCCGAGAGCACCTTCCGGAACCGCTCCACCTCGTCGAAGTCGATGCCCTCGCCCATGTGGCGGTACATGCGGATGAGGACGTGGTTCACGTCGAAGGGCGGGGCCTTGATGCCGTCCTCGCAGATGACGATGGTCGTCTCGGGGCGCAGGGCGTGGCGCACGCCCAGCTCGTAGAAGGCGTTCTTGTTCGAGGTCGAGAGGTCGGCGACGACCACGTCGGCGCCTAGCAACTGCTCGTACATCGGCACGTCGATGATGCCGGAGTGCGGTATCTCGTCGGCGCGGACGCACTTCAGGCCGGCCGCCTCGACGGCCGGCCTGATGATGTTGCGGTAGGTCTTGTCGAGGTCGAGGGTGCGCCCTGTCTCGAAGTCGGTCTTCTTGCCGAAACCCATCACGACGAAGCAGGTGCCTCTGGGCTGCGCCTGGTTTTCTGCTGACATCCGGTGGCCTCCTGGTCTGAAAGGATTGCGGGCGAGCGGTTCGGCGCTGCGGCCGCATGAGGAAGAGGCGCGGGCGGCGCGTCCCCTGCGGGGTCGTCTCGCGGGCGCGACATTATGGCGCCCCGGCGCCGCGGATTTCAATACGAATCTTGAGGCGGCGCGGGGGTCACTCGACGGCGCGCAGGACGACGCACTTGAGGTAGAGGGTCTCGGGGACGCCGAGGAGGACGGGGTGGTCCTGTGCCTGCGTGCGGCGCTCGACGACCTGGACGCGGCGGCGTGCGTCGCGGGCGGCCTCGGCGAGGACTTCGAGGAAGAGCGGCTCGGTCATGTGGTAGGAGCAGGTGCAGGTGACGAGGTGGCCGCCGGGCGCGAGCATCTTGAGCGCGCGCAGGTTGACCTCCTTGTAGCCGCGCGCCGCGGCCGGGACGCTGGCGCGGTTCTTGGCGAAGGCCGGCGGGTCGAGGACGATGGTGTCGAAGCGCCCGCCCGCCGCCTCCATCTCGTGCAGCGCGTCGAAGACGTTCGCCTCGCTGAAACTCACGTTCGCCGCGCCGTTCAATTCCGCGTTGCGGCGCGAGGCCGCCACCGCCTCGGCAGAGACGTCGAGCCCGACCACCGTCTCGCAGAGCGGCGCGATGCTCAGGGCGAAGCCGCCGTTGAAGGTGAAGCAGTCGAGCGCGCGGCCGCGCGCGTAGGCGCGGGCGGCGAGGTGGTTCTCGCGCTGGTCGAGGAAGGCGCCGGTCTTCTGCCCGCCGAGCGGCGCGACGCGGAAGCGGACGCCGTGCTGCGTCACCTCCAGCTCGCCCGGGTCTTCGCCGTAGAGCACGCCCGAGACGGTCGGCAGCCCTTCGAGCGCGCGCACGCGCACGTCGTTGCGCTCGACGACCGCGCGCGGCGCGAACTCCTCGACGAGCAGTTCGACGAAGGTCTCCTTGAGCGCCTCCGCCCCCTGCGAGAGCGTCTGCACGACGAGCACGTCCGCGTACCTGTCAACGATGAGCGAGGGCAGCAGGTCGCCCTCCGAGTAGACGAGGCGGAAGGCGTCGGCCTCGCCCGCGAGCCCGGCGCGGCGCGACGCGGCCGCGCGCAGGCGCGCGCGCCACCACTCGCGGTCTACCGCCTCGCCGCGCGCCGTCAAGAGCCTGAGCGCGATCTCCGAGCGGTCGGAGTAGAACGCCTGCCCGACCGCGCGCCCGCGCTCGTCGCGCACGCGCACGACCGAGCCGCCCTCGGCGCCGCCCGACTCGCGCACGTCGCCGCGGTATATCCAGAGGTGGCCTTCGCGCGCGCGCTCCGACCCGCGCCGCGTGACTGTGACCTGCGCCTGCGCCATCGCGGCTCATTGAAGCACGGGAGCGCGCGGCGGCACAACGCGACCCGGCCCGCCTTGAAATCTCCCACGCCGGGTTGTAGCCTTGGGGCGTCGGTTCGACCGAGGATTAATTTTTAAGTCACGGAGGAGAAACTCTGATGCCAGAAGTCGGAGACGCGGCCCCGGACTTCGAGCTGCCGAGCCATCTTGAGAAGGGCAAGAAGGTGAAGCTCTCGGACTTCCGCGGCAAGAACAACGTCGTCATCGCATTCTACCCGCTGGCGTGGACGCCCGTCTGAACGGCGCAGATGCCTGCCTACGAAGCCGACCTTGATCGCTTCAGGCAGTACGATGCCCAGGTCCTGGGCATAAGCGTCGACAGCGTCCCCTGCAACACCGCTTGGGCCAAGTCGCTCGGCGGACTCTCTTACGACCTCCTGAGCGACTTCGAGCCGAAGGGCGAGGTGGCGCGCGCCTTCGGCGCCTACCGCGCCGACGGCGGCATCTCCGAGCGCGCGCTCTTCGTCGTGGACAAGGAGGGCAAGATCGCCTACAAGGACATCCACGACATCTCGGACCAGCCCGACAACGAAGACCTCTTCGAGGTGCTCCGCAAGCTCTGACGCGGCGGGGGCGAGGCTTCAATCCGAACGGCCGGCGGGCCGCGACCTCCCGGGCTGAGAAGCCCGAAGGGGCTCGCGGCCCGTGACGCTTTAGCGACAAAATTGGGCTAACCTTCCCCGTCAAAGAGGACAGCCAGGGGCAGGAGTGTTATGACGCTTTCGAGAAAGTGTGTGCCGTTCACGCCGTTCGACGGCGAGCTGTCGAGGGCGACGGTCGCCATCGTCTCGGCGGGCGGCGTCCACCTGAAAGGCCAGGAGCCTTTCAACGTCGCCGACGAGCTGGGCGACCTCTCGTTCCGCATCATCCCCGACGACGCGGACACCTCCGAGCTGATGGTCACGCACCACCACTACGACCACTCGGACGCCGACTCCGACATCAACGTCGTCTTCCCGCTCGACGTGCTGCGCGACCTGAAGGAAGAGGGCTTCGTCAGGGAGGTCGCCCGGAAGCACGTCGGCTACATGGGCTACACCATGCAGCTCAAGGCGATGTACGAGGGCACCGCGCCCGAGATCGCCAACGAGATCGACCGCGGCTCGCGCGCCGACGCCGTCGTGCTCACCGGCGGTTGACCGAACGTGTGCCACCGCACGGTCGTCGCGGTACAGCGTGAGATAGAGATGCGCGGCATCCCGACGGTTCTGATCACCGTCAGCCCCGAGGTCTCGGCGCAGATGCGCCCGCCGCGCGCGCTCTACCCCAAGGGGTTCAAGGTCGGCAACAGCACGGGGCGCCCCGGCATGCGCGAACTCCAGCGCCGCGTCCTGCGCGACGCGCTCCGACTGCTCGCCGAGGACACGCGCCCCGGCCGGGTCGTCACGCGCGAATACCCCGACTACGGCGAGCAGTACGAGCCGCCGAAGGTGAAGGCGAAGGGATAAGGGGTGAATGGTGAATGGTAAATGGTGAATGGTAAGGAACCCGTTCTGATTACCAACCATTTACTATTTACCATTCACTATTCACTCACCCATGAAGTCCATCGGAATCGTGACCGGCGGGGGCGACGCGCCGGGGCTGAACGCGGTGATTCGCGCGGCGGTGAAGACGGCCGCCAACGAGTTCGGCCTGCGCGTCTTCGGCGTCGAGGACGGCTTCGAGGGCCTGCTGGGCGAGCCGCGCGTGCGCGCGCTGCTCCCGCGCGACGTGCGCGGCCTGCTCCCGCGCGGCGGCACCATCCTCGGCACGCGCAACCGCGGCCGCTTCGTCGTCCGCCAGGAGGACGGCCGCTCGCACAACCCCGACGAGGTCTTCGACGAGGCGCTCGCCAACCTCCGCCGGCTCGAAATAGACGCGCTCGTCGCCGTCGGCGGCGACGGCACGCTCGGCATCGCGCAGGGGTTCGACCGCCGCGGCTTCCCCGTCGTCGGCGTGCCGAAGACCATCGACAACGACCTCGCGGCCACCGAGCTGACCTTCGGCTTCATGACCGCGCTCGACACCGCGACCGAGGCGCTCGACCGCCTGCACACGACGGCCGAGTCGCACGACCGCGTGATGATCCTCGAAGTGATGGGGCGCCACGCCGGCTGGATCGCGCTCCACTCGGGCGTCTCGGGCGGGGCGGACGTCATCCTCATCCCCGAGATTCCCTTCTCGACCGACGTGGTCGCGCGCAAGGTGCTCGCGCGCAACGACTGCGGGGCCGAGTTCAGCATCATCGTCGCCGCCGAGGGCGCGAGGGAGATCGAGGGGCACGAGGTCTACCAGGACGGCGGCGACCGCGAGGGCGCGCCGCGCCTCGGCGGCATCGGCCACCGCCTCGCGCACGAGCTGTCGGAGCGGACGGGCAAGGAGGCGCGCTGCGTCGTCCTCGGCCACCTCCAGCGCGGCGGGAGCCCGAACGCCTTCGACCGGATGCTGGCGACCAACCTCGGCTCGGCCGCGGTGCGCGCGCTCGCGCGCGGCAAGCGCGGCGTGATGGTCGGGCTCCAGGCGGCCAACATCCGCACGGTGCCGCTCGCCGAGGCGACCAGGGACCTCAAGACCGTGCCGCCCGAGAGCCAGCTCGTCCGCGCCGCGCGCGACGTGGGCGTCTCGTTCGGCGCGCCCGACGAGGAGGCGTACCACGGCGCGGAGGGGTGCGAACAGTGAAAGGGTTGTAAGATATGCTCGCTGATTCGACGACCGGTCGAATCAGCGAGCATATCTCGTCGTTCCGCATCGGGCGGGCTTTGTCTATAATCGCGCGGCAACAGACAGGAGGGAGACGGTAGTGACGGAAAGCGTCAAGCAGAAGCTACAGCAGGAGCTGGACGAGCTGGATCAGGAGCTGCGCGTGGAGCTGCCGAAGCAGATCAAGACGGCGAAGGAGTGGGGCGACCTGCGCGAGAACGCCGAGTACCACGCCGCGCTCGCGCGCCAGCAGTTCGTCCAGGCGCGCATCCAGCAGCTCCGCCAGCGGCTGCGCGAGGTCTCCTCCATCGATCTCTCGAAGGTGCCGCGCGACAAGGCGGCCTACGGCTCCACCCTCGTCCTCTACGACGCCGAGCGCGAGGAGGAGGTCACCTACCAGCTGGTGACGCCCGAGGAGAGCGACCCCAACGCCGGGCTCATCTCCACCACCTCGCCCGTCGGCCGCAGCCTGATGGGGCGCGAGGAGGGCGACGAGGTCAAGGTGACGACGCCCGCCGGCACGCGCAACTTCGAGATCAAGAAGCTCACCACCCTCCACGACCAGCAGCCGCAGGGGGAGGGGCAGTGAGGCGAGCCACCGGCCCCGCGCGGAGGAGCTAAGTCTATGAGCGCCGTCAACGTGGTGCCGAACCGGGACGGGACTTGGAGTGTGAAGCGGAGCTGGGCCAAGCGGGCGTTGAAGCGCTTCGACACCAAAGAAGCCGCCGTCTCGTACGGCCAAAATATATGCGAGAAATCCGGTGAGAGCCTCTACGTCTACAGGGAGGGAGGCGGCATCGGCTTCAAGTACGAATATAGGCGCACGTAACTCCGCGGCGCGTTAGCGGCCGGCCGAACGGGTCAAGAAGCATTCCGGCAAGAACGCCTTCGCCCTTTGAGGGCTCCACCCGCCCCGAATCCCGCCCGTCTTTTGCGACTTCCTTGACAAGCCTTCCGGCGCGTTCCTATGATGAATCGTCATTCATTCGGGGCGCGCGGGCGCGCGGCGAGAAGGGGCGTTTAAAAACTTGTTCGGGGCGAGCATCGGACGCGGCGCGGGCCGGATCATCAGCGCGATGGTGCGGGGCTTGGCGCGCCGCCGCATCAACCCGAACGTGCTGACGGTGATCGGCGTCTCGATCAACGTCCTCTCGGGCGTCCTCTTCGGCCTCGGCCACTTCTTCTGGGCGGGCGTCATCCTCATCGTCGCCAACCTCTTCGACATGCTCGACGGGCAGGTGGCGCGCCGCACGGGTCAGGTGACGCGCTTCGGCGGCTTCCTCGACTCCACGCTCGACCGCGTCTCGGACATGGCCGCCTTCGTCGGCCTCATCACCTTCTACGCGCGCGACACCGAGCAGCACTCGACCCTGAACGTCCTGCTGGCCGGGCTCGCGCTCGCGGGCTCCGTGCTCGTCTCCTACGCCTCGGCGCGCGCCGAGAGCCTCATCCCGAAGTGCGACGTCGGCTTCCTACGCCGCCCCGAGCGCGTGGTGCTGCTCATCATCGGCGCGCTCTCGACGCACCCGGGCTCCGAGAGCGTCTTCGCCAACCGCATGCCGGCCGTCCTCTGGATTCTGTGCGTCGGCTCCTTCTGGACTTTCGCCTACAGGGTTTACCACACCTGGAAGGAGCTGAGCCGCGCCGCGGAGCCCGCCGCGCGGGCGCAACTCCTCGACACCGCCCTCGCGCCGGAAGAAGCCCCCGCCGCCGGCACACCCGCGCGCCCGGCCGCCGCATCAAATACCGGCGCGGAGCCGCGCGCCCGCTCGCGCCGACGCGAGCCGCCGCCGCAGCCCGCGCTGACCAAGGGGGAGTGATTTTTTTGAGTGGTGAATGGTGAGTGATGAATGATGAACGAAGGGCGGCGCGCCTTTCACTCATCGTTCACCGCTCACCATTCACCACTCCTTTTGAGGTGACGCCCTTGAACATCTGTCCGTGCTGCGGCGTGGGTCTTGAAGGCGCGTTGGAGGAGGGGTGCGGCGCGTGCGGCGCGCGCCCCGTCGGGCCGCCGCTGGCGCGCCCCGAGCGCGAGCTTCCCGGCTACGGCCACGCGCTGGCGGCCTCGGCCGCGGGCGGGCTCCTGCTCGCGGCGCTGGCTGGCTCGACCGCGGCCGCGCTGCTCGGCTTCGAGGAGTTCTCGCTCGCGCCGAAGGCGCTGCTGCGCGCCGCGGAGACGGCGGCGTGGCGCCTGAGGTGGACGGCGCTCCCGGCGGGCTTCGCGCTCTCGTCCCTGTGCCTCTGGCTGCGCGCGCGGATGCGGCGCGAGCCGGCGCGCTTCGTCGGCCACGCGCACGCGCGCGCCGGGCTCGCCGCGGCCGTCGCGGCCACGCTGCTGCTCTCGGCCCTCGTCGGCGTGACGGTTCCGGAGCGGCTGCGGATGCGCGAGCTTGCGCGGCGCGCGGCCGAGAACGCCGTGCTCTACGAGACCGACCTCGCGCTCGCGCGCTACCGCAGGCGCTTCGGCACGTACCCGGCCTCGCTCAACGACCTGCGCCGGCTCGAAGACCCGGACGGGTCGCTCGCGCGCCTGCTCGCGACAATCGCGCCGGGCGAGTACAGGCCCGAGACCGACCTCGCCTCGCTCTCGGCCTCGCGCGTCCGTTCGCGCGGCCGGCGCCGCGTGAGCGCCATCCCCGCGCGCGCGACGGCCGGGGCCGACGACATCCCCGAAGCCGGGCTCTCGCTCACCAACTACGAGCTGGCGCTGCCCGGCCGGGACAAGGTTCTGGGCACGGAGGACGACCTGCACATACGCGACGGCCGCATCGTCACGGGCGACGCGGCGGGCAAGGTCAGGGACGCGAACGCGCGCACGCAGGCCGCCTCGACGCCGACGCCCGCCCGCGCGCGCGCGCACTGACGGGCGCCGCGCCGCACAAGGTTTATGGGACTCCTCGACATCTTCAAGCGCAGGAAGTCGGACGGCGAGGCCGAGCGCCGCAGCAACCTGCTGCGCGCCGGGCGCATCACCGAAGGGTCTATCTTCGACGTCATCACGGACGAAGGCGGCGGGATCACGCACGTCTTCTACAACTACGAGATCAACGGCGTCGAGTACGAGTCCTCCCAGCCCCTCGACGCCGAGCAGCGCACGCGCTCGGCCGACTACTTCCCCGGCGCGCGCGTCACCGTCCGCTTCAACCCGCGCCAGCCCGGAAACTCCGTCGTGGTGTAAAGCAGTAGACGGTAGACAGTAGAAGAGGCTTCGCGCGTGCGAAGGCGGCGACCCTCGCTTGCAAATCTACTGTCTACTGTCTACTGTCTACTGACTACTTCTCCTATGTTCAAAAAGATTCTCATCGCCAACCGGGGCGAGATAGCCGTGCGCGTGATGCGCGCGTGCAGGGAGATGGACATCTCGCCGGTCGCCGTCTACTCGGAGGCGGACGCCGCGGCGCTGCACGTGCGCCTCGCGGACGAGGCGTACCTTCTGGGGCCCGCTCCTTCGGCCGAGAGTTACCTGAGGATCGACCGCGTCGTCGAGGCGGCGCTCAGGAGCGGCGCGGAGGCGGTTCACCCGGGCTACGGCTTCCTCGCCGAGAACGCCGCCTTCGCGCGCGCCGTGGGCGACGCCGGGCTCGTCTTCATCGGGCCGGGCCCGGAGGCGATGGAGCTGATGGGCTCGAAGACGAGCGCGCGGCGCGCGGCCGAGGCCGCGGGCGCGCCCGTCGTCCCCGGCACGAACAACGCGCTCGCGTCGGTCGAAGAGGCGCGCGAGACGGCCGCGCGCGTCGGCTACCCCGTCATGCTCAAGGCCGCGGCCGGCGGCGGCGGCAAGGGCATGCGCCTCGTCGCCTCCGAAGGCGAGTTGCCCTCGGCCTTCGAGACGGCGCGCTCCGAGGCGGCCGCGGCCTTCGGCGACCCGTCGGTCTACGTCGAGAAGGCCGTCGAGCGCCCGCGCCACGTCGAGATACAGGTCTTCGCCGACGCGCACGGCCGCTGCGTCCACCTCGGCGAGCGCGAGTGCTCGATTCAGCGCCGCCACCAGAAGGTCATCGAGGAATCCCCGTCGCCGATGAACGACGCCTCCTTGCGCGAGAGGATGGGCGACTCGGCCGTCCGCATCGCGCGCGCGGCCTCGTACGTCGGCGCCGGCACGGTCGAGTTCCTCGTCTCGGACGTGACGCGCGACTTCTACTTCCTTGAGATGAACACGCGCCTCCAGGTGGAGCACCCCGTCACCGAACTCGTGACGGGGCTCGACCTCGTGCGCGAGCAGATACGCGTCGCGGCGGGGCTGCCGCTCTCCTTCACGCAGGACGAGGTGCGGCTCACGGGGCACGCCGTCGAGTGCCGCGTCTACGCCGAAGACCCGGAGCAGAACTTCATGCCGAGCCCGGGCCGCATCACGCGGCTGCGCGTGCCGGCCGGCCCCGGCGTGCGCGACGACGGCGGCGTCTACGAGGGGGCGGAGGTCTCCATCTACTACGACCCGATGATCTCGAAGCTCGCCACGTGGGGGCGCACGCGCCTCGAAGCCGTCGAGCGCATGCGGCGCGCGCTCGAAGAGTATACGGTCGGCGGCATCAAGACCACGCTCCCCTTCTTCCGCGAGGTCATGCGCGACGAGGAGTTCGTCGCCGGCCGCCTCGACACCGGCTTCATCTCCCGCTTCAACGAGCGCCGCGCCGCCGCGGGCCGAGAGCGGCGTGAGCCCGACCCCTCCGAGGCCGAGCGGCGCGACGTGGCGCTCATCGCCGCCGCGCTCGCCTACGCCGAGCCCGCGCCGCAGAACGGCCCGCAGGCGCAGGCCGCCCCCGCGCCGCCCAGCCGCTGGAAGACGGCCGGGCGGGCCGCGCTGCACCAGTCGAGAATCTGAAGGGGCGTTCGGCCGGCGCCGCATCACTGACACATGAAACTCAACGCGGAGATTGACGAGGAGCGGGTGGCGCTGGAGGTGCGGCGCGAGGGCGGGCGCGTGTTCGCGGAGGTGGGCGGGCGGCGCTACGAGTTGGAGGCGCGGGGCGTGGGCGCGGGCGAGTACCTGCTGGTTCACGGCGGGCGCGTCTACGAGTGCCGCGCGGAGTCGGCGGCGGGCGCGCG
>DASVWB010000381.1:0-11478 GCA_036389815.1 Pyrinomonadaceae bacterium | reverse complement strand
GTTCAGTCAGTTGAACTGACCGGCGCGCCGGCCTCTTTGTGTCTACCGCCGCCGCGGCGGGCTCAGCCCCCGCCCTCTTTCCGCGCGGCGACAAGCGCCGCCGCCGCGACCATGAGCAGGAGCGAGAACGCCGTCGGGATGAGCCAGCGCCCGCCGACCTGCGTGTAGTAGACCGCCACCCCGGCCAGCACCCCGCCGGCCAAAAACAGCGCGAGCGCGAAGTAGTTCTGCGTCTTGCCGCCGCCGATGAGCATCTTGCCCCTCCCCCCTTTCGCGGACTCAGACGTTGAAGCGGAAGTGGACGACGTCGCCCTCCTGCATGACGTAGTCCTTGCCTTCGAGGCGGAGCAGTCCCTGCTCGCGGGCGGCGGCGTAGGAGCCGGCGCGCAGGAGGTCTTCGTAGGAGACGATCTCGGCGCGGATGAATCCGCGCTCGATGTCGGTGTGGATGGTGCCGGCGGCCTGCGGGGCGCGCGTGCCGCGCGGGACGGTCCAGGCGCGCACCTCCTTCTCGCCGGCCGTGAGGAAGGACATCAGGCCGAGCAGGCGGTAGGCGCTCTGGATGAGGCGGTCGACGCCGCTCGACCCGACGCCCAGCTCCGCGAGGTAGCCCTTGCGCTCCTCGGGCGGGAGCGCGACGAGCTGGGACTCCAGCTCGGCGCAGATGACGACGTGCTCGGCGCCCTCGGCCGCGGCGACCTCGCGCACCGTGAGGACGTGCGGGTTCGAGTCCGTGTCGGCGAGCGTGGCCTCGTCCACGTTGGCGGCGTAGACGGTCGGCTTGAAGGTGAGCAGGAAGAAGCCGCGCGCGACGGCGCGCTCGTCGTCGCCGAGGTCGGCCGTGCGCGCGGGCTTCCCGTCCGAGAGGACTGCGAGCAGCTTGTCGGCGACTTCTATTTCCGACTTCGCCGCCTTGTCGCCGCCCTTGGCGGTCTTCTGCGCGCGCTCGCGGCGGCGCTCGACCGTCGAGAGGTCCGCGAGGGCGAGCTCGACCTGGATGGTGTCGATGTCGCGGCGCGGGTCGACGGAGCCCTCGACGTGGTGGACGTTCTCGTCCTCGAAGCAGCGCACGACCTGTATGACGGCGTCGGTCTCGCGGATGTTGGCGAGGAACTGGTTGCCGAGCCCCTCGCCTTTGGACGCGCCGCGCACGAGGCCCGCGATGTCAACGAACTCGACCGTGGCGGGGACGATTGTGCTCGTCTTGACTATCTTCGCCAGCGGCTCCAGGCGCTCGTCGGGGACGGGGACGACGCCGACGTTGGGCTCGATGGTGGCGAAGGGGTAGTTGGCGGCGAGCGCCGCCTGCTGCGCGGTGAGCGCGTTGAAGAGTGTGGACTTGCCGACGTTCGGCAGCCCGACGATGCCTGCACGGAGCATGGTTTCAGATTCCCGCGTCGTGATTTAAGTCAAACATCTAAACACCCGCGCCCCGAGTTGTCCAGCAGCGCCGCGGCGCCGCGTAGGCCGGCCCCGGCTTTGCGCATGACGCAGGCGGTTCGCGTATAATCCCGCCGTTCCTTCTAGCTCAAAGGGGCGGCGGAAACTTTCCAGGGGGACTCGGCCGCCCGCGGACTCTATGCCTTTCGCACCCCTGCTGTTGGCGCTCGCCGCGATAGCGGGCGCGACCGCGCTGACTTACGCCTACGACCGCGACGCGGACGTCTGGTCGCGCCTGTGCGCGGGCGTGTGTCTGGGCTTCGCCGCGCTCGGGCTGGTGGGGTTCGTGCTGGCGTCCGCGCTCGGGATGACGCCGGCGGCGCTCGCGCTCGCGGGGCTGGCCTGCGCCTCGCCGCTGTCGCTGCTCGCGCGCCGCGACCTGCGCGCGCGCGCGCGCGACGACTTGAGAGAGGGCGTGCGCGTGTTGGGCCGCGCGTCGCAGGGGAAGCGGGGCTTCGGCGCGTACACCTTCTACTCGGTCGCCGCCGTCGTCTTCTGGTTCGTCTTCGCGCACGCGATGTACCAGACGCCGCAGGGCATCTTCACGGGCGTGGACACGAACATCGGCGACCTGCCCTTCCACATCGCCGTCGTGAGCGGCTTCGCGTACGGCGAGAACTTCCCGCCGCAGCACCCAGAGTTCGCGGGCGTGCGCCTGACCTACCCGTTCGTCGTGGACTTCGTGACGGCGATGCTCGTGCGCGCCGGTGCGACGCTCGAAGGCGCGATGTTCTGGCAGAACTTCGCGATGGTCATGTCGCTGGCGGGGCTGCTGCACCGCTGGGCGCTCGGGCTGACGCGCGTGCGCGCAGCGGCGCTGCTCGTCGTGACGCTGGTGCTGCTGAGCGGCGGCTTCGGCTGGTGGACCTTCCTCGGCGAA
Organism: Pyrinomonadaceae bacterium; assembly: GCA_036389815.1. GTDB lineage: Bacteria > Acidobacteriota > Blastocatellia > Pyrinomonadales > Pyrinomonadaceae > QHXN01. The sequence goes on along the minus strand of DASVWB010000381.1, from coordinate 9,158 downwards.
GCCTTCTCGGGCGGGCAGGGCGTGCTCGGGCTGCTCGGCGGCCTCCAGCACGACTACACCATCATGGGGCACATCGGCTACCGCTGGGGCAACGCCGTCACCGCGCTCTTCGTCACGCAGCGCAGCATCCTCCTCGGCGTCTCGCTTGCCCTCGTCGTCTGGACGCTCTGGTGGGAAGCCTCCGGGAAGGCGAAGGGCGAAGGGCAAAAGGCAAAAGAGGAAAGCGAAGAGTATTCGGCGGAGGTCGAGAGCCGTCGTGTGGGGAAGAAGAAGGGGAAGGGTAAGGCGGCACGTCATCAGTCGGCGCGGCGCGCGTCGGCGAAAGGCGCGGACGACGAGGAGGCAGACCCGTCCGACGACACTTTCGCCTTTTGCCTTTCGCCTTTCGCCCTGCGGCCGATGGTCGCGGCCGGCGCGGTGGCGGGGCTCCTGCCGCTGGTGCACGCGCACAGCTTCGTCGTGATGATGCTGATGGGCGCGTGCCTCGCGCTGTCGCAGGGCGTGGGAGTGCTTTTGTCGAAGGGTGAAGGGGAGAAGGTCGGGCCGGCGCGTGTGTGGGCGGTGTGGCGGCCGTGGCTCGCGTTCGCGGCCGTGGCCTCGGCGCTGGCGGTGCCGCAGGTGTTGTGGGCCACGCGCGGGTCGGCCGTGGACGCCTCGCAGTTCTTCGGCTGGGAGTTCGGCTGGGACAGGGGCGGCCGGAACGTCGTCTGGTTCTGGATAAAGAACACGGCCGTCTTCATCCCGCTGCTCGTCGCGGCGCTCGCGTGGCGCGGCGCGGGCGTCAGTAAAAGGCTGCTCTTCTTCTACCTGCCGTTCGTGCTCTGCTTCGTCGTGCCGAACGTCTACAAGCTCTCGCCGTGGGTGTGGGACAACATCAAGGTGCTGCTCTACTGGTGGGTCGCCTCCGCGCCGCTGGTGGCGCTCGTGCTGGTGCGTTTGTGGCGGCGCGGGGGCGCGTGGCGGGCGGCGGCGGCGGCGCTCGTGCTCGCGCAGACGGCCGCCGGCGGGCTCGACGTGTGGCGCGCCGCCTCGGGCGCGGTCGAGCGCCGCTCGTTCGACCCGGCCGGCGTGGCCTTCGCCGAGGTCGTCCGGCGCGAGACCGAGCTGCGCGCTTTGATTCTCCACGCGCCGACTTATAATGACCCGGTCTATCTGACGGGGCGGCGGACCTACCTCGGCTACCCGGGGCACGTCTGGTCGCACGGCATCGCATACTCCGCGCGCGAGGCCGAGCTGAAGAGAATCTACGCCGGCTCGGCGGAGGCGGCCGCGCTCGTCGAGCGCGCCCGGATAGAGTACGTCGTCGTCGGGCCGCTCGAACGCGAGGAGCTGGCGAAGGCCGGCGTCGTGCTCAACGAGTCTTTCTTCGATAGCAGGTACAGGAAGGTTGGGGAAGCGGGTGGCTACCGGCTCTACAAAACGAAACCGTAAGAGGAGGCCGCCGGCCGGCGCGGCGCGGAAGGGGGCGGGCGCGGCGGCGCCGGGCGAAGCGGACGGGGGCGGCGCGGGCGGCGAGATTCCCGAGCGCGCGTGGGCCTACGCGAGCCTCGCCGTGCTGCTCGTCGCGGCGGCGCTCCGCCTCTACGCGCCCGAGATGAAGCCGCTGCACCACGACGAGGGCGTCAACGGCTTCTTCCTGACGAACCTGCTGCGGCAGGGGCGCTACACCTACGACCCCGGCAACTACCACGGGCCGACGCTCTACTACCTGACGCTGCCCTTCGTCGCGCTCGCCGGCCTGAAGACCTTCGTCATCCGGCTCGTGCCCGCGCTCTTCGGCGTCGGCACCGTCGGCCTCGTGCTCTCGCTCAGGCGGCGCGTCGGCGCGTTGGCGGCGCTGGCGGCCGCGCTGCTCGTCGCCGTCTCGCCCGCCTGCGTCTTCTACTCGCGCTACTTCATACACGAGATGCCCTTCGTCTTCTTCACGCTGGGGCTCGTCGCCGCGGCGCTGCGCTTCCAGGAGACGGGCGCGGCGTGGCACCTCTGCCTCGCGTCCGGCTCGGCGGCGATGATGTTCGCGACGAAGGAGACGGCCTTCATCTCGGTGGGCGTGCTCGGGCTGGCGTGGCTGACGGCGGTCGTGTGGGAGCGCGTGAAGGGCGGCGCGCGCGCGGGCGCGGGCGTCTCGGCGGGCGGCTTCAGGCGTCTCGGCGGCGGCGCCCCGGCGGCGGTCGCGGCCGCGGCCGTGGTCTTCGCGGCTCTCTGGGTCGTCTTCTACTCGTCCTTCTTCACCAACTGGAAGGGCGTCTTCTGGGACTCGTTCAAAGCCTTCGACATCTGGCAGAAGACGGGCATGAGCGAGTTCCACAGCAAGCCCCGGCACACCTACGTCAAGTGGCTGCTCGAAGAGGACGGGGCCGTCCTCGTCCTCGGCGGCTGCGGCGCGCTCGTCGCGCTCTTCGAGCGCAGGCGCAACCGCTTCGCGCTCTTCGCGGCGGCGTGGGGCTTCGGGCTGCTGGCCGCCTACTCGCTCATCAGCTACAAGACGCCGTGGCTCGTGCTCAACTTCCTTGTGCCAATGGCCGTGGCCGGCGGCTACGCCGTGCAGGCGTTCGGCGGCTGGGCGGCGCGGCGTCTGCGCGGGATGCGCGAGAGCCCCTGGCCGGCGGCGGCTGCGCTCGCGGCCGTCGCCTGCGCCGTCGGGCTGTACCAGACCTGGGTCGTCAACTTCCGCGAGTACGACAACGACCGCTACCCTTACGTCTACTCGCAGACGCGGCGCGAGTTCCTCGACCTCATCGCCGAGGTCGTGCGCGTCGGCGAGCGCGCAGGGACGAAGGAGCCGGGGCTCGCCACGGCCTCGCCCGAGTACTGGCCGCTGCCCTGGTACATGCGCGACAACCCGCACGCCGGCTTCGAGGGGCACCTCTCCTCCTACTACGACCCGAAGTCCACGCTCGCCATCATCGGCCGCGACGACCAGCTCCCGCAGCTCCAGCGCGTGGCCGGCGAGTCCTACGTGCGCGTGGGCGGCATCTACCCGCTGCGCCCCGGCGTCAACCTCGTGCTCTACGCCCGCCGCGACCTGGCCCCGAGGTGAGTCGGCAAGCGCCTGTGTGAACCGCGGAGGCGCGGCGCGCGGGCGTGGCCGGCCGGCGTCACGCCTCGGCCGCGCTCTTTGTTGTTGACAAACCCGCCGCGCCGCAGTTACAGTCCCCCCATTCCGACACCTTACTTGCCCAAGTGACGTCGTGAGCCCCCGCTCGCGCGTCCGCACCCCCGACAAGGTTTCAAAAGAAGCCACACCCCTGTCCGCCCTCGGACGGGGCCGACGCGACCTTGGACAGTCTGCGACCGACGCCCTTTGCGCTTGCCCCGCACGCCGGCGGAAGGTCTTAACGAAGAGAAAACATTTTGCGGCGACACCGCCGGCCGTCGAGGCCGGCCGTCGTGCGCGGTCGCGGCCCGGGGCGCTCGGCCCCCGCCGGCGCGGCCCGCGCGCCTCCCTCCGGAAGAGGTGCCTCCGCCGCCGCGGACGAAGAGGTTAACCGATGAGCATGCAAAGAACGGTACGCGCGTCGCTGATTCTGTTCGTGGTGGCCTTCGCCCTCGCCTCCACCCTGTTCGTCTCCTCGGCCAGCAGGAAGCAGGCGCGGGAGCTGAGCCTCCCGCAGGAGCTGGACGTGCGCGCGCCGGGGGGCGTGCTGCGGGGCGCGCCCGCGTCGAAGGCGACCGCCGCCGCGCAGGCGCGCACGCCCGGCGCCGCCGAGTCCCGCGCGCTCGGCGCGCTCGAAGCGGCCGTCGGCTCGCGGCTCGACGTGAGCCGCAACCCGCTGACGGGCACGCCGCGCCACATGTTCGCGGCCGACGGCTACCTGACGAAAGCGAGCGCCGACCCGCCGCAGAAGGTGGCGCTCGACTTCGTGCGGCGCTGGCAGGGCGTCTTCGGCTTCGCAGAGTCGGACGTCGAGGGCTTGCGCTTGAAGAGCCGCGCGCAACTGCCCGACCTCGGCGTGACGACGCTGCTCTACGAGCAGCAGGTCGGCGGCGTCCCCGTCTACAAGGGCGAGGTGCTCGTCAACGTCAACCGCGAGGGGCGCGTCGTCAACGTCGGCGGCGACAGCTACCCGCAGTTGAGGGTCACGAACGCGGTGGCGCTCACGCCGGCCGAGGCCGTCTCGGCCGCCGCCGCCTCGCTCGGCGTCGAAGGCTTCACGCCGCAGCCCGCGGGGACACGGATGGTGCCGCGCAGCTTCGGCGACCTCGACCCAGACCCCGTCGAGTCCCCGCGCTTCTCCGGCGGCAAGGTCTTCACGGGCGAGATAGTCGTCACGCACGTCATCTTCCCGCTCGGCGCCGAGGGGCGCCACGCCTACAACTTCGTGCTCACCACGCCGCAGTACCGCGGCATCATGTGGAACAACCTCGTGGACGCGGAGACCGGGCAGGTGCTCCGCCGCACGAGCCTGACCGCCTTCTTCGGCGAGCCCGGCGGCGGGCCCGTCAACAGCCGCCGCGCCACCTTCCGCCCCGACGTGCAGGACTTGGTCGAGTCGCACAACCCCGCGGGCACCGCGCAGGGCAAGGTCTTCGACGGGATGCCGGTCGCGCTCTCCGGCCGCAGGACGTGCACCGGCAACCTACCCGGGAGGCCCTGTAACGGCGACCCCGTGACGGGCGGGACGACCGGACAGGGCTACGGCCGCTCGCCCGCGCCGGGCACGCCGCCCACGTATCAGGCGAACGAGGACGAGTTCGACCGCAACAACGGGCGCGGCTTCAAGAAGAGCCTCGTGCGCGCGCGCACGCAGGACCCGTTCGCGGACACGGGCGGGGCGCTCTTCCCGTCGCTCTTCAACGTGCCCTTCGGGCAGGTGACGCGCGGCTTCCCCGACGCGCTCAACCCCTCGCCCGGCTCGCGCTTCGGCTGGTTCTACCTGCCGACGGGCACGGGCGGCGCGGAGCTTGCGGAGTCGGACACGAACCGCGCCTCGACGCGCGCCTTCAAGTACGAGATGTCGGACGAGGCGAAGGCGCGCAACCGCGCCGACAACTCGCCGAACGGCGACAAGAGCCAGCCCTTCTCGGCCGACCTGACGACGCTGGCCGCGCCCGTGCAACTGCGCGACGGCCGCGTGCTCTCGTCCGTCTTCCAGTCGCGCTACACCGAGGGCAACAACGTCATCGTGGCCGACGACCGCGAGGACGACGACGAGACGACCAACGGCGTCAAGGGCTACAGCTCCAACCGCCAGTTCACCGCCAGCTACTTCACCTTCACCAACAGCTACGAGTACGGCGGCCAGGACGCCGTCGAGTTCATCCCCGGCACCATCACGCCGGCCACCCCGCAGGGGCAGCCCTGCAAGACGGGGACGGACTGCAACGTCATCTACCCCGAAAGCTCCGACCCGGACGTCTACCCCGACACGGTCTCGCTCTTCTACTACACGAACCTGATGCACGACTACCTGTACCAGCTAGGGTTCACCGAGGCGACGTGGAACTTCCAGCAGGACAACTTCGGCCTCGGCGGGGCGGGGCAGGACGCCCTGAGCGCCAACGTGCAGGACGGCTCGGGCACAGACAACGCCAACATGGGCACCCCCAACGACGGCTCGCCGCCGCGCATGCAGATGTACCTCTTCACCGAGAAGAACTTCCGCCGCTCGGACGGCGACCTCGACTTCGACGTGGTCGCGCACGAGTTCTTCCACGGCGTCTCGAACCGCTCGGCCGGTAAGGGCTCGGCCGACTGCCTCGGCACGCCGCTCGTCGGCGAGTCGGGCGGGCAGGGCGAGGGCTGGAGTGACTTCATCGCCACCTCGATGGCGGACGACGACTCGGAGGGCGAGTACGTCACGGGCGAGTTCGACATCGGCATCCGCCGGCTGCCCTACACCAACTTCCGCTGGTCTTACGCCTCGATCAACGGCAACGGCCTGACGCGCCGCGACCAGCAGGCGCCGCCCGACACGAGCGCCGGCGCCATCCCCTTCGAGGTGCACTCGGTCGGCGAGGTCTTCGCCGCCATGCTCTGGGACATGCGCGAGCTGCTCATCATGAAGGACCCGAACGGGGTCTTCTTCGACGGCACGCGCCGCCTCTGCGCGGGCGGCCCCTGCGCGCTGACGGGCGCGGAGTTCTTCATCGGGCCGCGCAAGGTGCGCTCCATCGACACGCGCCACCCCATCGACTACCGCGCCTCCTTCAACACGACCGTGACGGGCGAGAACTTCTACGGCTTCCCCGTCCCGCCGAACCCGGGCCCCGCGCCGCCGCCGGGCGTCAACAACCAGGTGCCGACCATCCGCGCCGACGAGCACATCGTCCGCCCGCGCCTCGTCGAGACGGAGATTCAGACGCGCGGCGACCGCACGGGCCCGCTCTCGACGGCCGTCGCGCGGGGCGCGCGCCTCGCCGACACGCTCGTGCTGCGCGGCCTCCAACTCTCGCCGTGCAACCCCTCGATAGTCGACACGCGCAACTCCATCCTGCTCGCCGACCGCGAGATGAACGGCGGCGAGAACCGCGCCCTCATCTGGCGGGCGTTCGCCAGCCACGGCGTCGGGCAGAACGCGGCCTCCACTTCATCGGCCAACGGCGGCCCGGCGGCCGTGACGGAGGACTTCACCGTCCCGGCCACGGTCACCGTCTGCGAGACGGCCGGGCCGCTCTCCGCGCCCGCCTTCTCGCTCTCGAACTCCGGGCCGAACAAGGTCACGGTCACCATCAACGGCGGCGTGCCCGTCGCGGGCGCGGCCGAGTACGTCATCACGCGCTCCTTCAAGGCCGCCGGCCCCTACGCGAAGGTCGCCGAGATTCCGGCCACGCAGACGACCTACGACGACACGAACGTCTCGGGCGGGCAGACCTACTTCTACCAGGTGCGCGCCAGCCGCGACGCCTCGACCGACTGCTCCTCGACCTCGAACACGCAGAGCGTGACGGTCACCAACGGCGCCGCCATCGTGCCGCCGCCGACCTTCTTCGGCGTCGAGCAGGTCGAAGACCCGAAGACGGGCGACAGCCTCGTCGTCAAGTGGAACCCGGCGATCAAGGCCAACCCCTCGAACGACGTGTTCACGACCTGCGCCGACTGCGTCTACGACGTGTACCGCACGACGCACGTCGAGCCGGGCAACGGCACGGCGGAGCCGACCTTCGCCCCGTCGGAGGCGAACCGCGTCGCGCAGGGCGTCGCGGGCACGCAGTTCACCGACACCGGCCTCCGGCTCGGGCAAATCTATTACTACATCGTCCAGGCGCGCGACGCCGCCGGCAAGAAGGACACGGAGAACGCCGGCAACACGCGCACGCGCTGGAACATCCCGACGATAAACACCTTCAAGCCGCAGGAGCCGTTCCCGCTCGAAACCTACGAGTCGTCTTCGGCCGACGCGCGCTTCCAGCCGCCTTTGCAGGAGTCGGGCGACGACCCGCGCGAAGACCAGCCCGTGTGGCAGAGGGTGACGAACCGCCCGCTCCCCGACGGCTCGAAGACGGCGACGATGTACGCGCCCGACTTCGACCCGGGCTCGGACGGCGCCAACAGCGACATCTCGGCCGTCATCGGCCCGCTCTCCCTGAGCGCGACCTCCGTGATGGACTTCGACCACCGCTTCGCCACCGAGGCCACCTTCGACGGCGGCGTGCTGGAGCTGGCCAAGGGCGGCCCGAACTTCAACTCGACGCCCTACCCGGACAACACGACGACCTACGACCTCGGCAACTACATCGTCGAGGGGCTCTACAACAACCGTCTGACGGGGACGCTCGCCGGGCCCGTCATCCTCTCGCCGCTCCAGGGGCGGCGCGCCTACACGGGCATCAAGGGGCTGCACCACGTGCGCGTCGCGCTGGGCGAGTTCGCGCCCGGCGGCGCGAACAACCCCGAGGGACTGCCCGTCTTCATACGCTTCCGCATGACCTCGGACGTGGGCACCAACGCCGGCGAGGACTCGGGCTGGTACGTCGACAACCTCGTCGTCCACGACCTCGGCGCGGCGGACGCCACGCCGACGCCCACGCCGACGCCCGGCGCGACGCCGACCCCGACCGCGACGCCCACGCCGACGGCGACCCCGACCCCGACGGCCACTCCTTCGCCGACGCCGACGGGCTCGCCCACGCCGACGCCGACGCCGGGCACGACGCCGACCACGTTCGTGCAGTTCAGCTCGGCCGCCTACGGCGTGCAGGAGGACTGCGCGCAGCTCACGGTGCAGGTCATACGGACGGGGACGGTCAGCCAGCGCACGACCGTGGAGATCAACAGCAGCGACGGGACGGCCAAGCAGAAGGGCGACTACACGGTCGTCGTCGGCCGCCTCGTCTTCGAGGCGGGCGAGACCTCGAAGGCCGTGCCGGTGCTCATCAACGAGGACGCCTACACGGAAGGGCCGGAGGCGTTCACGCTCTCGCTCTCGAACCCGTCCGCCGGCTCGACGCTCGGGGCCGCCTCGACGGCCACCGTGCAGATAGTGGACGACACGGGCGAGGCGAATGGCACGAACCCGATAGACGACTCCCGCACCTTCGTCTGCCAGCACTACCACGACTTCCTCTACCGGCAGTCGGATCAGTCGGGCGAGGACTTCTGGACGAACTCGATCGAGTCGTGCGGCACGAACGCGCAGTGCCGCGTGGAGAAGAGGGTGGACGTGTCGACGGCCTTCTTCCTGTCGATAGAGTTCCAGAACACGGGGTACTTCGTGATCCGTGCGCACAAGGCGGCCTTCGGCAACGCCAAGAGCACCCCGCGCTACAGGGTCTTCTTCCGTGACCTGCGGGAGATTTCGGAGGGGGTCGTCGTCGGGCAGGGGAACTGGCAGCAGAGGCTCGACCAGAATAAGCAGGGCTACCTCGAAGACTTCGTGACGCGCCCGGAGTTCGTGGCGCAGTTCCCCGTGGGGATGCCGGCGGCCGACTACGTGGACAAGCTCTACGCCAACGCGGGCGCGGCGCCGACGGCGGCCGAGCGCAACGCCGCCATCACGGCCTACGGGTCGGGCGACACGGCGGGGCGGGCCGCCGCCCTGAAGGCGGTGGTCGACAGCGACTCGGTGTTCACCGCCCTCTACAACCCGTCGTTCGTGCTGATGCAGTACTACGGGTACCTGCGCCGAAACCCTGACGACGCGCCGGACAACAACTTCGCGGGCTACGACTTCTGGCTGGCGAAGATGAACGACTTCAGCCGGGCGGGCGAGAACGTG
>DASVWB010000380.1:0-2854 GCA_036389815.1 Pyrinomonadaceae bacterium | reverse complement strand
CCGACGACCCGACGAACAAATGAACAAATTTCTTATGACGAACCACTTGCTCTCCGTCGTCGTGTTCGCGCCGCTCGTGGGCGCGGCCCTGTGCTGGCTGGTCGGGCGGAAGGTGCGCAGCGAGGCTTTCGTCGGCGCGGTGGCGTGCGGGTCGGTCGCGGTGTCGGCCGCGTGCGCCTTCCTGGTCGCCTTCGCGGGCGAGGGCGGCGGCGCGCTGCGGAACCCGGCGGCCGCGCCCGTCTTCAGCCACCTCTGGACGTGGATGCAGGTCGGCGGTTTCCGCGCCGACTACGGGTTCGCGATGGACAGGCTGTCGGGCGTCTACGCCTGCTTCATCACGTTCGTCGGCTTCCTCATACACCTCTTCGCCACGGGGTACATGCACGGCGACCGCGGCTTCTACCGCTTCTTCGCCTACCTGAACCTCTTCATGTTCATGATGCTCAACCTCGTGCTCGGCGACAACCTGCTGTTGATGTTCGTCGGGTGGGAGGGCGTCGGGCTGTGCTCGTACCTGCTCATCGGCTACTACACCGACCGGCGCGAGGCGGGCGACGCGGCGAAGAAGGCGTTCGTCGCCAACCGCGTCGGCGACTGGGGCGTCGTCCTCGGCATCATGCTCGTCTTCTGGCTGACCTCGGCGGCCGGCCACCCCTCCGTCAGCTTCTTCGACAAGGCGCCGGCTGTGCTCGGCGGCGGGGCCGACACGGTGGTCAGCGCGCTGAAGACGATAGGCGCGATGGCCGTCGAGCCCTTCGGCTGGCGCTGGATTTTCGCGGGCGGCATCACGTCGGCCGCCGTCCTCCTCTTCGTCGGCGCGACGGGCAAGTCGGCGCAGATACCGCTCTACGTCTGGCTGCCGGACGCGATGGCGGGCCCGACGCCCGTCTCCGCGCTCATCCACGCCGCGACGATGGTCACGGCCGGCGTCTACATGGTCGTGCGCTGCTCGGCCATCTTCTCGCACGCGCCGACGGCGCTCTTCATCGTGGCGGTCATCGGCGCGGCCACGGCCATCTTCGCCGCCACCATCGGGCTCGCGCAGAACGACATCAAGAAGGTTCTGGCCTACTCGACCGTCTCGCAGCTCGGCTACATGTTCCTCGCCTGCGGCGTCGGCGCGTTCGTCGCGGCCATCTTCCACGTCATGACGCACGCCTTCTTCAAGGCGCTCCTCTTCCTCGGCTCCGGCTCGGTCATCCACGGGATGCACCACGAGCAGGACATGCGGCGGATGGGCGGTCTGAAGAAGTACATGCCGGTCACCTGCGCGACGATGGCCGCCGGCTGGCTCGCCATCAGCGGCTTCCCGCTGCTCTCGGGCTTCTTCTCGAAGGACGAGATTCTCTGGAAGACCTGGAGCAGCGACACAGCGGGGACGGCCGGCGCGGGCAAGTTCCTGTGGGTCGTCGGCATCATCACGGCGGGCTTGACGGCCGTCTACATGACGCGGCTGATGGTGATGACCTTCTGGGGCGCGGAGCGCTTCCGCGAGTCGCACGCCGGCGGCCAGGCCGACGAGGCGCACGCCCACGCGCACGACGAGGGCGCGAAGCCCCACGACGCGCGGCTCGCCTCCGAAGGCGACCGCCCGCGCCACGCGCCCGGCGAAGAGGTCGGCACGCACGGCGGCGCGCACCACCCGGACGCGCACGGCTCGCACCACGCCGACGAAGATTTCGAGGACGAGGGGGAGGAGCACGAGGAGCACCACCACGGCCCCGTCGAGCCGCACGAGTCGCCGTGGATGATGACGGTGCCGCTCGTCGTGCTCGCCGTGCTCTCGGTCGTCGGCGGCTGGGTCGGCATCCCTTACGCCCTGAGCGGCGGCGCCGTCGCCAACTACTTCGAGCAGACTCTGGAGCCGGTCGTCGCGCGCGCGCCCGAGCAGGGCGACGCGGCCGCGCACGGCGGCGGCGGGGCCGCCACGCACGCCGCGGGCGCGACCGCCGAAGCGCCGGCCGCGCACGGCAACGAGGGCGCGGTGCCGCAGTCGGTCGGCGAGGGCGAGGCCGGCCGCGGCGCGCCCGCCGGCCACGGCGCGGCGGCCCCGCCCTCGGAGCACGCGCACGACCCGGCCGAGGTGTCGCAGGAGCGGCTCTTCACGGGCATCTCCATCGCCGTCGGGCTCGTCGGCATCGGGCTCGGCTGGGCGCTCTTCGGCAGGCGCCCGCTGCTGAAGCTGCCGCGGCTGCTTGAGAACAAATACTACGTGGACGAAATCTACGACGCGGCCGTCGTCGAGCCCATCAAGTCGGGCTCGCGCGGGTTGCTGTGGCAGTTCCTCGACGTGTCGGTCATCGACGGCTTCGTCAACGGCGTGGGGCGCGGGACGGCCGCGCTCGGCGGCGTGCTCCGCCACCTACAGGCCGGCTTCGTCCGCTCCTACGCGGCCATCATCCTGCTCGGCGCGCTCGCCGTCGTCGGCTACTTCGCCTGGAACGCCTGGCAGCTCGCAAGGTAAAGGTTCATGCAGCAATACCTGCTCACGATACTCATCCTCCTGCCCCTCGTCGGCGCGCTGGCCTGCGCCGCGCACGGGCTCGCGCCCTACGCCGAGCGCAGGCACTACCGCTGGATCGCGCTCGGCTTCTCGGTCGCGACCTTCGCCGCCTCGCTCCTGCTGCTGCGCCAGCCCGTCGGGCTCGGGCCGGGCGGCGCGTTCCACTTCGTGCAGGACGTGCCGTGGGTCTCGGCCATCGGCGCGCGCTACCACGTCGGCGTGGACGGCATCAGCCTGTGGCTCGTCATCCTGACGACGCTGCTCGTCCCCGTCTCGATACTATCGTCGTGGAACTCGGTCGAGAAGCGCGAGCTGGCCTTCTTCACCTTCATGCTCCTGCTGGAGTCGGCG
>DASVWB010000379.1:0-26277 GCA_036389815.1 Pyrinomonadaceae bacterium | reverse complement strand
GACTCGAAGTACCGCCTCATCCTGGTCGCGGCGCAGCGCAGCAAGCAGCTCCAGACGGGGGCGCGGCCGCGCGTCGAGATGGACATGCAGAGGCACAAGCCGACCCGCATCGCCCTCGAAGAGGTGGCGCGCGGGATGATTCACTTCTCGCTCACCGAAAAGGAGTAGCGCGGCCCGCGCGCACGCCCCTTTCGGGTCGGCGCGCGGCCCGCGCTACTCCTTTTCGGTGAGCGAGAAGTGGATCAGCCCGCGCGCCACCTCTTCGAGGGCGATGCGGGTGGGCTTGTGCCTCTGCGCGTCCATCTCGACGCGCGGCCGCGCCCCCCTCTGGAGCTGCTTGCTGCGCTGCGCCGCGACCAGGATGAGGCGGTACTTCGAGTCCAGCGCGGGCGTCTCCTGCCCACCGCCCTGCTCGTCCTGCTCTTCGGTCTTCGTCGTCGCGTCTGCGGGCTTTGCCATATCTCTCCCCGGCCGGCGTTCGTCTCCCCTTGCCGGCCTCCTCGAAATCCCAGCGTTTAGATGAACACTCTTTTATAAACTTTCCGCGCCATTTATTCAACGCGCGGCGGCGCCCCGAAGGTCGCCAGCACGCGGCGCGCGACCCACTCCTGCCGCCTGCGCCGCGCCCTCTCGGCCCACACGACCGACGCGAGCTGCGCGGCGGCGCGCTCGACCACGTCGTTGAGGATGACGTAGTCGAAGAACTGGTACTGCTCGACCTCGCCCCGCGCGTTCGAGAGTCGCAGCTCAAGCTCCTCGGGGCGCTCGGTCATGCGCGCCGTCAGGCGCTGGCGCAGCACTTCGTAGGAGGGCGGGAGGATGAAGACCGAGACGACCGACCTCATCGCCTTGCGGACGGCGCGCGCGCCCTGCACGTCGATTTCGAGGATGACGTCGCGCCCCTCGGCCGTCTCCTGCCTGACGGCGGCGCGCGTCGTCCCGTAGAGGTTGCCGTGGACGACCGCCCATTCGAGGAAGCCGTTCGCCTGCCTCTTCCGCTCGAAATCTTCCCTGGAGACGAAGTGGTAACTGAGGCCGTCGGCCTCGCCGGGGCGCGGGGCGCGCGTCGTCCACGAGACGGAGTAGCCGACGCCGGGGACTGTCTCGCGCAGGCGGCGGATGAGCGTGCCCTTGCCGCCGCCCGAGGGCGAGCTGATGACGAACAGGATGCCGTGGTAGCCGTCCGCCGCGCCGGCCGGGCCCGCGCCTGACTTCCCCGGCCGCTTACTCAACGTTCTGCACCTGCTCGCGCAGCTTCTCGACCGCGGCCTTGATGGCGAGCGCCGCCTCCTTGATGGCGAGGTCGGTGGACTTCGAGAGGACGGTGTTGGCCTCGCGGTTGAACTCCTGCAGGAGGAAGTCGAGCCGCTTGCCGGTGTCGCCCGTCTCTTCGAGCGCGGCGCGGAACTGCGAGACGTGGCTGCGCAGCCGCGCCGTCTCCTCGGTGATGTCGCTGCGGTCTGCGAGGTACGCGACCTCCTGGGAGAGCCGCCCCTGGTCGAGCTCGACGATCTCCAGCCCGTCGCGCGCCAGAAGCTCCGAGATGCGCTTGGCGACGCGCGCGCGGTAGTTCTCGACCTGTCCGGAGGCGAGCGACTCGATGACGGGCAGGTTGCGCTCTATCTCGTCGAGGCGCGCAGACATCTCGGCCGCGAGCGCCGCGCCCTCGCGCTCGCGCATCGCCTCCAGCTCGTCGAGCGCCCCGGCGAGCGCGACCTCGACGCCCCGCAGCGCCTCCTCCGAGACGCCCGTGCGCGCGGCCTGCATCGCGCCGGGGAGCCGCGCCAGCACGTTGATGTCGGGCTCGCCCGAGAGCCCGAACTCGCGCTGCATCTCGCGCATCGCCTGGATGAAGCCCGCGATGAGCTGGCGGTTCAGCTCGTAGCTCACCTCACTCGTGCGCTCGACCGAGACGTTCACGTCCACGCGCCCCCGCGACAGGCGCTCGCCGACCCGCTTGCGCACGACGGGCTCGACCTGCGACAGCTCGCCGCTCGTGCGGAGGTGCACGTCGAGGAAACGGTTGTTGACGGTCTTCAGCTCGACGGCGACGTTGTAGCCGTCGCCCTGCGCCGAGCCGCGGCCGAATCCGGTCATTGATTTCATAAGTAGACAGTAGACAGTAGACAGTAGACAGTAGAAAACCCTTTTCGTTCAGCCGGCCAGCCTGTCAGAAGTCAACGCGCGAGGAGCGGAGCCTACTGACTACTGACTACTGACTACTGTCTACTTCCTACTTCCTCCCCCTCCTCCTCGTCGGCGAACTGGAGTTCGTAGAGCCTGCGGTAAGCGCCGCCGAGGGCGAGCAGTTCGGCGTGCCGGCCGGTCTCGATGATGCGGCCGCGCTCGATGACGACTATCAGGTCCGCGCGGCGCACGGTCGAGAGGCGGTGCGCGATGACGATGGTCGTCCGCCCCCGCGTCAGGTTCGCCAGCGCCTTCTGCACGAGCCGCTCGCTCTCGGCGTCGAGCGCGGAGGTCGCCTCGTCGAGGACGAGCACGGGGGCGTCGGCGAGCACGGCGCGCGCGATGGCGAGCCGCTGGCGCTGGCCGCCGGAAAGGAAGATGCCGCGCTCGCCGACCACCGTGTCGTAGCCGTGCGGCAGCTCCTTGATGAACTCGTGCGCGTGCGCGGCCCGCGCGGCGGCCTCGACCTCGGCCTCGGATGCGCCGGGGCGGCTGTAAGAGATGTTGTAGCGGACGGTGTCGTTGAAGAGCACCGTCTCCTGCGTGACGACAGCCGTGTTCGAGCGCAGGCTGCGGAGCGTGGCGTCGCGCAGGTCCGTGCCGTCCCAGAGCACCGCGCCCTCGGTGGGGTCGTGGAAGCGCGGGACGAGTTTGGTGAGCGTGGACTTGCCGCCGCCCGACTCGCCGACGAGCGCGACCATGCGCCCCGCCGGGATGCGCAAGCTTATGTCGCGCAGGACCAGACGCCCCTCGTTGCCGTAGCCGAAGAAGACGCCCCTGAACTCCAGCGCGTCGGCGAGCGGGCGGAGCGCGACGGCGCCGGCCCGCTCCGGCATCTCGGCGCGCTCGTCCATCACCTCCCAGACGTGGCGCGCGGCGGCGAGCGCCTGCTCCATGCCGTTGTGCAGCCGCGAGAGCTTGCGCATCGGGTCATAGCTGGAGAAGAGGAAGAAGAGGAACGTGATGAAGAGCGCCGCGTTCATCCGCCCCGAGAGTATCTCGCGCTGCGCGAAGAAGAGCAGCGAGGCGACGGCGAGCACGCCGATGAGCTCGATGGTGTTCGGGGCGACGCCGTTGATCTTGGCCGTGCGCAGGTTGGCGCGCATGATCTGGCGCGCGACGCGCTCGAAGCGTCCGCGCTCGCGCTCCTCAGCGCCGTAGGCTTTGACAATCGTCTGGTTGGAGAGCGCCTCCTGGGCGGTGTCGACGAGCTGCTGCCCGCCCTCGTAGGACTCGCGCGCGAGGTTGCGCAGCGCCCGCCCGAAGCGCGCCGTGAGGAAGCCGATGAGCGGCGCGATGGCGAGCGAGCCGAGGGTGAGCCGCCAGGAGTAGTAGAACGAGGCGGCGAGGAAGCAGGCGAGCGTGAACCCCTCGCGCAGCATGTCGCGCAGCGTGTTCGAGACCGCCGTCTCGATGGCGGCGGCCGAGCCGACGAGGCGCGAGACGAGGTAGTTCGTCCGGTGGCGCTCGAAGAAGTCGGCCGACTGCGCGTGCAGGTGCGCGTACATGTCGGCGCGGAGCTTCAGCACCGACTCCTGGCCGACGCGCGCCATCAGGTAGGTCGAGAAGTACTCGGCCACCCCCTTGGCGACGGTGAAGCCGACGAGGAGCACGGCGATGGTGCGCCACGCCTCGAAGCCCGAGTCGGGGATGACGTGCTGGAGGCCGAAGAGCGTCGGCGTGCGCTGCCCCGGGTTGCCGCTCTGCCGGAGCGCCTGGTCGAAGATGGGGACGATGAGCGCGCCGATGGCGCTCTGGAGGAGGCCGACGAAGAGCATCGCGACGGTCGCGAGGGCGAACTTCCCCCAGTGGGGCTTGAGGTAGAATAGGAGTCGCCGTAGGTCGCGCATTAATGGTCGCCCGCGAAGGCCAGCCCCGTCGCCCGGTCTCGTCAGGGGGAAGAGGCGTGCCGCCTCCCGGTAAAGCCAAACTATACGGAGCGGGGGCTTTGGGCGTCAAGGAGTTGCGGCCGGGCGCCGCGCCCGCGCCATTTCGACGTTCTTGCGCTATAATCGCGGCCCGCGGGGACAGGCCGTGCCAAGCTCTACCCGACAACTCTTCAGGGGAGACGTGTGAGCCTTCGGATTCTGATCGTAGACGACGACCTGAGCATGCGGATGCTGCTCGCCCAGTACTTCCGCAGCAAGGGCTTCGAGGTCGAGGAGAAGGAGAGCGCCGAGGAGGCGTTCGACGGCGCCGTCTCGGGGCGCTTCGACTTCTTCATCTTCGACGTCTCGATGTCGGGCATGACCGGCGTCGAGCTGCTCAGGCGCGTGCGCGAGCGCGGCGTCGAGACGCCGGCCATGTTCCTGACCGCGCACGACGCGGTGGACGACAAGGTCGCCGGCTTCCAGGCCGGCGCGGACGACTACCTCGCCAAGCCCTTCAACCCGCGCGAGCTGGAGGTGAGGGTCGAGGCGCTCCTGCGCCGCGCGGGGAAGTGGGCCTCGAAGTCCGAGGACGACCGCAAGGAACGCATCGAGGTGGGCGGGCTCGTCATCGACAAGCGCCGCCACGAGGTGACGGTCGGCGGCAGCCGCGTCGACCTGACGCCGCTGGAGTTCCACATCCTCGAACGCCTCGCCAGCGAGCCCGGCCGCGCGTGGTCGCGCAACGACCTGCTCGACGAGGTCTGGAGCACGGAGTACGAAGGCTACCAGCGCAACGTAGACCCGCACATCAACCGCCTGCGCCGCAAGATAGAGCCCGACCCGAAGAACCCGACCTACGTCCTGACCGTCCGCGGCGTCGGCTACAAACTGAACGAGAGCCCATGACCCACCAAACCCTAACCCCCACGCCCGGACGGCTCCGCGCGCTCGCGCTCTGCGCCTGCCTCGCGGCCGCGCCCTTCGCCTCGGCCCCCGCCGCGTCAGCGCAGAAGCGACAGCCCGCGCCGAAGAAGAAGGCCGAGAAAGTCAAGCCGGGCGAGAACCTGCTGCCCGGCGCGCCGCCCGTGCCGGCGTCGGCGCAGAAGCCCGTGGCGACACGGCTCCCGCCCTCGATACTAGTCCGCTGGCAGGGCAAGCCGGGCGTGAACCGCTACCGGCTCCAGGTCGCGACCGACGACAGGTTCGAGGACGTGGTCTTCGACCAGGCGGTCGAGGGGCGCGAGTACGTCGTCAAGGGGCTCCCGCCCGGCAACTACTTCTGGCGCGTCGCGCCGGCCGCGTCCGAGACGAGCGTCACGTACTCGCAGCCGGAGCGCGTCACGCTCGGCAGCGAGCAGAAGGTGCAGGTGGCGAGCGTCGTGATGCCCGCGGACGCTACGGGCTGGCGCGTCGCGACCGGCGAGGTCTTGAGGCTGACGCCGGCCCCCCTGCGGCCGGGCGGCGTCGTCGACTTCGTCGGCCTCGGCGCCGACGGCCGCGTCTTCGCCGTGGACGGCGCGGGCGGCATCTCGCTCTGGACTTCGCGCTACGGCGCGGCGGCCGGGCAGACCCCCGAGGCGAAGGCCGTCACCTTCGAGCCGCTCGTCTTCGGCGACCCGCAGCGCGGGGCCTACGTCGTCGTGGCGTCGCAGGGCGGCGTGCGCGCGCTGCTCGGCGACACGGGGCGCGAGACGTGGCGCGCGGCGCTCGAAGGGCGCGCGGCCTCGGGCGCGGCGGCCGACCTCGACGGCGACGGGAGTCCCGAGCTGGTCGTCGTCACCGAAGACCCCGAAATGCTCTACGTCGTCAACCCGCTGACGGGGCGCGTCGTGGCGAGCCAGAAGCTCGCCGGCCCGGTGGCGGGCTCGCCCTACGCCTTCTCACAGGGCGACCGTCGCGGCGTGCTGCTCGGGCTGAAGAAGGGCGGGCGCGTCGAGTTCCGCGGCGGCGACGGCGGGCTCATCAGCGAGTCGAAGCTCGAAGGCGACGTGACGACCGCCCCGCTCGTGACGATGCGCGGCGACACGCCCTTCATGGCCGTCGGGAGCGACAACGGGCTGTGGGCGTTCAGCGTGCCCGAGCTGAAGGCGCTGGGCGCGATCAAGGCCGACGACGACTCGGTGCGCGGGAGGCTGGCCGCGGCCGACGTGGACGGCGACGGCAGCAGCGAGATCGTGATGGTCACGAAGCGCGGGCGCGTGGCGCTGGTGAGCACTTTGGACGGGAGCGTGCGCTGGTTCGTCGAGGGCGCGGCCGACGCGGCCTCGGCCGCCTTCGCCGACGTGAACGCGGACGGCGTGCTCGACGTGATTGTGCCCGGGGGCGGCTCGACCTTCGCGCTGGCCTTCTCGGGACGCGACGGCTCGCTCGTGATGAAGGTCGAGGAGGGCGGAAAGGCGCCGCAGGCCGTTCCCGGCGGGGCGCCGCGCTCGCTCGTCGTCGCGCCCGCGCTCGGCGGCGGCGGCCTGCTCGTGGGCGGCGACCCCGGCCGCACGGGGCTCCGCGCGGTCGAACTGCCTAAGGGCTCGTTGGGGCTCCGCGCGGTCGGACTGCTGAAGGGCTCGGAGAAGACGGCCTCGAAGTGAGGCGGCGCGCACCTTCGGCCGGGGGCATAACTTGTACGTCCGTCTGCTCGCCGCGGCGCTCTTCGCCGCATGGCTCTTGGGAAAGTTCGCGCTGGGCAAGGAGGGCTTCGTACACATCCTCCTGCTCTGCGCCGTGGCCGTCGCCGTCGTCCAGCTCGTCCACGAGCGGCGCGCCGCGCGGGGTTGAGGCAGTTTAGGGTTCGTCCGTCGATTCGACGACTCGTTGAATCGATGAACAAAACTTCCCCATTCCGCAATTAAAAAGGGCGGCAACAGCGCGGGCTGCCCCGAGCATCAATCAGGCTGTAGACGGTTTCACCGCGCTTCAAGCTGAGACTCCCCAGGGCGCGTCACTTCACTCGACCAGAAGGAGTACGGTTTATGAGATTCACGGGCTCTTTATTCCGAACGTGCGCGGCCGCGCTCGTCGCGCTCGCGCTCTGCGCGGCGGCGGCGCGGGCGCAGTCCGACGTGCGGCGCGAGACGGTCGCGGTCTCCTACCCGCTCGAACAGACCGTGAGCCTGAAGTTCCGCGGGACGACGCGGCTGCCGCGCCTCTCGGGCTCGGCCAAGGTGAAGCGCACGGGGCGGCGCAACACGCGCGTCGAGCTGAGCGTAGACAGCCTGCCGCGCGCCTACGAGCTGGGCGGCGTCTACACGACCTTCGTGCTGTGGGCCATCTCGCCCGAGGGGCGCGCCGACAACCTCGGCGAGCTGAAGCGCAGCGGCAGCCAGTTCATCAACTCGAAGATGGACGTGACGACGCCGCTCGAAACCTTCGCGCTCATCGTCACGGCCGAGCCGCACCACCTCGTCCGCAGCCCGTCCCGGATGGTCGTGCTTGAGAACCTCCCGCCGCGCGACCCGGGCGAAGCGCAGGTGGCGACCGTGCCCGTGCAGTACATCGGCAACTCGTCCGACTACTTCCGCGACCCGCGCGTGCCCGACCTCGCCGACCGCGACCTCCTGCGCACGCCCGTCTCGCTCCTCGGCGCGCGCCAGGCCGTCGGCCTCGCGCGCTACGCCGGGGCCGAGCGCGACGCCGCCGAAGAGCTGCGCGAGGCCAAGTCAATGCTCGAACAGGCGGAGAACGCGTGGCGTCTGAACCAGTCGGAGGCGGAGGTGGACGTGCTGGCGCGCCGCGCCATCAGCCTCGGCGTGAAGGCCGAGGAGACCGCCGAGCTGCGTGCCGCCGCGCGCAAGCGGCGCGACGAGATCGCCGCGCGCGACCGCGCCGTCAACGAGGCCGAGGAGACGGCGGCCGAGTCGGCGCGCACCATCCAGCGGCTCCGCGACTCGCTGCGCAAGGAGGAGTCGGCGCGCGAGCTGGCCGAGCGCGACGCGGCGAACGCCAACCAGCAGTTGCGCGAGCTGCGCGGCGAGGTCGCGCGGCTGCGCGACGAGCTGGCCGCCGTGCGCGCCGAGGGCGACGCCGCGCGGCTCAAGCTGGCGCGCATCGAGGGCGAGCGCGCGGCCGAGCAGGCGCGGCTCGAAGCGGAGCGCAACGCCGCGCAGCGGCAGGAGGCGCTCAACGGGTTGAAGTCTTCGCTCGCGCGCTTCGGCACGGTGCGCGAGACGGCGCAGGGTCTCGTCCTCGTCCTGTCGGACGCGCTCTGGGTCGGCCCGCGCGCCGCGGAACTCTCCGCGAAGGGCGTGGCGACGACCATCGACCCGCTCGCCGCGCTCCTCGCCAACAACCCGGAGCTTCGCGTCCGCATCGAGGCGTTCGTTGACGCGAAGGGCGACGATGCCGAGTTGCAGCGTTTGACGCAGGACAGGGCCGAGGCGCTCGCAGGCCGGCTCGTCTCCTCGGGCGTTGACGGCGCGCGCATACAGGCCAACGGGATGGGCGCCGCCAACCCCGTCTCCGCCAACACGACCCCCGCCGGCCGCCAGCGCAACCGCCGCATCGAGATCACGCTCACGCCCGCGGCGGGCGAGGCCGCCTCATCCGCCGGGCAGCAGTGAGCAGAGGTTAGAGGTCGGAGGTCGGAGGTTAGTGAAAGCGCCTGCTCTTACTAACCTCCGACCCCCGACCTCTAACCTCTTTTGTTATGGCCCTGCTCGAAGTCCTACAGCTCATCGGTTACAGCACGGCGGCGGCGCTGCACTTCTGGATAGCGGCGCTGCTCGCGGGGAGCCGGCGCGCGCTGGGGAAGTTGGAGCGCGTGCTGCTCGTGCTGGCCGTCTCGCTCGGCGTGTGGCACGCGTCGAGTTTGATGGTCGCGCTGCACACGATGCTGGGGCTCTCGCAGGAGCGCTGGACGCCGCTGCTCAGGCTCGCCGACACGCTCGCCGTTTCGAGCGTGACGCTGACCTACTCGCTGCTGCTGCACCTGCACCTGCACCTCTGGGCGAACGCACGGGGCCGCGGCCTGACGTGGAGCGAGAGGGCGCGCGTCTACCTCTCCTACGTGCCGGCCGTCTTCCTCGCATACGCCGGGCCGAAGCTCTGGACGGGCGCTTACGCGCCGATGCCCGTCCGCCTGTCGCACCTGCTTCTGCCGTTCGCGCTGTGGGCGGCCTACGTGCTGTGCCTCGTCGCGGGAACGGACTTCCTCATCGCGCGGCTGTCGGCGTCGAAGTCGGAGCGGCGGCTTTTGACGACGCTCGCGGCGTCGTTCGTCGGCATCGCGGCGCTGATACTCGCCGTCTACGGGCTGGGCTGGGGGAAGGGGACGGCGCTCGGGCTCTACCTCCAGACGGCGGCGAACCTCGGCTCGCTCCTGCCGACGGCGCTGCTCGCCTACCACATCTACCGCTACCGCTACCTCGAACTCATCTTCAAGGAGAGCCTCATCCTCGCCTCGCTGGCCGCGTTCGTGCTGGTCGTCTACCTCTACGGCATACGCACGCTGGCGCTGTGGACGACGGAGCGTTTCGAGTTGAGGCCGGGCGCGGTCGAGTCGCTGCTGATACTCCTGCTCGTGCTGCTGGCGGCGCCGATGCGCCGCTGGCTCGACCGCCGTTTCCGCCGACTCTTCGAGGAGGAGGCGGGGCTCTTCCGCGAGGTCGCGGCGCGCATCGGGAAGTCCGCGGGTCGTCACGGACAGCTCCCCGAGTTCCTGCGCTTCGTGGAGGAGCGCGCGGCCGCGAGTCTGGGGCTGAGGCGCGTGCGCATCCTCGCCGCCGCCTCGCCCGACGCGGAGGGCGAGGGCGCGAAGACTTTAAGTTTCACCGGCGCGTCGGGGGAGGGGGATGACGGCCACGCCCGCGGCCCCGGCGAGAACGGCGGCGCGGCCGCCGGGGCGGGCGCGAGGCCGAGCCTCCAATCGCATTACGACGCGCACGTGCCCGGGCTTTTAAAGGGCGGCGCGGAGGGCGGCGCGGGCGCGGCTCCGGGCGCGAAGGCTTCCGCCGCCGTTTCATCCGCCGCGGTCAGTGTGGATGCCGGGGCCGATGTCGCGGAGGCGCCGGGGTCGCCGGAGAGGGAAGAGGAGGAGTGGGCTTCGCGCGTGCTCGCGCTCGAAGCCGGGTCGGCGGAGCAGCAGGTCGAGGGCGTGCCGCTCCTGCGCGAGCGCGGCTGGGAGGTCGCGTACGCGCTCAGGCGCGAGGAGCGCGTCGTCGGGCTGATGCTCGTGGACGCCGAGCCCGAGGCGCTGACCTACGACGTGCGCGCCTCGCTCGAACTGCTCGCGGGGCAGGTCGCCATCGCCATCGAGGACAGCCGCCTCGTCGAGCAGAACGTCCGGCTCGAACGCCGCATCGCGCAGAGCGAGCGCCTGGCCGCGCTCGGCCGCATGGCCGCCACCGTCGCGCACGAGGTCAAGAACCCGCTCTCGGCCATCAAGTCCATCGCGCAGGTCTTGCGCGAGGACGAATACCTCAGGCGCGAGTACGCGCGCGACCTCGAACTCATCGTCGGCGAGACCGACCGCCTCTCGCGCAGCGTCACGCAGATGCTCAGCTTCGCGCGCACGGCCCCGCACGCGGGCGAGCCGCGCCGCGTCGGCGAACTGATAGACTCCGTGCTGATGCTCTTCCAGCGGGAGGCCGCGAACCGGCATGTCGCGCTCAAGGCGGAGGGCGAGACCCCGGACGGGGAGCTTGACGGCGCGGCCGCCGCCGCCCTGCGGGACGCGCTGACGAATCTCGTCCTCAACGCGCTTCAGGCGACGCCCGCGGGCGGGCGCGTCACGCTCGCCGCCTCAGCCGAGGGCGGGCGGCTGACGGTCTCCGTCGCGGACACGGGCCCCGGCGTCCCGCCCGACCTGCGCGGGCGAATCTGGGAGCCCTTCTACACCACGAAGCAGCGCGGGACGGGGCTCGGCCTCGCCATCGTCCGCAAGCGCGTCGAGGAGGCCGGCGGCCTCGCGCGCCTCGCGCCCCAGCGACCCGGCGAAGGCGCGTGCTTCGAGCTGACGATGACGGTGAAGCAGTAGACAGTAGACAGTAGAGAGTAGACAGTAGAGAGTAGACGACCTTTGTTAGGAGCGGTTCGGGTGTCAGCGTCAACGTCCGTCAGGCGGAGCCCTACTGTCTACTGTCTACTGTCTACTGTCTACTTCCCCCGTGGCACGGTGCGTGCTTCTTGTCAGGGCATGGAAAACGGGATGACTAACGAGAACAGGGTTATGAAGTGGCGCGTGCTCGTCGTGGACGACGAGGAGGCGGCGCGCTACGGGATGCGGCGGGCGCTGGGGGGCTTCGGCTACGAGGTCGAGGAGGCCGGGAGCGTCGAGGAGGCGCGCACGGCGGTCGCCGCGCGCAGGCCCGACCTCCTGCTGCTCGACGTGAACCTGCCGGGCACGAGCGGGCTCGAATACCTGCGCGAGCTGGCGGGCGAGGGCGAGCGCGCGCCGCTGGTCGTGATGGTCACGGCCTACGGGTCGGAGCGCGTGGCGGTCGAGGCCATCAAGTCGGGCGCCTACGACTACCTCTCGAAGCCCTTCGAGATAGACGACCTGCGGCTCGTCGTCAAGAACGCGCTGGAGACCGTCTCGCTGCGGCGCGAGAACAAACACTTGCGCCAGCGCATCGAGCTCGAAGGCGCGCAGCGCGGCGCGCTCATCGGCAACTCGGAGGCGATGACGCGCGTCCGCTCGATGATAGAGAAGGTGGCCGAGACGGACGCGACCGTGCTCGTCCGCGGCGAGTCCGGCACGGGCAAGGAGCTGGTCGCGCGCGAGCTGCACGAGCGCAGCTCGCACCGCCGGCGCGGCGGCTTCGTCGCCGTCAATTGCGCAGCGCTCCCCTCGGAGCTGATCGAGTCGGAGCTGTTCGGCCACGAGAAGGGGGCGTTTACGGGCGCGGCCGCGCGCCGGCGGGGGAAGTTCGAGCAGGCCGACGGCGGGACGCTCTTCCTCGACGAGATAGGCGACATGAGCGCCAACGTCCAGGCGAAGCTCCTGCGCGCGCTCGAAGAGCGCCGCATCGAGCGGCTCGGCGGCAACGACTCCATCCCCGTGGACGTGCGCGTCGTCAGCGCCACGCACCGCCCGCTCGAACAGGACATCGAGAAGGGGAGCTTCCGCGCGGACCTCTTCTACCGCCTGCAGGTCGTGACCGTCGAGATACCCCCCCTGCGCGAGCGGCGCGAGGACATCCCCGTGCTCGCAGAGACCTTCGCGCGGCAGGCGGCCGAGCGCTACGGGCTGCCGCCGCGCACGCTCGCGCCCTCGGCGCTCAGGCGGCTCGTCGAGTACCACTGGCCGGGCAACGTGCGCGAGCTGCGCAACGCCGTCGAGCGCTCGATGATTCTCGCCGAGGGCGACGAGGTCGCGGCGAAAGACCTGCCCGACGAGATAGGCGCGGGCGCGAAGTCGGCGGCGAAAGAGCCTGCGGCGGCGGCGGCCCCGGCCGTCCCGGCCTTCGAGCCCGGCGCGCTCGCCGTGCCCTTCACGTCCGACTTCCGCGAAGACCGCCGCGAGTTCGAGCGCCGCTACATCGCGCGCTGCCTCGAAGAGACGGGCGGGAACGTCACGCGCGCCGCCGCGATACTCGGCATGCACCGCCAGTCGCTCCAGCACAAGCTGCGCGAGCTGGGGCTCGCGCGCCGTTACGTCAGCGTCTCGGACGGGGGCGACGACGCGCAGGATAATTCCGACACCTGAAAAGTGAATTTGCCTGCCCCGCGGCCGAGGGGCTAGACTTCGCGCGCCGTAAAATTTCAGACAGGGAGTCGTGCAGAGATGAAAGCCCGCCTCGACGCCATCATCAGGCCCGAACAGGCCGAATACCTCGAACGCCTGCTGCCGGCCAACACGGGTCTTCTGGCCGAGATGGAGGCATACGCCGAAGAGCACCGCGTCCCCATCGCCGACCGCGAGGTGGCGCGCTTCATCGAGATCACGGCGCGCGGGTCGGGCGCGCGCCGCGCGCTCGAAGTCGGCATGGCCATCGGCTACTCGGTCATACACATGCTGCGCGGGATGGGCGAGGGCGGCGAGGTCGTCACCATCGAGCCGAGCGAAGAGATGATCGCGCGCGCCGAAGAGTACCTCGGCCGCGCGGAGTTGCGCGGGCGCGTCCGCGTCGAGCGCGGGCCGGCGCTCGAAGTCCTCCCGCGCCTCGCGGGCGAGACCTTCGACATGGTCTTCCTCGACGCGCTCAAGGAGGAGTACGCGCAGTACCTCGAACTCTCGCTGCCGCTCCTGCGCGCGGGCGGCCTCGTCGTCGTGGACAACCTGCTCTGGGGCGGGCAGGTGGCCGGCGAGATACGCTCGCCCGAGCAGACCGCCTCGACGCAGGCGCTGCGCGAGTTCAACCAGCTCTTCGTCCGACACCCGCAACTGCTCTCGGTCGTGCTGCCCGTCGGCGACGGCCTCGGCTACGCGGTGAAGCTGAGTTGAACGAACTCTTCCCCGAGCCAGAGCTTTACAGGTGCGCCGGCCTGCGCCCGGAGAACGAGCTGCTGCTGCTCTGCGCACACAGGGGCGACGGGGCCGCGGCGGCCGCGCGGGCCGGGGCGCTGGCGCGCGGGCGTCTCGACTGGGACTACCTCCTCCGACTCGCGCGAAGGCACGCGCTCCTGCCACTCCTTTACACCGGCCTCGAATCTTCCGCCCGCGACGCCTGCCCGCGCGAGTACCGCGAAACCTTGCGCGCGCAGTTCCGCGAGAACGCCGCGCGCAACACGCTGCTCGCCGGCGAGCTTCTGCGCGTCGCGCGCCTGTTCGAATCGGAGGGCGTGCCCCTGCTCGCGTACAAGGGGCCGGCGCTCGCCGTCCAGGCGTACGGCGGACTCTCGCTGCGCCGCTTCGTAGACCTCGACGTGGTCGTGCGCAAAGAGGATGTCGCGCGCGCGGGCGGGCTGCTCCGGTCGCTCGGCTTCGAGAAGCCGGCCGGCCTCGGCGCGGCGCAGGAGAGGTTCCTGCTGCGCAGGCAGCACAACCTCGCCTTCACGCGCGACGCCGCGAGGCTCACCGTCGAGCTTCACTGGGAACTCTCGCCCGCGCCCTACGCTTCCGTCCCCGTCGGCGAAGAGACCTGGGGGCGCGCC
Organism: Pyrinomonadaceae bacterium; assembly: GCA_036389815.1. GTDB lineage: Bacteria > Acidobacteriota > Blastocatellia > Pyrinomonadales > Pyrinomonadaceae > QHXN01. The sequence continues at coordinate 12,193 of DASVWB010000379.1, read as the reverse complement.
GCGTCCGTCCCCGTCCTCGGCGGCGAGGTGAAGGCGCTCGCGCCGGAAGACCTGCTCCTCGCGCTCTGCGTCCACGGCACCAAGCACCTCTGGGAGCGCCTGGCGTGGGTCTGCGACGTGGCCGCGCTGGTGAACTCACAGGCCGCCCTCGACTGGCGGGAGGTCGTGCGGCGCGCGCGCGAATCGCGCGTCGAGCCGATGCTCTACCTCGCCCTGCGGCTCGCGCGCGGGCTGCTGGGGGCGAGGCTCCCGACCGCCCTGGTAGAAGCGAGCGGCGAACCTCCGACGGCCGGACTCGCCTCGGAGGTCGCGCGCTCCCTCTTCAGGGAAGGGGATTACGAGCCGGCCGGGTTCGCGGCAAGCGTCGGCTTCAACCTGCGCGTGCGGCGGCGGCTCCGCGAGAAGGCGGCGTACCTCGGCTACGCCCTGACGCCGACCGACGGCGACCTGACGGCCGTCTCGCTCCCGGCCGGGATGTCTTTCCTGTACTACCTTTTGCGCCCCCTGCGCCTGGCGCTCAAGCGTGGCGAAGGGCATTAGGGGCGCACGCCCTCGCGTGCCCGCGCGTAAGTGCCGACGCTTCCGTACACTGCCGTTGACCTCGGTGTTTATTTATGTTAGCTTCCGCTTGCCCGTTCCAAACGGTTGCCGGGCGAGTAACTTTCCCGCTTTAACTGCCTCGAAGGGCTATCCTGTTTCGGGCCTACAGTCAAACAGTCCGAGCGTTACCGATTGGGGACGTTTGCGTTTTTATGTCAGAGAGCTTTTTTAACCGGCGGCGCTCGTTGTCGGCCGCCGGTTTCGTCCTCTTGCTGGCGCTCGCGCCGGCCCCGGTCTTTGCAACGCAGAAGGCTGGCCCCGAAGCCAGACCCGCGCCGCAGCCGGGGGCGCGGCCTGCCGACGGCGCGCAGAAGAAGCCGGAGGTTAAGCCCTGGAGCCTGAAGATGAGCGGCGACGCGCCGCACACCTTCACGGCCAAGGCCAAGGACGCTCCGGTCTCGGAGATCGCGGCCGAGATGTCGCGCCTCGTCAAGGTGCCCATCACGCTGAGCCCTCTGGCCTCGAAGCAGAAGGTGACGCTCGACTTCGGCGGCCTCCCGCTGGAGGCCGCGCTGCGCATGCTCGCGCCGCAGACCTACGTCGATTACGTGGCGGGCGAAGGCGCGGGCGAGCCGCGGCTGCTGGCCGTCTACCTCCAGGGGCTCAACGAGCCGCCGCCCCCGTCCACGGTCGCCGTGCGCGGCAACTCGCAGGCCATCCTCATCGAGGGCGACACGGAGGAGGGCACCGAGGCGCAGGCCGAACGCGAGAAGAAAGAGGAGGAGGAGCTGCGCGTCACGTGGGCGAACAACCAGTTGAGCGTGCGCGCCAAGAAGCAGCCCCTCTCCGTCGTACTCTACAAGATAGCCAGCGAGGTCGGCGTCCCCTTCGAGCTGCGTTACGAGTCGCGCGAGATGGTGGACGTGGAGTTCGAGAACTATTCGCTGGAGCAGGCTTTCAGGAGCCTTTCGCCCGGCGTGCGTTACTTCTACCGCGTGGACTTGCAGACGTTCCAGGTGCAGCCCCTTCGCCTCGCCCTCTTGGCCCCGGCTTCGGCCAAGTCATAAACGTGAGCAGACGCAGCAACAGGAGGCATCAAGCTTTGACGAAGACCGAGAACCATACCCCCGAGCGGTTTCCGGGGGGCGAGGAAGTCAAATCGGCAGCCCCCGCGGCGCCGGCGCGCCCTGCGAAAAAGGCGTTCGTCGAGCCCGAAGTCTCTTTCCCCATCGACGTGCTCGAAGCCACGACCTTCTTCATCCCGACCGAGAGCGGCGCCGTCAACAGTAACACCCCCTGACGTTGAGATTCGACGGAGCGAGCTTTTAACCCTTGTCGGATTTCGGATGAACACGCAAGAACTCGAAGGGCCGGCCCTCGCACAGACTTACGCGGTCGCCGGCCGTTTCATTTGCGTGGAGGCCGACGCCCCCGGCGCGGCCCGACTCTTCGGCGGCCACTTCGCGGGCTGGCACGTCTCACCACTAGAAGGCGACGGCGGCCGCCCGCCCGACGCCACCATCGTCGTCAGGCAGGGGCGCGTCCCCGCCGCGCCGCGCGGCCTCGACTCGTTCGAGACGGCCCCCGGCGGCGTCTGCCACACGGACGGGCGCACGTACTTCTTCGAGAGCCACGGGTCGGCCGTGCTCGTCCGCGGCGAGAGCCCGCGCCGCGTCGAGGTCTGGGTCGGCGAGCGCCCGGCTTCGCGCGAGAGGGGCGCGCTGGCGCGGCTGGTCTTCGAGGCCGCCGCGACGGCGCTGCGCCGCTGCGGGCTCTTCGAGCTGCACGGCGCGGGCCTCGTCGAGCCCGTGTCGGGCGCTGGCCTGCTGGCCGTCGGCCCTTCGGGCAGCGGCAAGTCTACGCTGGCGACGCAGCTCGCGGCCGCGGGCTGGCGCTACCTCTCGGACGACATTCTGCTGCTGCGCGCCCGCGGCCCTCGCGTCGAGGCTCACGCGCTCCGCCGACAGTTCGCCGTCACCGAGCGGACGGTCGCCGCGTCCGTCCTCGTGGGACTCGAAGACCTCCTGCACGAGCCGCAGCCCTTCGACCCCACGAAGCGCCGCTTCGAGCCGCAGCAGGTCTTCCCGGAAGGCTTCTCGGGGGCTTGCGAGCCGCGCGCCGTCTTCTTCCCCGTCGTCTCGCACGAGCCGCGCAGCGCCGCCCGCCGCCTCTCGCAGTCGGAGACGATGCGCGGGCTGATACGCATGTGCCCCTGGGCGGCTTACGACCGTGCGGCGGCGGCCGAACACCTCTCGGTGCTCGCCGCGCTCGCGCGCCAGGCGCGCGGCTTCGAGCTGCGCGCGGGGACCGACCTGCTGCGGGACGCGGCGCACGCGTCCGCCTTCATGCGCGCGGCGGCGCTGGGGGAGGCGGCGTGAGTCCGCGGCCTCCGGAGTCGAACGCGGGGCCCGCGCGCGCGCGCGACTACGGGCCCGCGCGCATGACCGTGGAGCTGACGAACGTCTGCAACCTCCACTGCTCGTACTGCCTGCGCGACGAGGACGCGCTCTACCACTCGCGCGCGAGCTACCTCCCCGTCGAGCTGTTGCGCCGCGTCGTGCGCGAGGCGCGCGAGTCGCTGTGCGTCGAGCAGGTCTCGTTCACGGGCGGCGAGGCGACGCTGCACCCGAGCTTTCAAGAGGTCGTCGGGGCGGTGGCCGACGAGGGGCTGACGTGCAGCTTCATCACCAACGGCTGGCACTTCGAGAAGGTCTGGCCGGCGGTCGCGGCCAACCGCGCCGCGGTCAGCCACGTCTCCTTCAGCCTCGACGGCGCGACGCGCGAGGAGCACGACCGCTGGCGCGGCGAGGGCTCGTTCGTGCGGCTCGTGCGCGCCTTCGCCCGCTGCCGGAACGCGGGGTTGCCCTTCGCCGTCAAGGCCGGCCTGCGGCGCGACACGCTGCCGCGGCTCGAACAGATTGCGCTCTTCGCGGCGCGCATGGGCGCGTCGGCGCTGAGCTTCGCGCACAACCTCCCGACCTCGGCCGCGGCCGAAGACGCGCTCGCGCTCGACCCCGAAGGGCGCACGGCCGCCGAGCAGGAGGTGGCCGTGCTCGCGCGCGTCCTCAGGATGCGTGTGAGCCTTGAGGTCGGCTACTACAACGCGGAGCCCGAGCCGCCGTGCTCGGCGCTGGCCGGCGCGAGCTGCAACGTTGACTATCGCGGGCGGCTCTCGCTCTGCTGCAACCTCTCGGGCTACCGCGGCGCGCGGGGGGACGACGACGTGGTCGCCGACTTGAACGAGGTGAGCTTCGCCGAAGGGCTCGCGCGCCTGCGCCGCGTGGCCGAGGCGCAGGCGGCGCGCAGGCGCGGGGCTCTGGCGGAGGCCGAAGCCCGCGGCTCGCGCCCCGGCCTGCAACTGGGCTCGCCGTGCCTCTTCTGCCTGGGCGCCTTCGGCAAGCTTCCGTGGCGGGGGGTGGGCGGCGAGTCGCCGGCGGCGCGCACGCTCCCGGTCTTGCGTTAGGGCGTGGCGCGCGGCCGGATTCGAGAAGCCGAGTTATGACGTTCGGAGGTTTGGGGCCCTGGATTCGATGAGCGCGACCGGCGTGGTGCCGCACGAGCACGTGATCTTCACGGAGTTCGAGGAGGGCGAGGGGGTCCTCGTCGATCTCGACACGAAGAAGTATTTCCAGCTCAACGAGACGGGCTCGCTCGTCTGGCGCGCGCTGGAGCGCGGGCAGACGCTCGAAGAGATAGTCGGCGCGATGACTGCCCGCTACGACGTGAGCCCCGAGCACGCGGCGGAGAGCGTCGGCAGGCTCCTCGACAGCCTGCGCGCCTTCAAACTCGTCCGCCCGGCCTGAGCACTGAGACCCTTCCCGACAGGCTCGGAACTGACACCCCGGAGATTCCGTATGCGCAAAAGCTTTTTGGCCTTCGCGGCCTGCGCGCTTCTACCCCTTTGCTCGCCGACGGCCTCGGCCACGGCGAACAACGTCTACCACGAGCAGTCGGGCGACTACGTGGCGCAGCCCGTCGCCGGGCCCGGCCTCCCGTGCGCGGCCGCCCCCGACCCCGTGGACGAGGCCGGCGGCGTCTACGCCGACACCGCCGACCTGAGCCCTTCGAGCCCCGCGCCCTCCGGCACCGTCCACGTCTACCCGGGGGCGTACACGCTCCGCTTCAAGATAGAGTTCCAGACCCAGACCAACCAGGCGCGCGTCTTCTACACCACGGACGGGACGGCCCCGACGGCGGTCGCCAACGGCACCGGCATCGTGACGCCGATTGACGTTAACCCGGCGGGGACGACGAAGGAGGTCGCGGCCGCCTACACGTACGCCTACAGGAGCGCGGCGTCGGGCTGCCAGACCGTGGACATCGCCGCGGCCACCATCCCGGCGCAGCCGGCCGGCACGACCGTCAGGTACGTCATCGCCGCCTGGAACTCGGGCGGCGGCGACGTGGTGTACGCCAACAGCGGGGCCTGCCCGCTCTGCAACGCGTGCACCACTTCGGCCTGCGCCACCACCTTCGGGTACACGGTCGTGCCGCCGCCGCCGCCGCTTGTCATCTCGGAGTTCCGCTTCCGCGGGGCGGGGGGCGAGGACGACGAGTACGTGGAGATTTACAACAACAGCGAGTCGGAGGTGGTGGTCAACGCCTTCGACGGCTCGGCCGGGTTCGCGCTCGCCGCGTCGGACGGCACGCCGCGCTTCGTCATCCCTAACGGGACGAGGATGCCGGGGCGCGGCCACTTCCTCGGGGTCAACTCGAACGGCTACACGCTCGCGAGCTACCCGGCCGCCGCGCCGCCGGCCCCGGCCGGGGGCGGCCCCGCCGCCGCCGCCCCCGCCAAGACGACTCCCCAGGCCGCGCCCGCCGTGTCGGGGAGGTCGAAGCCCACCCCTTTGAAGACTTCGCCTGTGAAGGGTCTGCGCCCCGCGCCGAGGGGCGCGGCGCCGGCGGCCGCCGAGGCCGGCCCCGCGCCGAAGGCGACCGCGGAGGGTGACGTTACCTACACGACCGGCATCGCCGACAACGCCGGCATCGCGCTCTTCTACACGGCGAACGAGGTCAACTTCGGCACGCCGACGCGGCTCGACGCCGTCGGCTCGACGAGCGAGGCGAACACGGACTACAAGGAGGGCGCGGGCTACCCGGCCATCACGCCGCGCAACGCGCAGTTCGCCTTCTTCCGCGACTACTGCGGCAAGTCGGGCTCGCTGACGACCTTCGGCGGGTGCGCGCGCTCCACTCCGATGGACACGGGCGACAACGCGACCGACTTCGTCTTCGTCGAGCCGAACGGCCTCGACTTCGGGGCGGGCGCGCGCCTCGGGGCCCCCGGCCCGGAGAACTCCTCCTCGCCCATCCAGCGCACGGAGTCGCTGCCCGACAGCGCCGTCTTCCCGTGCGTGTCGAGGTCCGCGCCGCCGAACCGCGTCCGCAACCTGACCTCCGACCCGACGGGCAACTCGACCTTCGGCACGCTCTCCTTCCGCCTCCGCGTGACGAACAGCACGAACCAGAGCGTGACGCGCCTGCGCTTCCGCGTCGTGGACCTCACGACCTCGCCCGCGCCGGGCACGGCCGACCTGCGGCCGCGCACTTCCACGGCCTTCAACGTCACGACTGACCCCTGCACGAACCTCGTGACGCCCGTGCAGGGGACGACGCTGGAGCAGCCCCCCAACCAGACCTCCGGCGGCGGGTTCAACTCGACGCTCTCGGCCGGCACGGTCACGCCGGCGAGCCCAATCCTCCCGGGCGGCACCTACGACTTCCAACTCCTCGTCGGCGTCCAACAGCCCGGCAGGTTCAAGTTCTACGTCATCATCGAAGTGCTGCCCTGAGGGTGCGACCGCCGCGCGGCTAAACAGGTCAGTACCGCCCGCAGTCAGTTGGGGAAGCTGTATGTGACGGTGTAGCGGGGCGGCGAGGGTTCGAGCAGGGGCGCGCCGCCGGCTTCGAGCCATGCGTGGCCGCTCAGCGCGTCGTCGCCCTCGCGCCGGACGCCGAAGAGGACGCGCGTCTCGATGCCGCTCAGCGCGAGGAAGCGGTGGAGCACGGCCGCGCGCTTCCAGCAGGTCGGCGTGAAGACCCAGAAGTCGGCCGCGAGCATCGAGTCGAGCAGCCCGGCGAGGCGCGCCTGCACGCGCTCGGCGTCGGCCGCACGGGGCCGCGGGCGTCGCGGCGCGACGAGCCCCAACGCGCGCGGGAGTGGCAGGAGTTTCAGCAGGAGCGTGAAGGCCACGACCCACGCGCCCATCCGCGCGGCCAGGAGCGCCGCGCCCGGGTCGCTCAGCGCGAGGCGGGCCGCGCGCGCGGGCAGTGTTGCGTACAGGGAAAGCATCGGCGGAAGGCTCGCGCCCCCGCGCCCGGGGAGAAAACAGAGACCCTCTGCTAACATCGTGCGCGGGAGGAGGAGCCTTGTTAATTTACCCCGACAGTCCTGCCGCGCGCGAGCGCGCCTCGTCCGTCGTCAAGGCGGGCGGCGTCGTCGCCTTCCGCACCGACACCTTCTACGGCCTCGGCGCAGACCCCTTCGACCCCGCTGGGCTCGAACTGATAAACGGGCTCAAGGGGCGCGACGGCAAGCCCATCCTCGTCCTCGTCTCCGAAGCCGCGGAAGCGCCGCGGCTCGTCTCGGACGTGACGCGCACCTTCAAAGCGCTCGCCGCGCGCCACTGGCCGGGGGCGCTCACGCTCGTCGCCAGGGCGCGCGACGGCGTGCCGGAACTGCTCACGGCCGGGACGGGGACGGTCGGCGTGAGGCTGCCCGCGGACGCCGAGGCGCGCGAGGTCGTGCGCGCCTGCGGCGGCCTGCTCACGGCGACGAGCGCCAACCCGGCGGGCGAGCCGCCCGCGCGGACGGCGGAAGAGGTCGCACGCTACTTCCCGGGCTACGACGGGCCGGTCATCGACGGCGGCGCTTCGCGCTCCGAACTGCCTTCAACCGTCATAGACGTGAGCGGCGACGCCCCCCGCCTCATCCGCGAGGGCGTCGTCACGCGCGACGCACTCGCCGCGACGCTGCGCGCCGAGGGCATAGAGTTCTAGCCGGCGACGGAAAGAAGATTCACCGCGGAGACGCGGAGACGCGGAGACACGGCGAAAGACAATTTGAGATTTCAAATTTGAAATCTCAAATTCTTAAAGCCGTGTCTCCGCGTCTCCGCGGTGCAACTCTTTGCAGAGGCTCTACTGCCCCGCCTTGTATCCCGCCTCGTCGAGAATCTGTCTGGCCTTGTCGGGGTTGAACTCGTAGACCTGCCCGGGCGCGTAGGCCCAGGACTGCTCCGGGAGTATCGAGTTGGCGACGCGCGCCTGGCCGAGCAGCAGCTCCTTGACGATGGCCTGCCGGTCGATGGCGTAGGCGACGGCCTGGCGGACGCGCGCGTCCGAGAGCGGCTCGGCCGTCACGTTGTAGAGCAGGTAGGTGACGTTGACGCCGGGGAACTGCTCGACCTTCAGGTTCGGGTCCCCCTTGAGCGCCTCGTAGGTGTCGGGCTGGAGGTTGGCCACGACGGCGAGGTCCACGCCGCCGCTGCGCAGCTCGGCCTGGAGCGTGTTGGCGTCGAGGATGGTGCGCACGCGCAGTGCCTTGACGGCCGGCGCGCCGCCCCAGTAGGCGTCGTGGGCGGCGAGGTCTATGACCTGCTGCGACTCGTCGTTGCGCACGAACTTGAAGGCGCCGGTGCCGACGGGCGTCTGCTTCTGCTGCTCCATCGTGTAGCCCTGCGGCATCATGCCGACGGCGACGAGCCCCGAGAGGAACTTGTTGAGCGGCCTGTGCAGGCGCACGACGAGCGTCAGCGGGTCGGGCGTCTCGATGGCCTTGACGAAGGGCTTGCGCTCCGCCCCCGTCCCCTCGAAGAAGTCGTTGGCCTTGGCCGAGTCGGAGCCGAGCAGCGTTTCGAGCGTGTACTTGGCATCGGCCGAGGTGAACGCCTTCCCGTTGTGGAACTTCACGCCGTCCCGCAGCTTGAAGGTGTAGGAGAGCCCGTCGGGCGCCGTCTGGATGTCGGAGGCGAGGTCGCCCACGTAGTCGAACGTCTCGTTCTTGCGCACGAGCGAGTTGAACATGAGCTGGCGCATGCGCTCGGCGGCGGCGTCGGTGCTGTGGAGCTGGTCGAGCGTCGTCGGGTTGGATTCGAGGACGACGACGAAGGGGCCGCCCTTGCCGCCGTCTACGGTCACGTCGCGCAGGAAGCGCCAGTCGCCGTCCACGGGCACCTTGATGTTCTGCACGTTCCTGCGCGCGACGACCATCTGGTCGACGTACCAGAGCGGGAACTGCGGCAGCTCGCGGCTGGCCGTCTCCTGCGCGCGCACCCAAAGCTCTTTGGCCTTCGCGCGGTCGGCGGTGTTGATGGCCTCGTCGAGCAGCTTGTCCATCTCCGGGTTGCTGTAGCGGCCGCGGTTGCGGAAGGAGCCGGTGCGGAAGAGGTCGTAGAGGTAGATGGGGTCCTGGTTGCCGCCGACCCAGCGCCCCGTGGTCAACTGGAACTGACCCTTGGTCTGCTGTTCGAGCAGCGTGTTGAACTCCACGGTCTCGATCTCGCAGGGGATGCCGACCTGGCGGAGCTGGTTCTGGAGGATGCCGGCGTACTGGCGCGTCGGCGCGCTGGCGGCGTTGACCTTGAGGACGACGGGCGCACGGAAGCGCATCGCCGCGCGGCCGCCCCCGCCGCCCCCGCGGCAGCCGGCCGCGAGCGCGGCCGCGAGCGACAGGGCGGTGAAGGCGGAGACAGCTAAGAGTTGGCGGCGGCGCATTCAGATTTTACCTCCGTAGACGTAGTTCAGCTTGCGGTTCAGCCCGGCGACCTCCGCCGAAAGCTCCTGGAAGCGCTTCGGGTCGAAGGAGAGCGGCGGCTTCGTCAGCGCCTTGAAGCTGGCGATGCGGCGGAGCGAAGCCTGTATGCGGCCGCGCGAGAGTTCGCCGCTCCGGGCCGCGCCGAGGAGCGCGTGGTAGGCGCGGCGGATGAGGTCGGGGCGCGCGCAGACGAGGATCATGTCCTCGCCCGCGAGGATCGCGCGCAGCGCCGACTCCTCTATCTCCGTGTGCTTGGCGATGGCGCCCATCTCCAGGTCGTCCGTGACGACCAGCCCCTCGTAGCCGAGTTCGTCGCGCAGGAGGTCGCGGACTATCGAGGGGTTGATGGAGGCGGGGACGAGGCGGCCGCCGGCCGTGCCGCGGTGGATGTCGATGTTGGGGAAGCCGCCGTGGCTGACCATGACGGCGCGCACCATGTTGTCCTCGCGCTGGAAGAGCTCGATGTAGGGGGCGAGGTCCTGCGCGATGAGGTCGTCGTGCGTGAGGTGGATGACGGCCATCTCGTCGTGCGTGTCCACCTCGCCGGCGCCGATGCCGGGGAAGTGCTTCGCGCACCCGAGGAGCCCGGTCCCTTGCAGCCCGCGCAGGTAGACCATCGTGTAGCCGAGCACCTCGCCGGGCGAGCGGCCGAACGAGCGCGAGTAGAGGCCGTTCGAGAGCAGGTCGCGGTCCTCCGTCATGATGGACATGACGGGCGCGAAGTTCATGTTGAAGCCGAGCAGGCGCAGTATCTCGCCCGTCAGGCGGCCGTGGGCGCGCGCGGCGGCGAGGTCGCCGTGCTGGCGTATGACGCGCGCCGCGGGCATCGGCGTGCAAATCTTGCGCAGGCGGTCGACGAGCCCGCCCTCCTGGTCTATGCCGAGCAGCGGCTCGACGCGGAGCATCCCGCGGACGCCGTCGAGCAGCCCCCGCAGTTGCTCGGGCGCGGCGACGTTGCGGCCGAAGATGATGACGCCGCCGGGCGAGACCTCCTCGACGAGCGCGCGCGCCTCGGCGTCGAGCTGCGTGCCCGGCAGTCCGATGTAGAGCAGTTGTCCGATTTGCTTTTCGAGCGGGAGCGATAGAAGGGTTTGGATGTCGGTCATGAACTAGACGATTCTGCTCTTCAAGCCGAGAAGGATGTGGCGCGCCTCTTCGCCTGTGAGGGTTTCTACATCAACGCCGCGAAGCTCGTCAAGGAGGCTCTGGTTGACCGAGTCGAAGAGCGTGACCTGCGCGGCGAGCGCGCGCCGGCCCGCGCGCGCCGCGGCGCGCCCGAGCGCGCCGTCGCCGTTGCCCGCCTGCCCGGCCTGCGCGGGCGCGGGGTCGGCCGGCTGCGCCGCGGCCGCGCCCTCCTCGGCGAACACGTCCAGCTCGTAGCGTTCGAGCTTCGTCAACACCTCGCGCGCGCGGGCGAGCACGGCGGGCGGCAGCCCGGCGAGGCGCGCGACCTCAATGCCGTAAGACTTCGAGGCGCGGCCGCGCTCCATCCTGTAGAGGAAGATGACCTCGCCCTCGCGCTCGGCGACGCGTATCCGGTAGTTCTGCGCGCCGGGCAGCCGCTCGGCCAGCTCGGTCAGCTCGTGGTAGTGCGTGGCGAAGAGCGTCTTCGCGGAGTGCTCGGGCGAGTCGTGCAGGTGCTCGGCGACGGCCCAGGCGATGGAGAGCCCGTCGAAGGTCGCGGTGCCGCGGCCTATCTCGTCGAGGAGCACGAGCGAGCGCGGCGTGGCGTTGTGGAGGATGGCGGCCGTCTCGGTCATCTCGACCATGAAGGTCGAGCGGCCGCGCGAGAGGTCGTCCGAAGCCCCGACGCGCGTCCAGATGCGGTCGAGCACGGGGAGCCGCGCGCTCTCGGCCGGCACGAACGAGCCCATCTGCGCCATGAGGCAGACGAGCGCCGTCTGCCTCAGCAGCGTCGACTTGCCGCCCATGTTCGGCCCCGTGATGATGAGCAGGCGGTCGGTCGAGCCGTTCATGTAAAGGTCGTTGGGGACGAAGGGCGTGTCGCCGATGGCCTCGATGACGGGGTGGCGGCCCGCCTTTATCTCCAGCTCGTCGCCGTCGTGCAGGGCGGGACGGCGGTAGCGGCGGCGCGCGGCGACCTCTGCGAGCGAGGCGAGCACGTCGAGGACGGAGAGAGCGCGCGCCGTCGCCTGAAGTCGGCGCGTCTCGCGCGCGACCTCTGCGCGCACCTCGGCGAAGATGCGCGTCTCGATCTCAAGGATGCGCCCCTCCGCGCCGAGCACCTTCTGCTCCCACTCCTTCAGCTCGGGCGTCGTGTAGCGCTCGGCGTTGGCGAGCGTCTGGCGCCGCTCGTAGTCGGCGGGCACGCGCGCGGCGACCGACTTCGAGACCTCTATGAAGTAGCCGAAGACGTTGTTGAAGCGGACGCGCAGGGATTGGATGCCGGAGCGCGCGCGCTCGCGCGACTCGATGGCGGCGATGGTCTGCTTGGCGTCGCGGCTGACGGAGCGCAGGTCGTCGAGTTCGGCGTCGAAGCCCTCGCGTACGACGCCGCCGTCGGCGAAGTTGACGGGCGGGTCGTCGCTTAAGGCGCGCGCGACGAGTTCGCGCACGTCGGGCAGCTCGTCGGCGTTCTCGACGACGACTTGAAGGAGGGAGGCTTCCGCATCCGATAACGCCCGGCGGATGGCGGGCACCTGGTCGAGTGAGCGGCGGAGGGCGACGAGGTCGCGCGGCGTGGCCGTGCCGAGGTTGACCCGCCCCGTGAGGCGTTCGAGGTCGGAGACCTCTTTGAGGAGCGCGCGCGCGCGGTCGCGCCGCATCTGCGAGCGGTGCAGGTCTTCGACGGCGGCGAGCCGCGCCTCTATCTCGCCGCGGCGCACCGAGGGGCGCAGCATCCACGAGCGGAGCAGGCGCGCGCCCATCCCCGTC
>DASVWB010000378.1:0-21959 GCA_036389815.1 Pyrinomonadaceae bacterium | reverse complement strand
CTGTGAGCGAGCTGGTCGGCTCGTCCAGGACGACGACCTTCGCGCCGAACGAGACGCCGCGCGCGATGGCGACCATCTGGCGGAGCGCGATGTTGAGGCTGCCGAGGGGCGCGGCCGGGTCTATCGCGAGCCCGAGCCGCTGGAGTATGCGGCCGGCGTCGGCGTTCATCCTCTTCCAGTCGATGAGCCCGAAGCGGCGCGGCTCGCGGCCGAGGAAGATGTTCTCGGCCACGGTGCGGAACGCCAGCAGGTTGACCTCCTGGTAGACGGCGACGACGCCGGAGTCTTGCGCCTCCTCGGGCGAGCGGAAGTTGACCTCGCGCCCTTCCAGGAGCACGCGCCCGCCGTCGCGCCGGTAGGCGCCCGTCATGACCTTGATGAGCGTCGACTTCCCCGCGCCGTTCTCGCCGACGAGCGCGTGCACCTCGCCGCGCTCCAGCCGGAAGTCCACGCCGTCGAGCGCCACGACGCCCGAGAAGACCTTGCGTATTCCCTCCATCCGGAGGAGCGGCTCGTCCATGATGAGTAGACAGTAGACAGTAGACAGTAGACAGTAGAAAAACCCGCCGTTAAAGAATCACCCGGGTGTCAGCGTCAACGACATCAGGGCGGAGCCCTGCTGTCTACCGACTACTGTCTACTGTCTACTTCCTCAAAACGCTTCGCCGACGAACTGCGCGACGTTGGTCGCGTCGAAGAAGCGGTCGGTGTTGATGATCTTCGGCGGAATCTTCTCGCCGCGCTTGAACTTTTCGAGCGTGTCGAAGGCGACGGGGCCGAAGCGCGGGTTGCACTCGACGGTCGCGTTCATCTCGCCGCGGGAGATGGCTTCGAGCGCGGACTTCTGGCCGTCCACCGAGACGACGAGCACGTCCTTGCCCGGGTTCATGTTCGCCGCCTTGAGCGCCTGCACCGCCCCGAGCGCCATCTCGTCGTTGTGCGTGTAGACGGCCGTGATGCCCTTGCCGTGCGCCTGGATGAGGCTCTCCATCACCTTCTGCCCCTGCGCGCGCGTGAAGTTGCCGTCCTGCGCGGCGATGATCTTCATGTCGGGCGACGCCTTGATGGCGTCGACGAACCCCTGGTGGCGGTCGTTGGCGACCGAGGAGCCGGCCGTCCCGAGCAGCTCGATGATGCCGGCCTTGCCCGAAGTCTGCTTCGCCAGCCACTCGCCCGCGCGCCGGCCCTCCTCGATGAAGTTCGAGCCGATGAAGGTGACGTACATGTCGCCGGCCTGCACGCCCTCAAGCTCGCGGTCGATGAGGATGACTGGGATGCCCGCCTCCTTCGCCGCCTGCAAGGGCCCCTCGAAGCCCTTCGACTCACGCGGCGCGAGGAAGATGGCGTCAACGCGCTGCGCGATGAGGTCTTCGAGGTTCGAGACCTGCGTGGCCGTGTCGCCGCGCGCGTTGGTGAAGACCAGCTCGTAGCCGCGCTTCGCCGCCTCGTCCTGCATGCTCCTGGTCTCGGCGATGCGCCACGGCCCGTCCGTCTCGGTCTGCGAGAAGCCGACGCGCATCTTCTTGCCGGCGGCGCCGCCGCCCGCGCCGCCCGCCGCGCCGCCGCCGCCGCCGGCCGTGCCGCCGCCCTCCTGCTTGCGGCAGCCGGCGAGCGCGAGCGCGAGGAGCGACAGGGCGAGCAGGAAGGAGAGAGCCGCGCGCCGTCCCTTGATGAAGGATTTCATGTTTTCGTCTCCGGTTGTTGGTCGGGTGAATTGCGTTGGATGTTACCGCAACGGCTCTATGCGAAGCGACTCGAAGCGGACCGGCATGCTCAGCATGCCGCCCGCGACGAGCGCGACGCGCACGCCCCTGTCCCACGGCGGCAGGAAGCTCCCGTCCACCTCGCCGCCCACGTCCTTCCACGTCCGGCCGTCGTCGCTGACGGAGAAGCGGTACAGCCGCCCCTCGCGCGCGGCCATGCGGAGGTGCATGGGCTTGCCGCCCGGCACGAAGTCTGTCAGGACGTTCTCCGTGTAGTTGTTCTTCTCGCGCCGCCAAAGGATCACGGCGCTCTTGTTATCGACGGAGACGCCGAGCGCGTTCTCCGCGTCGCCGTAGGCCGAGAGGCCCGCGAACAGCGGCTCCCGCGCGCGCCGCATGTCGACGACGGTCGTCGCCACGTAGTCGCCCGACGTGGTGGTGCGCGCGAGCACGGCCGTCGAAGGGTTATGGGCGGCCGCGCCCGCGGGCGTGAGCAGGAGTTGGCCCCGGGAGATGCGGAAGTCGGGGACGTTCGCCTGCGGCCACTGCCAGTCGGGCCGGAGCGCGGGCGAGAGGAAGTCGTCGAAGAAGCGTAAGTCCGCCTTCGCGTCGCGCGTGTCGTAGGGCGAGCGCGCGACCGCGCTCGGGCCGCGCCCCTCGTTGATCCGCGGCCAGCCGTCCGCGCCCCATGCGACCTCGTCGAGCATCGCCTGGCGGCCGACGTAGACGAAGTCCTTCGGGCGGTAGGCGTGGTAGAGAAACCACGTCCGCCCGCGCTCGTCCTCGACGACCGTTCCGTGGCCGGGGCAGCGCCAGTCGCCGTTGCCCTCCATGATGGGGTTCTTCGCGTACTTCTCCCACGGCCCGAGGAGGTCGCGCGAGCGCGCGACGCCGACCGCGTAAGAGCACTCGCGCCCGCAGCAGAAGTTGCCCGAGTAGAACATGTAGAACCAGCCGCCGCGGCGCACTATCGAAGGCCCTTCGACGAGGTCGCCGAAGGGGAGCGTCGGGTGCTTCTCCCACGGCTGGTCGTTGCGCATCATCTCGCGCCGCTCTCCTACGAGCCGCGTGCCGTCGGCCGAGAGGCGCTGCGCCCAGATGACCGTGGGACGGCTTACGCTGTTCGAGTCCTCCTTCCAGAAGAGGAAGCGCCGCCCGCGCTCGTCCGTCGCGGGGAACGGGTCGATGGAGCCCACCTCCTGGCAGACGAGCGGGCCGCGGTCGGTGTACGGCCCCTGCGGGCGCGTCGCGGTGGCGACCGCCACGCAGAGCGGCCCGCCGCGCTTGCGCGCGACGTAGTAGGCGAAGAAGCGGCCGCGATCCTGCGCAAGCTCCGGAGCCCAGAAGCTCCCGACCGCCCAGTCGGGGCGCCTCCGGAAGACGGCGCCGACGACGCGCCAGTTCACGAGGTCGCGCGAGTGCAGTACGGGGAACTCGGGGCCCCACTCCGACGTGGTGGCCGAGGCCCAGTAGTCGCGCCCGACGCGTATCACCGAAGGGTCTGGGAAGTCGCCCGGCGCGACCGGGTTCGCGTAGGTCGCGCGCCGCTGCCGCGCCGCGGCCGGCGAGGCGGCGGCGGCCAGGAGGCAGAGCGCGACGAGCGCCGCCCTTCGAAGCGTTCGGTCTGAAGCTGTGTTTGTCATCTCCGTTCTCAGCGTGCCCTGTCCCTCTTGCGTGTGTGCGCCGCGCGCCGCGCGCCCGGCGGCGGGGCCGTCTCCGGCTCGCGCCCGGCCTCGCGGGGCGACGCGCGCCCGGCGGCCGCGGCGGCCGGGCCGGTCGAGGCGCGCGTAATCAGGTAGGTCGGGATGTTGACCTGAACGCCGCGGCGCTCGGGGTGCTCGATGTTCATCATCAGCGCCTCGACGGCGCGGCGCCCCAGCTCGACGCGCGGCAGGCAGACGGTCGTCAGCGGCGGCTCGGCGAAGGCGGCGAACGCGATGTCGTCGAAGCCGATGACGGACACGTCGCGCGGGATGTCGAGCCCGGCGGCGCGCAGCTCGACCATCACGCCCAGCGCCATCAGGTCGTTGGCCGCGAGCACGGCCGTGGGGCGCTCGCGCCCCGCGAGCATCTCGGACGCCGCGCGCCGGCCGCCTTCGAGCTTGAAGTCGCCGCGGTAGAAGCGGACGCGCGCGCCCGGCAGGTGGCGGCGCATCGAGGCGCGGAAGGCTTCGAGGCGGCGCGCGGCCGAGCGCAGGCGCTCGGGGCCGCCGACGAAGGCGATCTCGCTGTGGCCGAGCGAGACGAGGTGCTGGATCGCCTCCTCTATCCCGGCCTCGTAGTTGACCGTCAGGTTCGACATGTGGACGCCGGGCTTGCCGAGGTCGAGGAAGACGACCGACACGTCACGGCTCGCCAGCTCTTCGACGAGCGCCGCGTCCAGCTCCGAGGTCATGACGACGACGCCCGCCACCTTGCGCTCGATGAAGCGCCGGACGTAGTGCGAGGTGCGGTCGGGCTCGTAGTTGGTGTTCGACAGCACCACGTCGAAGCCGCGCTCGAAGGCCGCCGCCTCGATGGACTTCACCAGCTCGGGGAAGAAGGGGTTCGCGATGTCCGAGACGACGAGCCCGAAGGTCTGGCTGCGGCCGGAGGCCAGCGAGCGCGCGTGCGCGTTCGGGTAGTAGCCGCAGCGCTCGACGGCGCCGAGCACCCGCGCCCGCACCTCCTCGGAGACGAACCTCGTGTTGTTGATGACGTGCGACACGGTCGCGGTCGAGACCCCCGCCTCGCGCGCCACGTCCTTAATGCTGCTCATAGAATTGAATGGCGAGTGACGAGTGACGGGTGACGGGCGAAGGCGGGCTGCCTTTGATTCGTCACTCGTCACTCGTCACTCGTCACTTCCGCGGCCCCGCCGCCGGCCTCCGAGACGTAGATGGTCGGTGCGAAGCCCATCCGGCGCTGGTACTCCGCGGTGAGCGCGCCCTCGAACTCCGCCAGCCGGTCGCGCCGGACGAGGCTCACGGTCGAGCCGCCGAACCCCCCGCCCGTCATGCGCGAGCCGAGCACGCCGGGGACGCCCCACGCCGTCTCGGCCAGGAGGTCCAGCTCGGCGCAGCTCACCTCGTAGTCGTCGCGCAGCGACTCGTGCGAGCGCCGCATCAGCCGCCCCATCTCTTCGAGGTCGCCGCGGCGCAGCGCCTCGGCGGCCGCGAGCGTGCGCGCGTTCTCGCCGACGACGTGGCGGCAGCGGCGGCGCACCGTCTCGGGGAGCACGTCGGCGAAGCGCTCGAAGCCCTCGACGCTCACGTCGCGCAGCTCGCGCACGCCGGGCAGGTGCACGGCCAGGAGCCGCGCGCCCTCCTCGCACTCGGCGCGGCGCTGGTTGTACTCGGAGGCCGCGAGTTCGTGGCGGACGTGCGTGTCGGCGACGGCGACGACGACGCGCGTCGTGTCGAGCGGGATGGCCTCGGCCGTCAGCGCCCGGCAGTCTATCAGGAGCGCGTGCCCCTCGCGCCCGAGCGCGGCCACGAACTGATCCATGATGCCGACCTGCGCGCCGACGTAGTCGTGCTCGGCCTGCTGCCCGGCGAGCGCCAGCTCGACCGGCTCCACGCGGAGGCCCGAGACGGAGGCGAGCGCGAGCCCCGTCGCCACTTCGAGCGCCGCCGAGGAGGAGAGCCCCGCGCCGGCCGGCACGTCCGAGAGGAGCAGCAGGTCGGCCCCGCCGAGGCGCAGCCCCCGCCCTTCGAGGGCGCGCGCCACGCCCTCGACGTAGTCGAGCCAGAGGCCGCGGCGCGCCTCGCCCGGCCGGTCGAGGTCGAAAGACATCTCCTCGCCGCGGTTGAGCGAGAAGACGCGCACCAGCCGATCCGCGCGCGGCGCGGCGGCGACGGCCGTCTCGCGGTCGATGGCCATCGGGAGGACGAAGCCGCCGCTGTAGTCGGTGTGCTCGCCGATGAGGTTGACGCGGCCGGGCGCGCGGAAGAGCCGCGGGCGTCGCCCGTAGCGCTCCTCGAACGCGCGCCGCAATGTCCCGCGCTCGATCAAGCCGCGCCCCCCCCTCCGCCCCAGACGACCGGCTCGACCTTCGAGCGCAGTTCGGCGGCCTTCTCCTCCGCGAGCGTGTCGTTGATGAACAGGCCGGCGCCGGTCTCGCTCCCCGCAAGGTACTTCAGCTTGGTGGCCGTCCGCAGCGGCGGGTAGAACTCGACGTGGAAGTGGTAGTGGTCGTATGAGCCGCCGTCGGTCGGCCGCTGGTGCAGCACCATCATGTAGGGGAAGGAGAGGCCGAAGAGGCGGTCGAAGGCCGAGATGACCGCCTTGAGCAGCGAGGCCAGGTCGCGCTGCTCGTCGTCGCTCATGTCGGTGAGCGCCTGGAGGTGGCGCAGGGAGTAGACGTGCACCTCGTAGGGGTAGCGGGCGAAGAAGGGGACGACGGCCACGAAGGAGCCGTTCTCGGCGACCACCCTCCGGCCGTCGCGGCGCTCCTCGCCCGTGATGTCGCAGACGAGGCAGCGCCCCGTCCGCTCCGCGTGGGCGCGGGACTGTTCCAGCTCGCGCGCGACGCGGGGCGGGACGAAGGGGTAGGCGTAAATCTGCCCGTGCGGGTGGTGGAGCGTGACGCCGATGGCCTCGCCCTTGTTCTCGAAGATGAAGACGTAGTCGGCGAAGGGCTCTGCGCCCAGCTCGGCGAAGCGGTCGGCCCAGACGCGCACGAGCTTGTAAATCTGCTCGACCGGCTCGTCGGCGAGCGTCGAGGAGTGGCGCGGCGTGTAGACGATGACCTCGCACTGCCCCGCGCCGGGGCGGACGGGGTAAAGCTCCGACCCCTCGACGGCCGGGTCGGGCGGCGCGGGGCGCAAGGAGGGGAAGCGGTTCTCGAAGACGACGATGTCGTAAGTCTCTTCGGGCACCTCGGTCGGGAAGCCGCCCGGCTTCGTCGGGCACAGCGGGCAGAAGCCCGCGGGCGGCAGGAAGGTGCGCTCCTGCCTGTGCGTGGCCGTCGCCACCCACTCGCCGAGTAGGGGGTTCCAACGCAGCTCAGACATCACGCTCCTCCGCCGCCGCCGCCTCCGCCGCGGGCTCGGGCCGCTCGGGCGCCGCGACCTCGGCGGCTTCGTCTTCGCCGCCGAAGGTGTAATAGATCAAGTAGCGCCCGTCCCCCAGCGTCGTCTGCCGCTTGCGCATGCGGCCGGCGGCCGGCGCGCCCCGCCCGCCGTCGCCTCCCTCCCCCGCGCTCATCTCACCCCCGCCCCGCCGCCGGGGCCGGCGGCCGTGTGGCTCGTGAAGTCTTCGCCGGGCGCGCGGTTCGCGCGGGGCCCGG
The DNA here is from genome assembly GCA_036389815.1 of Pyrinomonadaceae bacterium. Lineage (GTDB taxonomy): Bacteria > Acidobacteriota > Blastocatellia > Pyrinomonadales > Pyrinomonadaceae > QHXN01. Next base: position 14,987 of record DASVWB010000378.1, on the reverse strand, counting down.
CGCGGAGGGCGATGAGCGGCAGGATTCTCACGGTCGGTTTCAGAAGTTGACGACGGTCGGTTTCAGAAGTTGACGTTCGCCAGACGGCGCATGATGTCGCGGGGGCTCTGGCGCGCCTGCTCGCGCTGCGCCTCGCTCAGGCGCTTGAACTCGTCGAGCGCGGCCTTGGCCTCGGCCGTCCGCTTCAGGCGCATCAGCGCGCGCCCGAGGTTGTAGTGCGCCTCGGCCAGCTCGGGGGCCGACGAGACGGCGGCCTGAAGCAGGGCGACCGCCTCGGCCAGCCGCTCGCCGCGCATGTAGAGCTTGGCGAGCGAGACGCGCGCCGGCGCGAACCCGGGTTCGAGCGCGACGGCCTCCTTCAGGTGCGCCTCGGCGCGCCGCTCGTCCGCCTGCGCGCGCTTGAGGATGGCCTCGGCGGCGAGGTAGTGCGCGGCGCCGAGGCGGCCGTCGAGCGCGAGCGCGCGCTCGTAGTGCTCGACCGCCTCGTCGAAGCGCCCCTGCTGGTCGTAGGTCATGCCGAGGTATGCGAGCGCCGGGGCGAAATTCGGCTCCAGCTCGTGGGCGCGCTGGAACGACCCGGCGGCCTCCTCCGGCTTGTCGAGCGCGGACTGCGCGACGCCGAGCGCGAACCAGAGGCGCGAGGAGCGCGGGAACTCCTTCAGCGCCTCCCGGAGCCGGATGACGGCGGCGGCCGGCGCCTTCGTGTCCGTCAAAAGCATCCCGTAGCGGAAGCGGTAGGACTCGTTCTTCGGGTCGCGCTCGATGGCGAGGCGCATGGCCGGGATGGCGTTCTCGACGTGGCCGCTCGCCTCGTAAACGTCGGCGAGCAGGGCGTAGACGGGCGCGGCCTCCACGCCGCGCGCGACGGCCGATTCGAGCGCGCGCCCGGCCGCGCGCACGTCCTTGCGCGCGAGGTGTGCGCGGGCGAGGCGGACGACGTGCTCCGGGTTGGACGGCTCGGCCGCGGAGGCCGCGGCCAGCTCGACGGACGCCTCTTCCGGGAGGCCGTTTTCGAGCAGCGCGGCTCCAAGCTCGGAGCGCGGGCGCGCCGCGGCGATCTCGCCGGGGGCGCGGGGCAGCGCCGCGAGGTACTCGCCGAAGTAGCGCGCGGCCGCGGCGCGGTCGCCCAGCCTGAGGGAGGTGACGACGAGGGCGCGCGCCGCCTCTGCGTCGGGCGCGAGCTGCTGCGCGCGCTCGAACAGGAGGAACGCCTCGCGCAGCTCTTCCGGCGTCCCGGCCTGAAAGTGGGTCTGGGCGAGGTTGAAGAGCGCGCTCGGCTGGTTACGGTCGAGCTTCAGGGAGACCTCGAACTGCCTGGCCGCCTCACGGACTCGCCCGAGGCGCAGGAGGATGGCGCCGTGGTTGTTGCGCGCCGAAGGCAGGAGGGGCGCTTCGGCCGCCGCGGTGGCGAAGTGCTTCTCGGCCGCCGCGAGGTCGCCCTCCTGGTCGGCCATCACCCCGAGGTAGGTGTGCGCCGCCACGTTCGACGCGTCCGACTCCAGCGCGCGCCGGAACAGTTCGCGCGCGCGCGCGCGGTCGCCCCCGCCCAGTGCCGCCGCCCCCTCCTCCGTCAGCTTCTCGGCCCGCTCCTTGGCGGCCGGCTGCTGCCGCGGCGCGGGCGGGGCCGCGGCGGCGGCGGCAGGGCGCGCCGCCGGCGACGGCGCGCCCCACAGCAGCGCGCAGGAGGCCCATGCCAGCCGCCCCAGAAGTTTAAGACCGTAGCTCAAGTCCGTGTGCGTCATGCCGCGGCAGCCGGGAGCGCCGGCACCTCACCGCCAAGCGCGAGCGGCGCGGAAGAAGGAGACGGTCGTCACCCTCCCCGCGCCGCCGAACGCGTGTGCCATGCTCAGGGCTAGAAGATCAGCCTCGCGCCGACCTGAACCGTGCGCGGCGGGTACGCGAACGGGTCGCCCTCGACCGGGGAGAAGCCGAAGTTCCCGGCGTCGAAGTTGCCCTCCGCGGGGCGGTAGCGGTGCCGGTTGAAGATGTTGAAGAACTCCCCGCGCAGCTCGAAGGCGACCGCCTCGGTGATGCGAATCTTCTTCAACAGGCTCATGTTCTCGCTGTAGTACGGCAGGGCGCGCGCGTCCGTGAGCACGGGCGGCGCGTTGCCGAAGAAGCGGAGCGGGTCGGCGTAGTACTGCGTGTAGTTGTTGTTGAGGGCGCCTCCCACGAGCAGCGGCGGCGGCCCGGCCACGCCCGGCGGCTGCGGGTTGAAGGGCGTCGGCGGCGCGAACGCGGCCCGGTTGACGAGCTGGAAGCCTAGGCCGCCGGGGTCGTTGCCCGTGAAGACGTCCTGCCCGGTCAGGTTCGGCCGGAGGTTGCCCTGGAAGCCGACCGCCTGGAGGAACTCGACGGCGCCTCCGTTGTTGTAGGAGACGACCAGCGGCAGCCCCGACTGGTAGCGGTGGATGGCGTTGAACTGCCAGCCGCCGAGCACGGCGTCGACGACGCCGCCGCGGTCGAGGAAGCGCCTGCCCTTGCCGAAGGGCAGTTCGAGGATGTAGTTGACGACCAGCACGTGGCGCGGCTGGTTCGGCGAGTCGACGCGCAGCGAGCTGCGGTCGAAGGGGTTCTGCACCGTGCCGCCGAACGGGGTGCCGCCGAGGAGGTCTTCGGCGGCCGTCGTCTTCAGGCTCGCCAGCGTGTAGGAGGCGCCGAACTGGATGCCGCGCGAGAAGCGGCGGTCGAGCTTGAGCTGGAGCGCGTGGTACCAGCTCTGCCCCTCGTGTTCGAGCACGTTGGTGATGTTGTTGTACTGCGGGAACGGCCGCAGCGCCTGCGCCACCGACCCGTTGAAGCCGGGGAAGACGGCGTTGTTCGAGGACGGCAGCGCGACGCCGGCGCTGGCGGCCACGGCGCGCGCCGCGGTCGCGAAGGCCGCCTCGGCGGCGTTCGCGGGGGCCGTAATGCGGCTCAGGGGCGAGAGCAGAATCTCCTGCCCGAGCCGGAGCGAGTTGAGCGGGGCCGCGTTGATGCGGTTGAGGTTCGACTTCAGGCGCGTCCCCTTGTGCCCGATGTAGCCGGCCGAGACGGCGAAGTTCGAGGGCAGCTCGCGCTGCACGTCGAAGCTCCACTGCTGCGTCCGGCCGGACTTCCAGTCCTGGTCGAAGTAGGAGACGTTCTCCCCGATGAACTGGTTGGTCGGGTCGGTCGAGGGGCGCGCGGGGAAGCTCGACAGGAAGAAGTTCGAGGTCTGGCCGAAGTTCGGGTAGACGGCGTGCGTGTTGTAGCCTTCGGTCCCCTCCGTGATGAAGTTCACGCCGCCCTGCCCGTAGAGGATGGGCGAGTAGTAGATGCCGTAGCCGCCGCGCACCACCATCCGGTCGTTGAGCGAGTAGGCGAAGCCGACGCGCGGGCCGACGGCCGAGTAGTCCTTCGGGGCCAGTCCCTCGTGCTCCGCCTTGAGCGCGCCGTCGCCGTTGGCGGCGACGAGCGCGCCGCGGCGGCCGCCGACGGCCGGGTTGGGCGCGTCGGGCGAGAACCCGCGCAGGCGGCCGCGCGACTCGGTGCGCGGCTGCGGCACCTCGTAGCGGACGCCGACGTTGAGCGTCAGCTTCTGCGTGAGCTTCACGTCGTCCTGCGCGAAGAAGGCCGGGTAGAAGTAGCGCCAGCCCGGGTCGATGGTCTTGCTGCTGTTGAAGGCGAACTCGGTCGAGCCGGTGATGAGGCTCGCGATGGGCCAGCCCGTGTTGTCCGGCCCGTTCGAGGTCTGGTCGTGGCGGAAGTTGAACCAGCCGCCGGGGCTCAGGAGCTGCGCGACGTTGAACTGCTGGATGCGCACGTCGGCGCCGAACCTCACGTTGTGGCGGCCCCTGACCATGCTCACGAAGTCGGAGAGCTGGAGCGTGTTGTCGGCGAAGGGCAGGTCGTTAAAGAAGGTGGAGCCGATGCCCTGGTAGGCGCGCAGGCTGCCCCTGTTGAGCGACGGGTCGGACGGCTCGCCGTAGCCGGGGAAGTCCACGGACGGGAACGCGCCGCCGAGCACCGAGGTCGAGGGGATGCCGATGCCGAAGGGGTTGAAGCCGAGCGTCGTGTTCGCGTTCGTCACGTTGTAGCGCGTGTAGCCGGCGTTGAAGTGGTTGAGGAGCGTGGGCGACAGCGTCCAGTCGTGCTGGACGCGCGCGAAGTGCGAGGTGAAGTCCTGGTCCCAGCGGCCGAAGGCGACGAGCGGGCGCGGGAAGCGCGGGAAGCCGCCCTGCACCGTGTTCGACTTGCGGAAGGAGTAGCTGACGGCGAGCCGCTGCGACTGCGTGATGACCTGGTCGATCTTGAAGATGGCGTTGTTCATGTTCACCGGCACGGTGCTCGACGCGAGGTAGTTGCGGAACACCCCGGGGCGGGTCGGGCGCGGGAACGACTGGAGGATGGCGAAGCCCGCCTGGTCGAAGGACGACTGCGGGACGATGTTGCCGGCGAACGGCGTGCGGCAGTCCGGCCGGTTGCAGCTCCGCGGGTCGAAAATCTGGACGCCGCCGGGGAACTGCGAGAGCACCTGCGGGTCGGTCAGCAGCTCCGAGAAGTCGCCGAGGCGCATCCTCTCCGTCGGCACCGAGAGGAAGACGGTCTCGGAGCGGTTGAAGCGGTAGCCCTCGTAGTTGAAGAAGAAGAAGGTGCGGTCGCGCAGCTTGTGGAGCATGGGGCCGCCCTCGCCGAAGTGCGGGAAGGTGACGGGGCCGCCGAGGTTGAAGCCGAAGTTGTGCTCGGTGTCTATCGGGCGCTTGATACCCTGCGAGTTGTTGATGAAGCTGTTGGCGTTGAGCACGCGGTTGCGGTGCAGCTCGTAGACCTCGCCGTGGAAGTCGTTGCCGCCCGACTTGATGGTGAAGTTGACGACGCCGCCCGAGGTGGAGCCGAACTCGGCGGAGAAGCTGCTCGTCGAGAGCGTGAACTCCTGGAAGGCGTTCGGCCCGGGCGCGACCTCGGAGAAGAACGTGCCGTTCTGCGCGCGGCGGGTCGCGGCGCCGTCGATGAGGATTTCGGTGCCGAGCGCCTGGCCGCCGCTGACGCGGAAGCGCGAGGCGTTCGCGCCGCGGTTGTCCTGCCCGGCCTCGGTGCCCGTCGAGGCGACGTTGCTGTCGAGGAAGATGAAGGCGAGCGGCGTGCGGCCGGCGCTCTCGGCGCTGACGAGCAGCGGCAGCTCCTTGACCTGCCGCTCGGTGACGTTCGTCTGCCGCACGGGCGACTCGGACTGGATGACGGGGGTGTTCTCCGACGTGACCGTGACCACGTCGGCCACCGCGCCGATTTCGAGCCGCACGTCGAGCGTGCGCGTCACCTGCACGGCCACCTTCACGTCCTCGAAGGTGACGGACTTGAACCCCTGCGCCTCGACGTTGATCCGGTAGGGGTCGGCCTTCAACTGGGGCAGCGTGTAGCTGCCCTCGCCGGTGGTGACGGCCTCGCGCGTCTCGCCCGAGTTGAGGTTGGTGGCGGTCACCTTCGCGCCCGCGACCACGGCGCCGGTCGGGTCGGTCACGGTGCCCGTGATCGAGCCGCGGTCACTCTGGCCGAGGGCGGCGGGCGCGCACAGGAGAGCGAGCGCAAGCGAGGCTAGCACGACGAGCTTGCTGGATTTCATTTGGACTCCTCCGGACCAAAAGCCTGGGTCGAAACGGTTGAACGCGGTCAGGGAAAGGGCGAACGTCGGGGTCGCGGTAGTCCGCCCCCGACGCGCCTCGGTCTCGGGCTCCCGGAGCGGGCGCGGCCGGAAGGGCGGCCCGCGCGCGTGCCCGACGGTGCGATTTATGACTGCAAGTGCTAGGTTCGTTGCAAACCGAGTAAGCGCTTACGTAAACGCTTAAATGAGTGATTGGCTTATAGCAAGGCGGGCCGAAGCTTGTCAACAGGAATTTCCCCGGCGCCGCGGCCGGAAGGCGTTAGCGGGGACGGCCGACGCCGGCACGGATCCCCGCGGGGCGGGCGAGACGGCGCACGCGGCGCGGCCGTTTGCGCGCCCCCGCGGCCGGTGCTAGAGTCGAGCCGACCCAGATGGCAATCCGTTTAATCGCCCTCGACCTCGACGGGACGCTGCTCGACTCACGCGGGCGACTGTCCGAACGCAACCGCGCGGCCGTCGGCGCGGCGCGCGCGCGCGGCGTCGGCGTCGCGCTCGTCACCGGCCGCCGCTTCCGCGACGCGCGCCCGCTGGCGCTCGAACTCGGGCTGGACGTTCCCTTAATCGCGCACAACGGCGCGCTCACGAAGCACGCGCACTCCTTGGAGACGGTCGCGGCGCTGCCGATGCCGGTCGAGGCGGCGCGCGCCGTCGTCCGCGCGGGACGCGCGCGCGGCGCCGACGCGCTCGTGAGCGACGACCACGTCGGCGCCGGCCTGCTCGTCTACGACCACATCAGCCCGGGCAACACCGCGCTCGAAAAGTATGTCGAGTGGTCGCGGCAGGTCGTCGGGCCCGAGGCGGCCGCCGCCATCCGCCGCGTCGAGTCGCTCGAAGAGTACCTCGACCACGACCCGCTGCACGTCGCCTTCTCGGGCGGCTGCGCCGCGATGGAGCGGCTGGCCGGGGTGATGCGCGACGAGCTGGGCGGCTCCGTCCGCCTCCTGCTCACGCTCTACCCGAAGAGGGACTTCGCGCTTTTGGACGTGCTGCACCCGGAGGCGTCTAAGGGGGCGGGGCTGGCGGCCGTCGCGGCCGAAGCCGCGCTCTCGCGCGAGGAGGTGATGGCGGTCGGCGACAACTTCAACGACCTGGAGATGCTGGAGTGGGCGGGCACGGGCGTCCTGATGGGCAACGCCGACGCCGCGCTCCGCGAGGGCGGCCGCTTCCACGACACGGCCTCGAACGACGAGGACGGCGTCGCCGCGGCCATCGAGAGATTCGTTCTGGGAGTAGACGGTAGACAGTAGTCGGCAGTCGGCAAGGCGGAAGCCCTGCCGGCTGCCGACGCTGACACCCGAGCGGTTCAATGCCGGGAGGGGTTTTCTACTGTCTACTGTCTACTGACTACTGTCTACCAAGGAGACTTTATGGCAAACCGCGTCGCACGCATCGAGACGAACCTGGGCACGATCCGCTTCGAGCTGCTGGAGGACGAGTCGCCGAAGACGGCCGAGAACTTCCGGCTCCTCGCCGAGAAGGGCTTTTACGACGGCGTCATCTTCCACCGCGTCATCAAGGGCTTCATGATTCAGGGCGGCGACCCGACCGGCACCGGCCGCGGCGGGCAGTCGGCCTGGGGCGGGCGCTTCGACGACGAGATCAACCGCGGGTCGGAACTCTACCGCGGCGCATACTCGAAGGGCACCGTGGCGATGGCCAACGCCGGGCCGAACACCAACGGCTCGCAGTTCTTCATCATGCACACGGACTACCCGCTCCCGCCCTCCTACACCAAGTTCGGCCGCGTCATCGAGGGCCAGGACGTGGTGGACAAGATAGCCACCACGCCCACGCACCCCGGCGACCGCCCCAAGACGGACGTCGTGATGCAGAAGGTCACGATTGAAGAGCCGGAATCGTAGACCGCGGGCCGTGACAAGAAAGCCGTAAACCGCGAACCGTGACGAGAGGGGTCAGGCGCCTCCCCCCGTCACGGTTCGCGGTTTACGGCTTACGGCTTTCTGCTATTTTGCGCCGGCGGCCTTCAACACCTCGGCGACCTTGGCTTGGCCGTTCTGCTCGGCGAAGGAGAGGGCGGTGCGGCCGTCCTCGTACTTGGCGTTAACGTCGGCGCCGTGCTCGACGAGGAGCTGGGCGGTGGCGGCGAGCCCCTTGTTGGCGGCGGCGATGAGCGCCGTGAAGCCCTTCGGCGTGCGCGCGTTCACGTCCGCGCCCTTGGCCAGCAGCACTTCGAGCGTCGGCACGCGGCCGTAGGCGGCGGCGAGGATGACGGGCGTCATGCCCGCGTCGTTGCGCGCGTTCACGTCGGCGCCCCTGGCCAACAGCTCCTCGACCACCTCGAACCCCGACGGGCGCGACGCGGCGAACAGGAGCGCCGTCCCGCCGCCGTTGCCGCGCGCGTTCACGTCCGCGCCCTTCGCCGCGAGCAGCCGCACGACGGCGAGCTGCCCCTGCGTGGCCGCCTTGAGCAGCGCCGTGTCCTTGTCCTTGTCGCGCGCCGAAACGTCCGCGCCCCGCTCGAGCAGGAGCTTCACCACGTCCGCGTGCCCGAACCACGACGCCCAGAGCAGCGGCGACCACCCCGCGTCGTCGCGCGAGTCCGCCTCCGCCCCCTTCCCCAACAGCTCCTCGGCGACGGCCGCGTAGCCGTTTGCCGCCGCGAAGGTGAGCGCCGTCCGGCCGTCCCTGTAGCGGGCGTTCGCGTCCGCGCCCTTCGCGAGCAGCGCGCGCACCACGGCCAACTGCCCGGCGGAGGCGGCGAACATCAGCGCCGTGCGGCCGTCGGCGGTCTTCGCGTTCGCGTCGGCGCCGCGCCCCGCGAGCGCCTGCGCCGTCTCGGCGTCCCCGGCCTCGGCCGCGACCATCAGCGCCGTCACGCCGTCGGCGCAGCGCGCGTTGGCGTCGGCGCCCTTGGCGAGCAGCGACCGCGCGGCCTCCTTGTTCTTGGCCGCGACCGCGTAGACGAGCGCCGCGCAGCCCTCCTGCGAGCGCGCGTTGGCGTCCGCCCCCTGCCCGAGCAGCCTCGACGCCATGGCCGCGTCGCCGCTCCCCGCGGCGGCGAGCAGGCGGTCGTTGGCCGTGGCGCGCGGGCCGGCCTTGACGGCGGGCGGCTTCGGCCGGGCGGTCGCCACGGCGCGCTCCTTCTTCGGCTGGACGGCGAACTGCCCGACGCCGCCCGCCAGGTCGCCCTGCGCGAACGCCGCCGCGGCCAGCAGGGGGCAGAGCGACGCGGCGACAGCCGCGCGCACGCGCTTGGTAAGTCCGAGCTTGTCTATGTGATTCATAACTTATAGGGGTCGGCGGCCGCCGCGCTTCAGACGCGCGCCGCGACGGCGTGGTTGATGGGGCCGTGGCCGCGCCCCAGGCGAGGCGCGCGGCGTATGGCCTCTGTGACGAAGCGCTTGGCGGCCGCCACGGAGTCTTCCAGACTCATCCCGCGCGCGAGGCAGGCGGCGATGCCGGCGGCGAGCGTGCAGCCCGTCCCGTGCGTGCTCGTCGTCTCGACGCGCGGGGCGGTGAAGGTCGAGACGCGGCCGTCTTCGTCCAACAGGTCGAGCGCCTCGCCTTCGAGGTGCCCGCCCTTGACGAGCACGGCGCGCGCGCCCATCGCGCGCATCGCGCGCGCGGCTTCGAGCATCCCCGCGCGGTCTCGTATCGAGAGCCCCGTGATGCGCTCGGCCTCCGGCACGTTCGGCGTGACGAGGCGCGCGAGCGGCAGCAGCTCGGCCTTGAGCGCCCCGAGCGCCGCGTCGTCTATCAGGTCGAAGCCCGAGGTTGAGCGCACGACCGGGTCTACGACGGGCGCGGGCAGGCCGGCCTCGCGGAAGAGGCGCGCGACCTCCGCGATGACCTCGCGCGTCGGGAGCATGCCGGTCTTCGCGCCGGCGACGCGGAAGTCCTCCGCGACGGCGAGCACCTGCGCGCGCACGGCCTCGGCCGTCTGGTGCGCCGCGCCGAAGACGCCGGTCGTGTTCTGGTAGGTGAGCGACGTGACGGCCGCCGCCGCGAAGCAGCCGAAGGCCGTGAACGTCTTCACGTCGGCGACGACGCCCGCGCCGCCCGACGGGTCGAAGCCCGCGACGGTCAGCGCCACCGGCGGCGTCTCTGTCACCTCATTCGTCACTCGCAAGTCTCCCCGCACGCGCGGCCTCAGTCGGCGCGCAAACTCTCGATGAGATGCACCGCGCGCGCGAGGTTTTGTCCGTCGGCGAAGAGGCGGATGCCCGCGACGCCGGCCGCGCCCGCGCGCAGGACTTCGGCCGCGTTCCCCTCTTCCACGCCGCCGAGCGCGACGACGGGGAACGGCGAGAGCCCCCGCGCGACCTCGGCCAGCGCCCCGAGCCCTACGGCCGCGCCGTATGCGCGCTTCGAGGGCGTGTCGAAGACGGGGCCGAAGACGGCGAAGTCGGCGCCGGCTTCGCGCGCCGCGCGCGCCTCGGCGGGCGCGTGCGTCGAGACCCCTATCAAAAACTCTTCGCCGAAGGCGCGGCGCACGGCCGACGCTTCGAGCGAGCGCGTCGTCAGGTGGACGCCGTCGCACCCTGCGGCGCGCGCTACGTCGGCGCGGTCGTTGACGAGGACGCGCGTCGCGCTCCCGCGCGCGAGGCGCGCCGCTCCGCAGGCCAACTCGTAGAGGGCGCGGGCGCTCAGACTCTTCTCGCGCAGTTGGACGAGCGTGACGCGCGCGGCGACGGCGCGCTCGACGAGCGCGAGCAGCCGGCGGAACCCGTCGCCGCCCGGCCGCGCGGAGGCTTCGGCCTCACCGCTCGTGATGAGGTACGTGATCGGTCGCGGGAGCGTTCGCGCCATCTGCGGCGTCAGCCGTCGTCGGGAGAGATTCTGCGGCCGTGGGAGAAGCGGCGGGCGCTTTCGTCGCGCCCGCGCCTTCGAGCCTGCGGACGGTCTCGTTGAAGTGGAAGATTTCCCAGAAGGCCATCGCCAGGTTGAGCAGCCCGATGCCGCTCACGGCGCCGCGCACCCACCCGGAGGCGACCGCGCGCTGGAGCCCCACGATCCCCGTCTTCTGCGCCGCCATGACGAGGAAGAAGTTGTCGCCCCAGTCGCCCATCCCCCACGGCTGCCACCAGGGCAGGAGCGTCAGGAAGACGCCCGCCTCCAGGCACAGGAGGATGTAGAAGATGACCGTGAGCCTCGAAGCCATAGTCGGTCGGGGGCCGGGGGCCAGGGGCGGGGGGCTAGTTAATAGCATGTTGCCTTAACTGGCCCCCGGCCCTTAGCCCCTGGCCTCTCTCTGTTGCAGTTCCCTCAGACGCTCGGCGACGCCGCGGTAGGAGACGTCTATGGCGTAGACCTCGGAGAGCACCTCGATGGCGCGGCCGTTGTCGCCCATCTGCTCGTAGGCGGTGCCGAGGTCGAAGCGCATCGCCTGGTACTCGTCCTCGGTGTGGCCGGGCGCGTCCAGCCCGCGCTTAAACCAGAGCGCGGCGGGGCGCGGCATCCCCTTCTCCATGAAGCAGTGGCCGAGCATGTTGCAGCACTGTAGGAAGCGCGGCGTGCCGTCGCCCGGCGCGGCCAGCCCGGCCGCGGCCTGGAACTCCTCGACCGCCTGATCCAGAAGCCCCATCTCGCGGTAGGCCAGTCCCATCTGGTAGTGCGTGTCGAAGTCGCCGCCCGCGTCCTCCTCGCCGCCGTCCTCGACCGCCTCGCGGAACTCGTCGAAGATAGCCGCGAGCCCCGGGTCTATCCCGGCGCCGGCTTCGGCGGGGCGCGAGTTGTTCGCCGCGCCCCGGGGCGGCGGCCCGGCGGGCTCCGCGGCCGGCGGCGGCTCGAAGGCGGCGGGCGCGTCGAAGACGGCCGACGCGCCGAAGTCGGCGGGCGCGGCGTGCGTCTCCTCGAAGGCCGCGGGCATCTCGAAGGCCACGGCTTCGAAGTCGCCGTGGGGGGCGGGCGGCGCGGGCTCGTCGAAGGCCGCGCTCATGTCGAAGGCGGACGGGTCGAAGTCCGCGGTCGAAGTCTGCGCGGCCGGCTGCTCGTCGGCGGAGGCGAGGCGCGCGCGGTAAGCCTCTATCAGCCCGTGCGCGCCGTACTGCCGTTCGAGCATGTCGAGCGTGTCGCGCGCGATGTCGTCGTAGCCCTGCTCGATGTAGAAGTCCACGCTCTCCAGCTCCTGCTGGAGCATGCGTTCGGCGCTCGCGCCCGCGGCGGGGTTCTGCCCCGCGGCCGGCGCCGGCGCGCTCAGGTCAAACTCCTGGAAGCCCGTCTGCGGAGGCTCGTACTGCGGGACGGGGCTCTCTTCGGCCCCGTAACCGCGGCCGCCGTCGGTCAGGTCGTTGAGGTCTGCGAAGGAGGCGCTGGAGTCGGCGACCGCCGGCGTGGGGGCTTGCGGCTCCGCGACCGAGTTCCACTCGAACTCCGAGGGCGCGGAGGAGGAGGCGGGCGGCGCGGCCGCCGCGGCCGGCGCGTCGTCGCCCAGCATGAAGCGCTCGAAGGTCGGCTCGTCCTCGCGCGCGCCCGAGCCAGCCTCGCCCTCGTCGGAGAGCGGGCCGCCCAGCGCTTCGAGGCGCGCGTGCGCGGCGCTGTCGTCGGGCGCGAGCCGCACGAGGCGCGTCAGCGCGCGGCGCTCGTCATCGGCGGAGCCCGTGGCCTCGGCCGCCTCGGCGAGGCGTTCGAGCGCGGCGCGCAGGTTCGCGTCGTCGTGCGAGGAGGTGTAGGCGCGCACGAGCAGGCGGTGCGCCCCCAACTGCTCGGGGTTGCGCGCGAGCACCTCCTGGAGCAGTTCGGCGAGCGCCGGCTCCTGGCGCGCGGCCAGCGCCGGCTCGGCGACGTATTCGAGCAGGCCCGCGGCGGCGTCCGCGTCGCCCGCGCGCAGGTGCAGGCGCGCCACGTCGAGCAGGAGCATGAAGCTCGAAGGGTCGCGGCTGACCAGCTCGCGGGTCGCTGACTCGGCGCGCGCGGCGTCCTCCGCCTCGACGTAGGCGCGCGAGAGCATGGCGCGGACTTCGAGGTCGCCGGGCCTTTCGCGCACCACCTGCTCCAACACTTCGGCCGCCTCGTCGGGGGTGCCGAGCGCGGCGTGCGCCGAGAGCAGGCCGTGGAGCGCCGGGTGCGAGGTGGGCCGGAGCGCAAGGGCGCGCGTGAAGGCGTCGAGCGCGGCCTCGACCTCCTTGCGCGCGGCGAGGCGCGCGCCGGCCTCGGTGAACGCCTCGGCGGCGAGGTCGTTGAGCCCCGCGCCGGCGAAGCTCTCCGCGAGCCGGAGGCGGACTTGGGTGTTCGAGGGGTCGAGGTCGGCGATGCGGCGGAGCACGTCGAGCTCTTCGCGCGAGTTGCCGAGGCGGCGGTAGGCGTCGGCCGCGACTTGGTAGTGCTGGCGCGCGTCGGCGGTGAGACCCTGCTGCTCGTAGAGCGTGGCGAGCGCCAGCGCCGTCTGCTGGTCTTCGGGCCCGACCCGCGTCAGCTTCTTGTACATCGCCACGGCTTTGAGCGTGAAGCCCTGCTGGCGATAATGCTCGGCGACGCGGCGGTAGCAGGCGACGGCCTCCTCCTTCTTGTCCACGCGCGCGTAGAGGTCGCCGAGCGTGTTCAGCGCGTTGTAGTCCTCGCTGTCGTGCCCGACGATGCGCGCGTACTCCTGTATGGCCGAGGGTATCTTGCCCTGGGCAAGGTACTTCTCGGCCGCACGGATGGCTTTTGCCTTGTCGAAACCCATCGGGGATATTGTAAGTCTTACAGAAGAAGTGGACAAAGGCGACGCGAGGCGGACGGAGCAGCGACAGGGTGCTTGCCGGGCCCGGCGGTAAACTTACTTGCCCACGGCTCTTGACGCCCCTGCCGACCGTGACGGGCAGTTTTGTACGTTAGCACCGGCCGCGAGCGGGTGTCAACAAACTCTTTCCGCAGGGACTTATGAGCACAGACGCGGCCGAAAACGTGGGCGCGGCGGGGCCGGGGACGCGCGCCCGGGGGGGGCCGGCGCGGGCGGCCGAGGGGCTCGGACTGGCCGGCTTCGCGCTCTACGCGCTGGCCGCGCCGCACTCCATCGCGGCCTCCTGGGTCGGCCTCTCGCTGGCCGTGCTGGGCTGGCTCGCGCGCCTCGCCCTGACGCGGCGGGCGGGGCTGCGGCGGACGCCGCTCGACCTCCCGCTCTGGCTCTTCTTCGGGTGGACGGCGCTCTCCTGCCTGCTCTCCGAGGAGCCGCGCGTGAGCGTGCCGAAGCTCGTCAACGTCGCGACCTTCCTCATGTTCTACCTCGCGCAAGGGTTGTTGACGCGGAGGGCGGCCGTGCCGCTCGCCGCCGTGCTCGTCGTCTCCGCCTCGGCGGGCGTGCTGTGGGGCGCGGGCGAGCTGGCGGTCGGGCGCGGCGTCGTCGTGCGGCGTTTAAGTGCCGGCAGCCCCCTGCGTCTTGAGACGCCGCTGCGCGAGGGCGACGCCGTGTGGCGCGTGAACGGCCGGCGCGTCTCGTCGGTCGGGGAGATAGACGAGGCGATGCGGCGGACGCCCGCGGGCTCGCGCGCCGGCCTGAGCGTCGTCTCGCGCGGCGAGCACGTCGAGTGGCCGGGCGCGCTCGTCACGGAGGCGGTGCGCGCGTCGGCGTCGCCTTCGGGCATCGAGGAGGGCGGCGGGCCGACGCACAGCTTCCGCGCCTCGGGCTGGACGCGCCACTACGAGACGTTCGCGGAGGTCTTGCAGATAGTCGCGCAGCTCGCGCTCGGCTTCGCGCTCGCCGCGTGGCGGCGGCGCGGAGTTGAACAAGAGACCGGAAGCCCGGCTGGCGCGCGCGCGTGGCCGGCGGCCGCGGCCTTCGCGCTGCTCGGGGCGGGCGTCGCCCTGACGGCGATGCGGACGGCGCTCGTGGCCTTCGCGGTCGGCGCGTGCGTGGTCGCGTGGAGGGCGACGACCAGCGGGCGGCGGCGCGCGCTGGTCGCGGCGGCGGTCGCCTGCGCGCTCGCGCTCGGCGCGTTCGCCGTGTGGCGCACGCGCGCGGAGGGCGCGCTCCGGCTGGGAGACGCGAGCGCGGGGCTGCGCTTCGAGGTCGCGCGCGTCGCCGCCGGGCGCGTCGCGCTCCACCCGCTCTTCGGCCACGGCATGGACGCCGTGCACGCGCACTGGGCCGAGTGGGGCTTCCCCGGCCGCGACATGCTGCACGCGCACTCGACGCCCGTGCAGCTCGCCTTCGACCGCGGCCTGCCCGCGCTCCTCTTCTGGCTCTGGCTGATGTACGCCTTCTGGCGGCTGGCCGCGCGCTCAGAGCGCGCGCGGCGCGACCGCGGGGACGCCGCGGCGCACGGCCTCGCGCTCGGCGTGACGGGCGCGCTCGCCGGCTTCCTCGCAAGCTCTCTGGTCAACTACAACTTCGGCGACGCAGAGGTCGCGCTGCTCGTCTGGTGGATGATGGGAGTCACGGTGAGGCTTGACGATGAACTGAGAGATTGATTCGTCGGGTCGTCGG
>DASVWB010000377.1:0-8523 GCA_036389815.1 Pyrinomonadaceae bacterium | reverse complement strand
CCTCGGCCGAAGGGCCGCGGAAGACCACGGAGCCGCAGAGCTTCGCCTTCAAGACCTACGGCCCCTTCCGCGTGACGAAGCACGAGTGCGGCTGGAACGGCAACGGCAAGTGCTCGCCCGGCGACCAGTGGATAGTCAACTTCACCAACCCCCTCGACCGCGAAGCGTTCGACCCCGCGCAGGTCAAGGTCGAGCCCGAGGTGCCCGGCCTCTCCGCGAGCGTCTACGGCTCGACCATGTACATCAACGGCCCGAAGCGCGGCCGCACGACCTACCGCGTGACGCTCGACCCCTCCTTGCGCGACGAGTTCGGGCAGACGCTCGGCCGTTCGGCGGCGCTCGCCTTCGAGGTCGGGCCCGCGCCGGCCAGCCTCTTCGCGCAGGGCGGGAGCTTCGTCGTGCTCGACCCCGCGGGCGGGCCGAACTTCTCCGTCTTCAGCGTCAACCAGCCGGCGCTCAGGGTGAGCCTCTACGCCGTCACCCCGGCCGACTACGGCCGCTACATCGCGTACATGCGGCAGGAGGGCGGCTACTACGACGAGAAGCGCACGGCGAAGGTGGCGCCGCCGGGCGCGCTCGTCTCGACGACCAGCGTGCAGGTGAAGGGTCAGCCGGACGAGGTGACCGAGACGCGGCTCGACCTGCGGCCGGCGCTGAAGGGCGGCCGCGGCAACGTCTTCGTCGTCGTCGAGCCGGCGGCGAGGCAGCGCGAGCGCGAAGTCCTGCGCGCGTGGGTGCAGTTCACGGGCATCGGGCTCGACGCCTTCGCGGACCGCGAGGAGCTGGTCGGCTGGGCGACCGCGCTCGCCGACGGGCGGCCGCTCGAAGGCGTCGAGCTGACGCTCGCGCCTTCGGGCACGCGGGCGGCGACCGCGCGCGACGGGCTGGCGCGCATGCCGCTCCCGCCGAAGGGCGGCGACACGTCGGCGATGCTCCTCGCGCGGCTCGGCGACGACACGGCCTTCCTGCCCGAGTGGAGCGACTGGTGGTACGGCGCTTCGAACTGGGTGCGGCGCGGCGCGCCGGACGAGCTGCGCTGGTACGTCTTCGACGACCGCAAGATGTACCGTCCGGGCGAGGAGGTGAGCATGAAGGGCTGGCTCCGGCGCGTCGGCACCGGCAAGGCGGGCGACGTGGGCCCGCTCGCGGGCGCGGCCGAGTCGGTCTCCTACACGCTGCGCGACTCGCGCGGCAACGAGGTGCTCAAGGGCGCGGCGCGCCTGAACGCGCTCGGCGGCTTCGACACGAAGTTCAAGCTCCCCGGCACGATGAACCTCGGCAGCGCGTCCGTCCTCTTCCGCGCCGAGGGCGGCGCGGCCGGGACGGCCTCGCGCGAGAACTACCACGCGCTCCAGGTGCAGGAGTTCCGCCGGCCCGAGTTCGAGGTCTCCGCGAAGGCGGACGAGGGGCCGCACTTCGTCGGCGGCCACGCGCAGGCGGCCGTGCAGGCGAGCTACTACGCGGGCGGCGGCCTCGCCGACTCCGAGGTCAACTGGCGCGTGACGGCCACGCCGACCAGCTTCACGCCGCCCAACCGCGGCGACTACACCTTCGGCCGCTGGACGCCGTGGTGGGGCGACCTCAGCCCTTACGAGCCGGCCGCGCGCCCCAACGCGCAGACCTTCCAGGGGCGCACGGACGCCGCGGGCCTCCACGTCCTGCGCATAGACTTCGACTCGGTGAACCCGCCGCAGCCGTCTTCCGTCGTCGCGCAGGCGTCCGTCTCGGACGTGAACCGGCAGGCGTGGACTTCGACCACGACCATGCTCGTCCACCCCTCGGAACTCTACGTCGGGCTCAGGAGCGAGCGCATCTTCGTGCAGCAGGGCGAGCCGCTCGTCGTCTCGTCAATCGTCTCCGACCTCGACGGCCGGCTCGTCGCCGGGCGCGAGGTGCGCATGCGCGCCGCGCCGTTGGAGTGGAAACAGGTGAAGGGGCAGTGGCGGCAGGTCGAGTCGAAGGAGGCGGAGGAGTGCGCGGTGAAGTCGGCGGGCGAGGCCGTCAAGTGCACCTTCCGCCCGAAGGCGGGCGGGCAGTACCGCGTGACCGCACGCGTCTACGACGACCGCGAGCGCCCGAACGAGAGCGAGCTGACGCTGTGGGTCGCGGGCGGCAAGACGCCGCCGCGCCGCGGCGTCGAGCAGGAGAAGGCCGAGCTGATTCCCGACCGCAAGGAGTACCGCGCGGGCGAGGTGGCCGAGATACTCGTCCAGTCGCCGTTCGTCCCGGCCGAGGGTCTGCTGACGCTGCGGCGCTCGGGGCTCGTCCGCACCGAGCGCTTCCGCATGAACGAGCCCTCGCACACGCTCCGCATCCCCGTCGAAGAGGGCTTCGCGCCGAACGTCCACGTGCAGGTAGACCTCGTCGGCGCGGCCCCGCGCGCCGACGACAAGGGCGAGGTCGACGCGAAGCTCCCGAAGCGCCCGGCCTACGCGACGGGGACGCTCAACCTCTCTGTGCCGCCGCTCGCGCGCCGCCTCCAGGTGACGGCCACGCCGCGCGACAAGGCTTTGGAGCCGGGCGGCGAGACGACCGTCGCGGTCGAAGTCAAAGACGCCGCGGGGCGCGCGGTCGCGGGCGGCGAGATTGCGGTCGTCGTCGTGGACGAGTCGGTGCTCGCGCTCACGGGCTACAAGCTCGAAGACCCGCTGGCGGTCTTCTACGCGCAGCGCGGCGCGGACGTGACCGACTTCCACATGCGCAAGGACGTGCAGCTCGCAGACCCCGGCAAGATCGGCTTCGTCGCGGGCGTCGCCGCCGGCGGCGCGGCGGCGGAAGTCAGGTCGACGGGCACGCTGGGAAGAGCCACGGCGAGAAGGGCGGGCGGGGAGCCGGTCCCGCCGCCGCCCTCGGCCGCGCCCATGGCGAGCGACCAGCTTCAGGCTAAGGAGATGAGCGTCGAGGGAGAAGACCGGGCCATCCGCATGCGCGAGAACTTCAACGCGCTCGCCGTCTTCGCGCCGTCGGTGCCGACCGACTCGCGCGGGCGCGCCGAGGTGCGCGTCAAAGTTCCCGACAACCTGACGCGCTACCGCGTGATGGCCGTCTCGGTCGCGGGCGGCAAGCAGTTCGGCTCCGGCGAGTCGTCCATCACGGCGCGGCAGCCCCTGATGGCGCGCCCGTCCGCGCCGCGCTTCCTCAACTTCGGCGACCGCTTCGAGCTGCCCGTCGTCGTGCAGAACCAGACCGACTCGCCCGCCGAAGTCTCTGTGGCCGTGCGCGCGACGAACGCCGAGCTGACCGACGGCGCGGGCCGCCGCGTCACCGTCCCCGCGAACGACCGCGTCGAGGTGCGCTTCCCCGTCGCGGCCTCGACGGCCGGGACGGCGCGCTTCCAGGTCGGCGCGGTCGCCGGCCGCCACGCAGACGCCGCGCAGATAGAGCTTCCCGTCTGGACGCCGGCGACGACCGAGGCGTTCGCCACCTACGGCGAGATCGACCAGGCGGCCGCCGTCGTCCAGCCCGTGAAGGCGCCCGCCGACGTGTTCCGGCAGTTCGGCGGGCTCGAAGTGCAGACCTCCTCGACGCAGTTGCAGGCGCTCACGGACGCCGTGCTCTACCTCGTCTCGTACCCCTACGAGTGCTCGGAGCAGTTGGCCTCGCGCGTGCTGGCCGTCGCCGCCCTGCGCGACGTGCTCACGGCCTTCAAGGCGAAGGAACTGCCGAGCCCGGAGGAGATGCAGCGGGCGGTGGCGCGCGACGTGAAGCGGCTCGAAGGGTTGCAGAACGAGGACGGCGGCTTCGCCTTCTGGCGGCGCGGCGACGAGAGCTGGCCCTACGTCAGCATCCACGTCGCGCACGCGCTCGCGCGGGCGAAGGAGAAGGGCTACGACGTGCCGCAGCCGATGTTCGACCGCTCGCGGGTCTACCTGCGCGCAATCGAGTCGCACATCCCGAAGCGCTACGGGCAGCGCGCGCGCATGACCCTCGTCGCCTACGCGCTCTACACGCGCGCGCGCATGGGCGACCGCGACGCGGCGCGCGCGCGCCGCCTCATCACGGAGAGCGGGCTGGAGAAGCTCCCGCTCGAAGCGGTCGGCTGGCTCCTGCCCGTGCTCTCGAACGACGCGGCTTCGGCGGCCGAGGTGGCGGCCATCCGCCGCCTGCTCGACAACCGCGCCGAGGAGACGGCCGGCACGGCGCACTTCACCACCTCGTACGACGACGACGACTACCTGCTTCTGCGCTCCGACCGCCGCGCCGACGGCGTCATCCTCGAAGCGCTCATCCAAGACCAGCCGCAGAGCGACCTCATCCCGAAGGTCGCGCGCGGGCTGCTCGCGCACCGCACGCGGGGGCGCTGGGAGAACACGCAGGAGAACGCCTTCGTGCTCCTCGCCCTCGACCGCTACTTCAGGACTTACGAGCGTGCGACGCCCGACTTCGTCGCGCGCGCGTGGCTGGGCGAAGCCTACGCGGGCGAGCAGCAGTTCCGCGGGCGCTCGACCGACCGCCAGCAGTTCGACGTGCCGATGCTCTACCTCGCGGAGAAGGGCGGCGGCCGCGAGCAGAACCTCGTCATCCAGAAGGAGGGCGCCGGCCGGCTCTACTACCGCGTCGGGATGCGCTACGCGCCGACGAACCTGAAGCTCGCGCCCGCGGACTACGGCTTCGCGGTCGAGCGCAGGTACGAGGCCGTGGACGACCCCGCGGACGTGCGGCGCGACGCCGAAGGGACGTGGCGCGTGAAGGCGGGCGCGAAGGTGCGCGTGAAGCTCTCGGTGGTCGCGCCCACGCGGCGCTACCACGTCGCGCTCGTAGACCCGCTGCCCGCCGGGCTCGAACCTCTGAACCCTGCACTCGCCGTGACGGAGAGCGTGCCGGCGGAGCAGCCCGAGGCGTCGTCGCCTTACTTCTGGTGGTGGCGCCGCACGTGGTACGAGCACCAGAACCTGCGAGACGACCGCGCCGAGGCGTTCACCTCGCTCATGTGGGAGGGCGTCTACAACTACTCCTACACCGCGCGCGCGACGACGCCCGGCACGTTCGTCGTCCCGCCCGCGAAGGCCGAAGAGATGTACTCGCCGGAGACCTTCGGCCGCGGCGCGAGCGACCGCGTAATTGTGGAGTGAGTCCGGCCGCGGCGGTGCGGGCGGACACGAAAAGGCCGGGCGGTCTGTTGACGACCGCCCGGCCTTTTCTCGCCTAAGCCCGGAGGGACTTAGCGTGCGCGCTCGTTCTCCGCGCGGAGGTTGTTCGTCACCGAGAAGACGCCCGGGATAGAGTTGGCCAGCATGTAGGCCAGACGGCGGTCGCCCTCGCTGGCGACGACGCCTTCGAGCGTCAGGCGGCCGCGGTTGACCACGATGTGAACCGAAGGGTTCACGCCGCGCCCGTAGCGGAACAGCGGGCTGTTCCAGCCGAAGAGCGTGCGGTAGGCCGAGGCGCGGATCGAGTCGTCGAAGGGCGAGAGCGGCAGCACCTCGATGTTGTTGACCACCTGCTCGACGCCCTTGAGCTTGCGCACGCGGCGCTCGGCGTCCTTGCGCGTCGAGGGCTGGACGACCTGCCCGTAGAGCTTGACGGTCGAGCCGTCAATCTCGTACGCGAGGTTGTCGAAGACGCCGTACCACGGCAGCGTCACCAGCTCCTTGCGCACCTTCTTCGCCAACTGCTCGTAGGCCGCGCGCTCCCCCGAGGTCTCGGCCGGCGCGGCGACCGCCGCCGAAGCCGCGAGCACGAGCGCCGCGGCCAGCGCGAAGACTTTATACACGACTGCTTTCATCATCATTTCACCCCTTGTTTAGGACCGTCATCAATTCACGAACTTAGATGAAGCGGGCGCCCGCGGAGTTGTCAGGGTCGCCCCTCCCGAAGGGCTCGAAACGCGGCATTTCCCCAAGCTTTTCGGCGGTTTTCGCGCCCCCAGCGGGCCGGCACAGACGGGTGAGGCGGGCGGGACTTTTTCGTGAACGCGCGCCCTGATAATCTGTCCGCGCTGTAGAAATCTTCTCCGAACCGAAGGCCGATTCTTTCGCTTGGGCACTCCCGCCAACTCGACCCGCGCGGGCGGGGGCGACTCCCCCGCGCCGCCCGCGCGCCACAAGTCTTTCGCGGCGCTGCGGTACAGAGACTTCCGCCTGCTGTGGGCGGGGCAGTTCTTCTCCCTGACGGGCTCGCAGATGCAGCTCGTCGCCATCAACTGGCACGTCTACCTGCTGATGCGGCCGCGCGGCGAGCCGGCGGCCGCCGCCGCGCTCGGGCTCGTCGGCCTCGTGCGCGTGCTGCCCATCGTCGTCTGCTCGCTCGTCGGCGGCGTGGTCGCCGACGCCGCCGACCGCAAGCGGCTGATGCTCATCACGCAGACGGTCATGCTCCTGAGCGCGGCGGCGCTCGCGGCCTTCACCGCCTCGGGGCTCGAACAGGTCTGGCCCGTCTACGCGCTGACGGCGCTCACCTCGGCGGCGGTCGCCTTCGACAACCCCGCGCGCCAAGCCCTGCTCCCGGCGCTCGTCCCCGCGCGCGACTTCCCGAACGCGGTGAGCCTCGGCTTCGTCTCCTTCCAGGTGGCGTTCGTCTCGGGGCCCGTGCTCGGCGGCGTGGTGCTGGCGCGCTACGGGCCGGCGGCCGTCTACGCCTTCAACGCCTTCTCGTTCCTCGCCGTCATCTTCGCCGTGCTGCTCATGCGCGCGTCGGGGAAGGGCGTGGCGGGGGAGGCCGCGCGGGTGAGCCTCGAATCTTTGAAGGAGGGTCTGAGCTTCGTCTGGCGGACGCCCATCATGGTGCAGACGATGACGCTCGACTTCGTGGCGACCTTCTTCGCGTCGGCGACGGCGCTGCTGCCGATATTCGCGCGCGACGTGCTGAAGGTGGGCGAGAGGGGGTACGGGCTTCTGGCGGCGGCGTCGGCGACGGGCGCGGTGCTGACGGGGCTGCTGCTGGCGCGGCGCGCGGGGTGGCGGCGGCCGGGGCTGGCGGTGCTCGTCTCGGTGGCGGTCTACGGCGCGGCGACGGTCGGCTTCGGGCTGTCGCGCACCTACTGGCTCTCGCTGCTCCTGCTCGCCGTGTCGGGCGCGGCCGACACCGTGAGCACGGTCGTCCGCCAAACCATCCGCCAGCTCATCACGCCCGACCGCCTGCGGGGGCGCATGACCTCCGTCAACATGATCTTCTTCATGGGCGGGCCGCAGCTCGGCGAACTCGAAGCCGGCCTCGTCGCGGCCGCGGCCGGCGCGCCCTTCTCGGTCGTGCTCGGCGGCGTCTGCTGCCTCGCCGCGGTCGCCTTCACCTCCGCCCGCGCGAGGGAACTCCTACGCTACCGCTTCGCGCACGAGCAGGAGTGGAACGGTTAACGCGCGCCGAGGACTCCGGCCGCGCCTTGCAACGCGGCGCGGGTTGCGCCTACCATCTGCCACGCGCGAAAGATTATCCGGAGGAGGACAAGAGGGTGGGGGATTCGTCTGAGCCGCGCCCGTCGGACGGCATGGGGCAGGGGCGGGAGTCGGCCGCGGGCGGCGACACGCTCGAAGACGCCGCGCGCGAGGCGCGCGACGTTGCGCGCCAGAGCCTGCGAAACGAACTCGGCCGCGACCCGTCCGACGAGGAGGTGGACGAGTGGCTCCGCAGCCACACGGAAGGGTACTGAAGGAGAGGCCGGGGGCTAGAGACCGGAGGCTAGTTAAGAGACAGCGTTCTCCTAACTAGCCTCCGGTCTCTAGCCCCCGGCCTCTAACTCACGGAGTGGCCGGCGCGACCTCGATCTTGTTGTCGACGCCGAGGACGCCTTTGACGGCGTAGGCGAGGCGCTCGGCGCGCTGCTTGACGGCCTCGGAGCTGACCGTGCCCGTCAGCTTCACGCGGCCGTTGACCACGAGGGCGTCCACGTTGGCGGCGGCGACGGCCGTGTCGCCCGCGAAGGCCGCGTCAACCTTCGTTTGCAGCGTCGTGTCGTCGCTACCCGAGGCCGCGGCCGGCGGCGCGGTCGCGGGCGGCGCCGTGGTGGTCGCGCCGGTCACGGGCGGCCCCTGAACGACGATGGGCGGCGCGGTCGTCGTGACCGGCGCCGGCACCTGCTGGATGATGACGGGCGGCTGCGACGGCATCGTCATCGGCGTCTGGACGACGGCGGGCTGCGTCGCGTAGGGCGTCGCCTGCGGGACGGCCCCGGCGCGGATGTTGACGTTGGTCTCGGACGCGTCGTCGCGCGAGTTGGTCAGGAAGAGGAAGATGATGGCCGTGGCCGCGATGGCGAGAAGCGCCACCGTGGCGAGGACGCCCGCCGAGTACCCGCGCCGCTCCGGCGGGTAGTAGCCCGGCGCCGGCTGACGCACAGTCCGTTCTTCAACCACCTCGCGCCGCGCCGTCGGCGTCTCGATCACCACACGACTACGCTTCTGCTGCTCTTCGTCGTAAGACATGAAGCTTCGGCTCCTGGCTCTTGAAGTAAGTGAACCTTGCGCGAGGGTAGTTTGTGGCAAAGCGAGGGGCGCGTGCAAGCGCCCGACAAAGGGGAGCGCGGGGGGCGCCGCGGCCCCCCCCCACGCTCCCCGCAGGTCTCGTGTCGCCCGGCCGCCTTAGAAGCGG
>DASVWB010000376.1:0-6846 GCA_036389815.1 Pyrinomonadaceae bacterium | reverse complement strand
AGTCGCCGTCGTGGAAGGGGAGCTGAAGCTCCAGCCGGTGGAGGTCTATGTTCTCGAAGTGGCGCGCGAGGTGGCGGCGCTGGTCGTTGAGCATCAGGAAGAGGTGGAAGCCGCGCCCGGGGTCGGGGCAGCCGACCGACTCCAACTCCTCGCGCACGCCCCGGCGCAGCACGTCGGAGAGCGCGGCGGCCGCGCGCGGCCTCAGGAACCTCTCGGGGACGTGCGCCTCCTGCTGCCGCAGGAAGGCTTCGACGGCCTCGCCCGTCCGCCCTTCGCGCGTCAGGGCGACGATCTCGGCGCTCACGTAGACGTGGCCGAGCCCGACGCTGCCGCCGTCGCCCGACCACCCGAGTTGCGGCCTCTCGGCCGCGAGCCCTTCGCCTTCGCGCGCCGCGCGCCACGCGTCGGCGAGCATCCGCGACCAGTCCACCCCGCCCTCGTCCCTGCGCGGCGCCTCGTGGTGCGTGGTGCCCGCGAGCCGCGCGTACCCGGCGCCGAAGACCTGATCCTGCGACCCGGCGGGCGAGAAGTTGAAGGTGTGGACTGCGAGCTCGCGCGCGCGCAGGGCGCCGACGACCGCGCGCGAGTCGAGGCCGCCGCTCAGGAAGGCGAAGGTCGCGGCGTCGCCGCGCGCGCGGCGCGCGACCGCCTCCGTGAAGAGCGCGTAAGCCTCGCGCGCCAACTCGCCCTCGTCGCGCGCCGAGGGCGCGATGTCGTCCCAGCGCCAGTAGCGGTGCGCCGAGGCCGCGTCGCCGTCGAAGCGCAGGACCTCGCCCGCGCGCAGCAGCGAGACGCCGGCGTAGGGCGTGCGCGTGCCGAGCGGGACGCCGAGCCCGACCTGCTCCGCCACGGCGCGCACGTCCAACTCCTTCGGCACGAGGTCGAGCCCTTCGAGGACGCGCAGCGCCGTCGAGAAGACGACGTACTTCTCGCCCGCCCAGTAGTAGAGCGGCCGGACGCAGAGCTTGTCGGCGGCGAGCGTGAGCCCGCCCGCCGGGCTGTAGTGCGCCGCGCAGAAGACGCCGCGCGCGCGGCGGAGGATGTCGAGGTCGCCCGCGAGCCACGCCCCGTGCAGCTCGGCCAAATCTTCGGCGCGGCCGCGCCGCCCCTCGCCGCCGCCGGCCGCGCCCAGCAGCGGCTCGCCCGCGAGCGCCGAGACGGCGCCACCCTCGTCCACGCGCCACGCCGGCTCGCCGTAGGCGCCCACGTCCGCCTTGACCAGGAACGCGCGCCCGCCGTCGAAGACGGCCGGCTCGTCGCGCCGGTCGCGCGACAGGAGACGCCGCAAGGAGTCGCGCGCCGCGGCGGGCGGCGGCAGTCGCGGGTCGCGCGCGTAGATGCCTGCGAAGAGTGTCATAAAGGCTTCTCTGCCGGCGCCCTCTTCTTGAGCAGCAGCGGCAGCATGTTCTTCACGTCGGCGAGCGCCCTCCGCCCGGACGGCAGGACGAGGAAGGCCGTGAGCGAGACGGCCGCCGCGATGGGCAGGCACGCCAGCAGCCCGGCCCACGGCTTCATCCCGTCCGCCCAGGCGCGGAAGGCGAAGACCGCGGCCAGCGTCAGCAGCGCCGCGCACGCCGAGGGGAAGACCGCGCGGTAGAAGTCCGCGAGCCGCACCGGCCCCCTCCGGCACGCGAACCAGAAGAGCAGGGGCTTGCGGACGAAGAGCCCGACGGCCGAGTAGGCGGCCGCGACGCCGAGCGCGCCCCACGCGAGGCCCGCCACGATGGAGGCCACCGAGAGCGTGCTGTCGATGACGCCCCAGCGCAGCACGTCGCGCGCGCGCCCCTGCGAGATGAGCAGCCACCCGACCGAAATCGAGACCGGCTCCAGCAGCCCGACGAAGCCGAGCACGCCGAAGATGCGCCCCGTCTCGGCCCACTGCGCGCCCAGCATCACACGCACGAGCCAGTCGGCCGCGGCGATCATCAGCGCCGTCCCCGGCATCGTCAGCATCGCCACCTTTTCGAGTATGCGCAGGTACGCCTGCCGGTAGCGCTCGGGCTCGTCGGTCAGGCGGCTGAGCGCGGTGACGGCCACGCCGTCGAGCGGCGCGCAGACCTGGTCGAGCGGGAGCAGGAGCAGTTGGTAGGCGCGCGAGTAGAGGCCGAGCTGCGGCGCGCCCCAGACGCGGCCGATGAGGAGGTTGTCGGTGTTGCGCGAGAAGTAGTTGAGGAGGTTGTAGCCGGTCAGGTTCCCGCCGAAGGCGATCATCGAGCGGACGCCGGAGCCGCGCGCGGGCAGACCCGGCCGCCATCCGCACGCCGCCCACACGCCGGCGGCGTACGCGACGGCGATGGCGACCTGGCTGCCGACGAGCGCCCAGTAGCCCGCGCCGTACCACGCCAGCGTCACGCCCGTCAAAAGCCCCGCCACCATCGCGCCCACGTCCACGGCCCCGAGCGCCGCGAACCTCATCTGCCGCTTGAGCAGCGCCTGGTGCTGGACGGAGAGCCCCGAGAAGACGAAGCCGGCCGCCAGCCCCAGCGTGATGCCGACCAGGCGCGGCTCGCCGTAGAAGGCCGCGATGAGCGGCGCGCAGGCGGCCGTCGCCGCCACGGTCACGAGGCTCAGCGCGACGTTGACCCAGAAGAGCGTGCTCACCTGCCGGTCGCTGACCTCGGCGCGCTGCATCGTGGCGGCCGAGAGCCCGAGGTTGCGGAAGAGGTGCGTGAAGTTGGTGAAGACGGCGACCATCGCCACCAGCCCGTAGTCCTGCGGCGTCAGCAGCCGCGCGAGCACGGCGGCCGAGACCATGTTGACGACGAACTTCGTCCCCTGCGCCGCCACCATGACCGCGCCGCCGCGCGCCGTCCGGCCCGCGAGGTCGGCCTTGAGGTGGTCGGTGCGGAAGAAGCGCTCCCGCCCTTCGGCCGCCGCCGCGGCCGTCCCCGCCCCCGCCTCGGCGATGTGGCTCTGACTCGCCATGCTCACTTTATGACGCCCGCGCCCGACGCGCCTTCAGTCGCCCGCGGCCGCCCCCCGCCGGCCCACGCCCACGCCGCCCGCGCCCTCGCGCACCGTCTCCCAGCTCGCGTAGCGCTCGCCGCGCGCGAACTTGGCGAAGGCCAAGACCGGCGCCACGTTCGCCAGCACGAAGTAGTGCGGCAGCGCGAGCGGGCGCACCTTCAGCCCCGCGCGCTCGGCGAGCCACCCCAGCAGCGCCGCCGCGTAGAAGCAGACCTGCGCCCCCGCGGCCAGCGCGTAGAACCACGAGCGCGGCGCGAGCGCGGCCGACGAGGCGAACAGGGCTGCGAGGAAGACCGGCACGGCGTAGCGCAGCACCTTGTGCGAGAAGAGTTCGACCGAGTAGAAGCCGCCCCGCAGCGGGTTGAGCATCGCGCGGTGGCGCCAGAGGTCTGTGTAGGTCTGCGCGATGACGCGCACGCGCATCTGAAGCTCGCGGTCGGAGCGGCGGTTCGTCTCCTCGGTGCAGACGGCCGCCGGCTCGTAGACGGCGCGCAAGCCCTGCTCGACCATCTTCGTCGCGATGATGAAGTCGCTGCACGCCTCGTGGTAGAGCGGCACGTAGGCCGCGCGCCTGACGGCGTAGAGGCACCCCGAGACGCCGATGAGCGAGCGGGCGCGGCTCTCCTGCTCCTTGATGAAAGTCTCGTAGCCCCAGTAGGAGCGCGCGCCGCGGCCGACGCCCGTGTCCGCCGGGTCGACGTAGACGAGGCGGCCGGCGACGCAGCCCACCGTCTCGTCGGCGAAGCTCGGCAGCATCACGCGCAGCACGTCGGGCCGGTAGAGCGTCGTCGCGTCGGAAAAAAGGATCACCTCGCCGGAGGCCAGCTCGACCGCGGCGTTCTGCGCGGCCGTCTTCCCCAGCCGCGCGCTCTGGCGGTGCAGCCGCACGCCGCGCGCGGCGAAGGAGCGCGCGATCTCGTCCGTGCGGTCGGTCGAGCAGTCCGAGGCGACGATGACCTCCAGCTTCTCCGCCGGGTAGTCGAGCGCGAGCGTGTTCTCCAGCTTCGCGGCGAGGTCGCGCTCCTCGTTGTAGGCCGTGATGACGACCGAGACCCTCGGCTCCCGCCCGGCGCGGCGCACCGCGCGCGGGCGCAGGCGCGCGACCGCGTAGACGAGCACGGGGTAGCCCACGTAGGCGTAGGCCAGCAGCGCCGCCGACGCCCAGAAGCAGACCCGCATGAGGTTCTCAAGTCCCATGAGTCTTTCAGCGCCCGCCCCGCGCCGCGAGCCCCCCTTCCGGCGCGACGGCCGGCAGCCCCCGCGCCCCGTCGTCGGAAAACTCAGCGCGCCCCTCTCCCCCCCGGGCGGCCGCCGCCCGCGCCCCCGCGCCCGGCGACTCGGCGCGCCCGAAGACGCGCGCGCCGTGCGCCGCGTAGAGGCGTTCGAGGCAGAGCGCGTAGCCGACGAGGTAGTAGACGTACCAGAGGTAGGCGACCGACGCGAAGAAGCTCGCGACCATGTAGCCGACGACGCTCGCCTGCATCCCGACGGCGAGGTAGTGGACGCGCGCGCGCCTCTTCTCCGCGGCGGTCTCGCGCTCGACCCGGCGCATCCTCCCGAGCGCCGCCAGCATGAACAGGACGTAGGCCGCCGCCGCCGGCATCCCCACCTCCGAGCTGACCTGCGTGTACGCGTTGTGGCTGACCTGCTCGCTGATGGACTGGATGTGGAAGTTGTTCATCCCGATGCCGAAGACGGGGTGGCGCAGCGAGACGAGTATCGAGCGCAGGAGCAGCGCCTGCCGCGACTCGGCCGAGCCGCCGTCGCCCTTCCCGCCGAATGCGCTGCCGAGGCGCGCGCCGAAGTCCGAAGGCATCAGCGCGAGGAAGAGCAAGGCCGCCAGCACGAACCCCGCGACCACCGCCGCCCGCCCCCGCGGCCGGAGCTTCCAAGCCATCACGAACAGCGCCGCGGCGAGGGCGAGCAGCCCGCCGCGCGAGTAGGTGACGACGACGGCCAGCGTCATCAGCCCGGCCGCCGCCGCGTAGAGCGCCTTCCCCGCCATCCCCCGCGCGACGAAGAGGAGCCCGGCCGCCAGCGGCACCATCGTCACGAGGTGGAGCGCGAGGTCGTTCGGGTTCTCGAACAGGCTGCCGATGACGCCCTCGACCCGGTCGCCCGCGAACCTCCCTGCGTGGTAGTCGAGCACCGCGTTGGCGCTCAGGATGAGGCTCACCAGCAGCGCCAGCCACCACATCGCGCGCAGCCTCGACTCGGTGCGGAGGACGTTGACCATCACGACGAACATCGTGACGACCTTCGCGTAGTCGAGCCACGCCGCCCACGCCTCCGCCGGGTCGGACGCGAGCGGCACGCCGACGAGCCCGAGCAGCAGCACGGCGAGCACCAGCGTGACCTCGCGCGGGCGCGCCGTCAGCGTCCCCTCCAGCCCGAGCTGCGAAGGCAGGAAGACGGCCAGCGTGAGCACCGCGGCCCAGAAGGCGAGCGACTTGAACGAGGCGAGCGCCGGCACCGTCTCCTGCGGGCGGAAGTAGACGACGGCCGTGAAGAGCAGCAGCCCCGCGAAGCTCGCCGCGTGCCCGCGCCTGAGCGGCGGCCACCGCCACGCCGCGCGCGCCCGGCCCTTTTTAGCCCCCGCCCTCCGGCGCGAATCTTCGCCAGCGTCGCCTCCGTCTTCCAACGGAGCGGCGGGCGCCGCCTCTCCGAAGCGCGACCCGCGGGGCGGAGTCCACAAGTCGTCCCCCGGAAAACGCACGGCCGCCTCCCCGTCTTCCGACGGGGGGCTCGCGGCGCGCCGGGAAGGCGTCACCGGCTCGTAGTCGAGGGCTGTTGGTTCGTAAGGCATCTGCCGAGGCACGCCGGAAAATTTAAGAGTCTACAAGCGTCTTTGTCGCCCGCGCGATTGTCGCACGCGGGCCGCGCCTCCCGCACGGACGCGCGCTTCGCTCAAAAATAATTTTGAGCGCGAAGCGCGCCCAAAATCCGGCCGGCCGCCGCCGGCGCTTGAAACTTTTTCGCCCGCCCCTCGGGCCAAACTTCCTGCGTCTTCAGACCGGGATGGCCTCCTCGTCGCCCGTCAGCGTCAGCGCCCGCACGCGCTCGCGCAGCGCCGTCTCGAAGCGGCGCGCCTCCTCGATCCCGCTCAGGGAGAGGGCGCGCAACTGCTGCTCGATGCGGCGGCGGTAGTCGGAGACGAGCGAGTCGGAGACGTTCAGGCGCGCCGCGGCCTCAAGCTGCGTGATGTGCGTCGGGCTCAGGTAACAATACCACAGCACGCCGAGCATCCGGTCGTACTGTTTCGACTTGCCGCGCACGGCCGCGTGCAGCCCCTGCAAGAAGCTGTCGACGTAGGTGGCCGCCTCGTCCTCCGACTCGCGCCGGAGCAGAGACTGCTCGGGGTTCTCTCTGCCGTCGACGGGCTCGAAGCCGCGCCCCTCGTCCGTGTCGTCGCCGCCGATGGGCACGAGGTAGATGTCCATCACGGGCAGCCGCGACATGACCAGCCCGCGCAAGGCGCGCACGTCCACCGGCGAGTCGCAGGCCTCCAGCACCGAGACGATCAGGTCTTCGAGGTCCGAGTTGCTGATGATGATCTGCGCGTCGCCCGTGCAGCCGACCATCCGCGTGTCGCGCTGGCGCACGGGGATCATCTGCACGCGCTCCTCCAGCTCGGGCTGCGCCCGCCGCGGCTTGTCCGCGCGCCACTCGCGCAGGCCGTAGACGCGGTCTACGAGGCGGCGGTGCGGCTCGTCCTCGCCCGCGCCCGAGTCCACCCGCCGGAAGTTGGCGGAGGACTGGATGATGGTCGAGATGCGCCGCGCCAGCCGGTACGACTCAGGGTGGCGCTTGCGCAGCTCGGCCGTCAGCAGGTTCGTCAGCTCGATCTGGCTGACCTCGCACTCGATCTCCGCGTCCGTC
>DASVWB010000375.1:0-18310 GCA_036389815.1 Pyrinomonadaceae bacterium | reverse complement strand
CCGAAGTCTTCACGGAGCCCGAGGATGACCTCGCCGCGCAGGCGGAGGGCGACACGCGCCTGATGGCCCCCTGGGACGCGACGCGGGCGCGCGGCGACGGCGGCGCGGCGGCCCCCTTCGCCGGCCGACAGTTCGCGCCCTTCGACCAGGCCCGCATGAGCACCTTCGTCTGGCAGCGCCTGCTCTCGCTCTTCGAGCGGCAGGAGGCCAACGCCGGGCGCTACGGCGGCGCGTACGGGGCCGAATTCTACAAGGAGGCGCAGTACGTGATGGTCGCCCTCGCCGACGAGGTGTTCCTCAACATCGAGTGGGAGGGTCGGCGCGACTGGGTCTCGAACCTGCTGGAGATGAGGCTCTTCCAGACGCAGAAGGCGGGCGAGCTCATCTTCCAGAGGCTCGACCACCTGCTGCGCGAACGCGACCCCGTCTACCGCGACCTGTGCGCCGTCTACCTGATGGCGCTCTCGCTCGACTTCCGGGGCAAGTACCGCGGCCGGCGCGGCGGGGCGGCGCAACTGCTCGGCTACCGCCGCCGCCTCTACTCCTTCGTCTTCCGCCGCGAGCTGGACCTCGACAACGCGGAGCGCCGCCTCTTCCCCGAGACTTACTACCACACGATGCGCGAGGAGACCCCGCGCAGGCTGCCGAACCCGCGCGTCTGGGTGGTCCTGCTCTGCGCGACGGTGGCGGCCTACCTCGCCATCACGCACGGCATCTGGCTCAACCTCACGTCGGAACTCGCCGACGTCAACCGCCGCATCGCCGGCGCGGTCTCGGAGATGGAGAAGAAACGCTGAGACGGGCGCCGGCTGCGGCGCGGGTTTTACGATGCTCTCCCCCTACTGGCCCTACATCCTGCTGGCGACGCTCCTCCTGGCGCTCTGCGCGGCGCTCGCCCTCCTGCTCGTGCTCCGGCGCGCGCGCCGCCGCGCCGCCGCGCCGCCCGCGGCCGACGCCCCTCAGGTCGGGTTCATCCAGCGCCCCGCGGCGTCGAGCCTCGGCATGAAGCTCTCGTTCGTGCGTGCGCTGCGCGCGCTGCGCGGCCACGTCACGCTCAGGGACTACCGCTACCGCCTGCCCTGGTTCCTGCTGGTCGGCGAGGAGGGTTCGGGGAAGACGACGCTGCTCAGGGAGTCGGGGATGCACCTCCCGCTCGACCCTCCCGCCGAGCAGATGCACGGCGTCAAGCAGGAGGTCAACTGGTTCTTCTACGACCGCGCGGTCGTCCTCGACGTGGCCGGCGAGCTGGTGCTGCGCTCGGACTCGGAGACCTCCAACAGGAGCGGCTGGGCCACGGTCTCGCGGCTCCTGCAAAAGCACCGCCCCGAGCGCCCCCTCGACGGCGTGGTGCTGACCGTCCCCGCCTCAGACCTCGTCGCCGCCCGCGGCCTCGCCCCCGACCAGCGCGCGCGCATCGAGCAGAAGGCCGTCGGCCTCTACCGCAAGTTGTGGGAGGCGCAGAAGCAGCTCGGGATGAGCTTCCCCGTCTACGTCGTCGTCACGAAGTGCGACCAGGTGCCCGGCTTCCAGAGCTTCTGCCGCGAGCTTCCCGAGCGCCTGCGCGACGAGATGTTCGGCTGGTCTTCGCACTACACGCTGGAGACGGCCTACCGCCCCGAGTGGGTGGTCGAGGCTTTCCAGAACGTCAACCGCTACCTCTTCCAGGCGCAGGTCGAGATGCTGACCGAGAGCTGCGAGGTCAGAGACCGCGACGGCATCTTCCTGCTGCCCTCCGAGGTGCAGCAGTTGCGCGCGCCTCTCCAGCTCTACCTCGACCAGGTCTTCAAGGAGAGCTCCTTCCACGACTCCTTCTTCTTCCGGGGGCTCTACTTCTGCGGCGACGCGGGCGAGGAGGTGGCGACCCCCGCCGTGCGCGCCCTCCTCCCCCCCGCCCCGGACGCGGCCGAATCCTACAAAGAGTGGCTGGAGGAGGCGCTCAAACTCGACCGCCAGGACGACGCCCCCGAAGCGCCCGCGGCCCAGCAGAAGCGCCGCCCCGCCTTCGTCCGCGACCTCTTCGAGAAGAAGATATTTCAGGAGGGGATGCTGGCCCGCCCGCTCGTCAAGGCGCGGCTGTCGCGCAACCGCACGGCCTTCGCGGCGCAGGTGCTCTCGCTCGCCATCCCCATCGGGGGCTGCCTCGGCCTCCTCCTGACCTACGCCGGCCTCGAAGGCCGGCGCGACGAGCTGTACGCGATGCTCAGGCAGGAGGAGCAGGATTTGGCGGAGGTGCGGAACCTGCGCGACGGGTACCGCGCGCGGCCGCGCCTGTCCGATTTCTACGGCGGCTTCGGCGGCGAGTCCTCCTACGGCGCCCCGCCCGCGCAGGCCCGCCCGGCCGTCTACACCGACGCCGCCCTGCCCCCGCAGGCCGCGGCCGACGACGCGCCCGGCGCGCGCCCCTTGCCGTCCGACGGCGGCCTCGGGCTGGCCACTCACGACAACCTGCACAACATGCTCGCGGCCATGTCGCGCGTGCACGGCGGCAAGCTCTACTCGGTCTTCATCCCGACCTCCTGGTTCAGCGACCTCAACGCGCACACGCGCGCGTCGATAGTTGACGGCTTCGAGCACATCATCTTCGAGGGTCTGCGCTCGGAGCTTGACGACCGCACGGACGCCTTCCTCCAGGCCGCGCCGATTTACGCCTCCGCCGCATCCGCCCCCGGCCGCCGCCTCGCGTCCGCCCCGGGCGCCGCGCCGCCGTCCGCCGACCCCGCCTCCCCGCCGACCGAAGGCGTCTACCCGCTCTACGACCAGAGGTTCGTGCCCGGCGACGACGGCACGCTGCACGGCTTCATCGAGCGCTTCGCGGAGCTGCGCTCGGCGCGCGCCCTCTACGAAGGGCTCCGCGCGGGCAGCGGCTCGCTCGAAGACCTGAAGAGCCTCAACGCCTACCTCGGGCACAAGGAGCCGGCCGAGGACTTCGACGCGCGCAACCCGCTCTTCACCGAGGCCGTCCACAGGGCGAAGGGTCACCCGCTGACGTACGAGGCGAAGGACGTGCTCCGGGCGGTCGAGGAGAATGTGGCCGGGATGGTAGAGGCGCTCTACCACAGGTCTTTCGAGAGGCAGACGAGCGGCGTCAGCTACGTCTACCTGGGCGACGTGGCGCAGACCGAGGCGCTGCTGGCCCGCCCCGAGCACACATGGCTCTCCACCTACGTCTTCGACGGGCGCTCGGCCTTCTACGGGATGACCCTCTCGGCGGGGATGCACGAGCTGCGCGTCGCGCTCGAAGGGCTGAGGCACGAGGGCTTCATGTCGCCGGGCGCGGCCGGCGCGGCGGGGTTCGCTCCGCGGCCGCGGCGCGAGATGGTCTGGGACGGCGGGCTGCTGCGGCGCGCCGCCGCCTACGCGGACGACTACGAACGCTTCGCCGCCGGCCGCTGCGACCGCTCGAACCCGCTCAACGACACGGTGTGCCAGACCGCGTTCGCGCGTATGAGGGCGAACGTCGCGGCGCTGGTCAGGCAGGCGCAGAGCTACCGGCCGGCGCCCGCCGCCCCGGGGCAACCGGCCGAACTCGCCGGGCTGGAGGCAGAGGTGCGGAGCCTGAAGGCCGAGCAGGAGACGCTCTCGAAGCTGCTGGCGACCTCCGACCGGCTCTCGCTCCAGGAGGGCCTGCGCCCCGCGCTCGCGGGGCAGGCGCAGGCACTCCTGCGCGCCGCCGACAGGCTCTTCCCCGACGGGAACTTCTACCCGATGGCGCGCCCCGACTTCTCCGAGTGGGACGGCTCGACGCCGGTCGCCGCCTGGGCCTTCGGCGCCGACAGCCTGGACGGGGTCGCCGCCTACCTGGCCCAGCAGCGTAAGGAGGTCGCCTACCTCGCGCGCGAGCTGGCGGCGCCCGTCCTCGACTTCGCCGCCGCCAGCGGCGTCCCCGCGCCGCGCACGCGCGTTGACTGGAAGGGGCTGCTCGCGCTGCTCGCCGACTACGACGAGAAGAAGCCCGGCAACTCCCTGAGCCAGCTCGAAAGCTTCATCCTCACGGGGATGGACAAGGCGAACCCGGCCCGCTGCCAGGAGATAGACGGCGGCGGCGACGGGCCGTCGGCGCGCGACCTCTTCCTCATGCGGCGGAACCAGCTCCGGGGCATGCTGCGCAGCCGCTGCGACGCCATCGCCGCCGACCGCGCGAGGCGCGAGGAGCTGCTCCTGGCCGACAGGGGCAGGCGCGCGGCGCTGGTCGCCGTCGCCGGCTACCGAGAGATCGCCGAGAGGTTCAACGACAAGCTCGCCGGCCGCTTCCCGTTCGCCGCGCCGGTCGGCCCGCCCTACGCCGAGGCCGACCCGCGCGACGTGCTCGCCTTCTTCGACCTGCTCAAAGAGAAGGGCCCCGTGGCGCGCAGGGCGCTGCGACCCGCCCACCTCTTCGGCGCCGACGGCGACGCGGCGCTCGAATTCCTCGACCGGATGGACGAGGTGCGCGCCTTCTTCGCGGAGTATTTGGAGAAGAGGAAGGGGCCCGCGCTCGACTTCAACCTTGAGTTCCGCGTCAACCGCGAGCACGAGGAGGGCGCCTCGCAGATCAGCGACTGGACGTTCGAGGTCGGCGGCAGGAAGTTCAGCCACCGCGACAAGGAGCTGACCGGGCGCTGGGCCTTCGGCGAGCCGGTGCAGTTGACGCTCCGTTGGGCGGACAACTCGCCGCAGGTCCCCGACGCCTCGGAGGGGGGCCCGTTCTTCCGCGCGGGCAACCGCGTCGCCGTCTACCAGTACCGCAACCGCTGGTCGCTGCTGATGATGCTGCTGCGGCAGCAGACGCCGGCCTCGGACTTCTCGCCCGAAGGGGCGGACTCCGGCGTCTACACGCTCTGGTTCACAGTCCCGACCCACCCCGACGGGAAGTATTTCGACAGCATGGCCACGCCGCTCAGGTCGAACGAGGCGCGGGTCTTCATACGCCTCGCGCTGCTCGGCCCCGGCGCGAAGGAGCACCCGCTGCCCTACTTCCCCAAGAGCGCGCCGGGCATGTACCACGACCGCTAAAAACCCCGGACGCCGGAGACCGAGTAACAGGATGAGCACCCCCACGACACACGTCTTCGACCTCGAAGCCCTCTTCGCCCCCATCGCCGCCGACCGGCCGTCGGGCGAGAGCCTGAGCCACGCCGGCACCTACGACCGCATCCGCGAGGCGCGGCGCGAGGACGACCCGCGCCTGAGCCAGGGCATCTACAAGGCCGAGCTGAAGCGCGCCGAGTGGGACGAGGTCGAGTCGCTCTGCCTCGTGGCACTCGCCACCCGCTCGAAGGACTTGCAGATCGCCGCGTGGCTCATGGAAGCCTGGCTGCACCTCTACGGCTTCGCAGGCGCCCGCGAGGGGGTGCAGCTTCTGGCGGCCCTGTGCGAGCACTTCTGGGACGACGTGCACCCGCGGCCCGAACCCGGCGACGACTGGGGCGCGCGCGTCGCGCCCTTCGAGTGGATAGACCAGAAGCTTCCGCTCCGGCTGAAGCTGCTGCCCGTCTCGGCGCCGCGCTCGGCGGACGCGCTCCCCTACTCCTACGCCGACTGGGAGGGCGCCTGCGAGCTCGACAACCTCTCGAAGCGGGACCCGAAGGCCGCCGAGTCGGCCGAGGCGCGCGGCCGGGTCTCGCTCTCGACCTTCAGCACGAGCCTGATGCTCACCGACGACGACTTCTTCGCCTCGCTCTACAGCGACACGGGCGAGGCGGCCGAAGCCTGCGCCGCGCTCGAACGCATGCTCGACGAGAGGTGCGGCCGCCAGGCGCCGAGCCTCCGCTCATTCCGCGAGGCGCTCCTCGCCGTCCGCCAACTGGCCGCCGACGTTTTGGGCTCGCGCCCCACGTCGGCGGAGTACGCCGGCGGGGAGCAGGACGAGGCCGAGGAGGCCGACGACTCCGAAGGCGGGGGCGTGGGCCCCTGGCCCTCCAACCCCATCCGCAGCCGCGCCGAGGCGTACCGCCGCCTCGCCGAGGCCGCCGACTACCTCCAGAGGACGGAGCCCCACAGCCCCACGCCGTACCTCGTCCGGCGTGCGGTCGAGTGGGGCAGCATGAACCTCCACGAGGTGCTCCAGCAGATCGTCCGCAACGAGGGCGAGATGCAGGAGATCAACCGCCTGCTCCGTCTCACGGGCGCGGGCGACCCGAGCAGATGAGGCCGGGGGCCGCGCCGCGGCCCCCCGCGCTTTCGTAAGACGGACACAACGGCCTCGACGGGCTGAGACGGAAACGCAGTCGCGGCAGTCCGAGTGTCCCCCCAACCGACAAACCCAAAGTCCGCCAGCCCGAAAGGAGCAGTAATGCCAGAAAGCACACAACACAAACTCGACCGGGTGCGCCCGCCCCGCGTGCAGATCACCTACGACGTGGAGGTCGGCGGCGCCATCGTGATGAAGGAGCTGCCCTTCGTCGTCGGCATCATGGCCGACCTCTCGGGGACGCCCGAGAAGCCGCTCCCCAGGCGGCCCGACCCCGCCAGCCACAACGGGAAGATGCGTCCCGCTAAGGAGGCGAAGACGGTCGAGCCGCTCAAGGAGCGCAGGTACATCGAGATCGACCGCGACAACTTCGACACCGTGATGGAGACCATCGCCCCCCGCCTCGTGCTCTCGGTGAGGACCGAGAACTGGCGCCCGTATACCAAGGAGGAGGAGGAGGAGTACCGGAAGCTGAAGAAGCTGAGGGAGCACGACGACCTCCCCATTATGTTCAAGCACGAGAAGTCGGATGAGAAGGTGCCGGTCGCGCTGGAGTTCCTGAGCCTCGACGACTTCAGCCCCATCAACGTCGTCAAGCAGGTCGAGTTCCTGCGTAAGCTGCTCGACACGCGCAACCACCTCTCCGACCTGCTGACCAAGCTCGACGGGAACGACAAGCTGGATACGCAGCTCAAGGAGATCATCGCGGGCAAGAAGCTCAAGGAGATTCTCGCGGACGCCACGGCGCTGAAGGGGCTGAAGACCGAGGGCGAGGAGCCCGCCGAAACGCCGGACGTTGCCGCCGCGAGGGCGGCCGCCGCGGCGGCGAAGGAGACGGCCGCCGCTAAGGCGAACGAGGCCGCCGCCAAGGCGACGGCGGCCGGCGAGGCGCAGGCCGCCGCCGTGAAGATGGCTAAGGAGAAGAAAGACCCCAACCATGCGGATGTCGCCCCCTTGAAGGCGGCCGCCCTGTCGGCGCAGCAGGCCGCCGCCGACGCCCGGCAGGCCGCCGACATCGCTCAGGCTGACGCCGACATCAAGACGCGCGACTTCGAGAAGAAGAAGCGCGACGCCGCCGCGCAGGCCGCCGAGGACGCGAAGAAGGCCGCCGCCGCGCAGGCGGCTATCGAGAATGAGCTGGCAATAGACGCCGCGACCAAGGCCGCCGCTGCGGCGCAGAAGGACGCCGAAGAGGCGACCAAGGCCGCCGACGAGGCGTCGCAGAAGGCCACCGCCGCGCAGGCCGCCGTGGCGAACGCTACGGATAAGGACGCCGCGCAGAAGGACGCCGTGAACGCGCGGCAGGACGCCGCCGAGGCGCAGATGAAAGCCACGGAAGCGCAGAGGAAGGCCGCGGAAGCGCAGTCGGCCCTTGGGGCGCTGACAGGAGGGAAAGCGTAATGTCTGCTAATTTAAACCAACCAGCCAACGGCGCCCAGTCCACCACCCAGGCGCCGAGCCCGACGCCGAACATCGACAAGATCATCGAGGCGGGCGGCGTCGCGCGCGACGACAATCAGAAGGTCTACGCGCGGGAGTTGATCGGCGAGTTCGCCGTCTACGTTGACGACTTAATCAAGAACGCGGTTAAGCCCGACGGGGTGTCGTCCGACCTGGTTAAGCTGATTCAGGAGCGCATCGCCCAGATCGACGCCATCCTGACCGGCTACCTCGACGAGATTCTGCACGACGAGGAGTTCCAGAAGCTCGAAGCCTCGTGGCGCGGCCTCCACTACCTCGTCTCGAACACCGAGACCTCGACGATGCTCAAGCTCCGGCTCCTGAACGCGAAGAAGGGCGAGATCGGCAAAGACCTTGAGAAGGCCATCGAGTTCGACCAGAGCGTGCAGTTCAAACAGCTCTACGAGGAGGAGTACGGCACCTTCGGCGGGCACCCCTACAGCCTGCTCGTCGGCGACTACGAGTTCGGGCGCAACCCTTCGGAGGACTTCGCGTTCCTCGAAAAGATGTCGGGCGTCGCGGCGGCCGCGCACGCCCCGTTCATCGCCGCCGCCTCGCCGAAGCTCTTCGACATGGACAGCTTCATCGACCTCGGCCGGCCGCGCGACCTCGCCAAAATCTTCGAGAGCGCCGAGCTTACCAAGTGGCGCTCGTTCCGCGAGAGCGAGGACTCGCGCTACGTGGCGCTGACGCTGCCGCACATCCTGCTGCGCCTCCCCTACGGGCCCGACACGAAGCCCGTCGAGGAGTTCGACTACAAGGAGGACGTTGACGGCACCGACCACTCGAAGTACCTGTGGGGCAACGCCGCCTACGCGCTGGCCGCGCGCATCACGGACGCCTTCGCCAAGTACAAGTGGACGGCCGCCATCCGCGGCGTCGAGGGCGGCGGCAAGGTCGAGGGGCTCGACGTGCACACCTTCCGCACCGACGAGGGCGAGATCGCGGCCAAGTGCCCGACCGAGATCGCCATCACCGACCGGCGCGAGAAGGAGCTCAACGACCTCGGCTTCATCTCGCTCGTCCACTGCAAGAACACCGACTACGCGGCCTTCTTCGGCGGACAGACCACGCAGAAGCCGAAGGTCTACAACCTGCCGCAGGCCACGGCCAACGCGCGCGTGTCGAGCCAGCTCCCCTACCTGCTCGCCGCGTCGCGCTTCGCCCACTACATCAAGGTGATCATGCGGGACAAGGTCGGGAGCTTCCTGACGAAGGAGAACGTGGCCGACTACCTGAACCAGTGGATCGCCAGCTACGTCCTGCTCGACGACCGCGCCTCGCAGGGCGCGAAGGCGCAGTACCCGCTCAGGGAGGCCCGCATCGACGTCTTCGACATGCCCGGCAAGCCCGGCTGCTACACGGCGACGGTCTTCCTGAGGCCCCACTTCCAGCTCGACGAACTGACGGCCTCGATCCGCCTCGTCGCCGAGCTGCCGCCGCCGGTCGCCGCCTAGCCCGGCCGGGGCGGCGGCGGTGAGGGCCGCCGCCCCGGCCCGGCCGGTCGCGCCGGGAAAACAGAACCCCTTTCAACCGAACGACAACTGCTGGAGGACATATGGACGTTCTACTCATGAAGACGACCCCCGCCATCGACGGGACAAGCACCCTCGACAAGTTCGACAAGCAGATCGAACTGCTCTCTTTCAGCCACGGCGTCGCCATGCAGATCACGGGCGACATCAGCAACACCGAGCGGACTTCGGGCAAGCCCAACCACCAGGACTTCACCGTCACGAAGTACCTCGACCAGGCGTCCCCGAAGATCAACGAGGGCTGCTGCAAGGGCGACAACTTCTCGGAGGTGCTCATCACGGTGGCGCGCAACGACAAGGGCGCCGTGCTCCCGCTCATCACCTACAAGATGAAGAACGTGGTCGTCTCGTCGGTCTCCGTCGGCGGCGGCGGGGGCGACAAGCCGGTCGAGACCGTCACGCTCAACTACAACCACATCACGTGGGACTTCCACCACCAGAAGGCCGAGGGCGCCGAGGCCGGCCACGTCGCCACCATGTGGGACCTGGCCAAGAACATCAACAAGTAAGGGCGCGTGATGCGAGACCCGAAACCCGTGAGTGGCGGCCGCGCCCTCCTCTTCGAGCGGCTGGCGGAGGAAGACCCGCACCTGCGCGAGGAGGAGGCGCGGCCCTACCGCGCCCACGACGTTGGGGCGCTCACCAGCTCCGTGCGCCGCGAGATCGGGCGGCTGCTCAACACGCGGCGCCACGGGCGTGCGTGGGCGGCCGGCGAGGGGGGCGAGGTGACCGTGCTCGACTACGGCCTCCCCGACTTCTCTTCCCTGTCGGCTCACTCGGACGACGACCGCGGCCTGCTCGCCGAGGCGGTCGCCGAGGCGGTCGCGGCCTTCGAGCCGCGGCTGCGCGGCGTGCGCGTCCGCGTCGAGCAGGAGCGCCCGGAAGACCGCGCGCTCCTGCTCAGGGTCGAGGGCCGGCTCGTCGTCGGCACGGTCGCCGAGCCGGTCTCGTTCCCACTGCTGATGCCCCGCGGCGGCGCGCGGGCGGCGGAGGTACATGAAGACGAGCCAACATGAGGAGCTGCTCCGCTGCTACAGGGACGAGCTGACCTACCTGCGGCGCCTGGGCGGCGAGTTCGCCGCCCTCTACCCGCGCGTCGCCAGCCGGCTCGAACTCGGGCGCGACGAGTGCGCCGACCCGCAGGTCGAGCGGCTCATCGAGTCGTTCGCCTTCCTGACGGCGCGGCTCCAGCACGACCTCGCGGGCGAGTTCCCCGAGGTGACGACGGCGCTGCTCGGCGTCCTCTACCCGCAGTTCACCGCCCCCGTCCCGCCGATGGCCGTCGCGCGCTTCGACGTGGACCCGGCGCAGGGTGAGTTCAGCGCGGGCTTCACCGTCGAGCGCCACACGCAGCTCGCGGCCTTCACGCGGCAGGGGCACCCGTGCCGCTTCCGCACCTGCTACCCCGTCACGCTCTGGCCGCTCTCGGTGGAGTGGGCGGCCATCGAGGACACGGGGGAGTTCCGCTTCCTCGACGCCGAGCCGAACGTGGCCGCCGTGCTCCGCCTGAGGCTGCGCTGCGGGCGCGGCGACCTCTCGGAGCTGGCGCTCGACCGGCTGCGCTTCTACCTCAACGGCGACCCCGGGATGACGGGCGCGCTCTACAAGCTGCTCTTCTGCCACGTGCTCGGCGTCGCCGCGCTGCCCGAAGGGCCGGCCGGGAACCCGATGCGCCGCTCCGCGGGCTCTATCTGGCCCGTCGGCTTCCGCGACGACGAGGACGTGCTGCCCTACCCGCGGCAGTCGCACCCCGGCTACAGGCTCCTCCAGGAGTTCTTCTACTTCCCCGAAAAGTATCACTTCTTCGACCTCGACATACCCCGGGCGTGGCTCCGCGGCAAGGAGCTCGACCTGGTCTTCCTGCTCGACCAAGTCCCGGCGGGCGCGCGGGCGCTCGGCGCCGCCAACTTCGCCCTCGGCTGCACGCCCGTCATCAACCTCTTCCGCAAGACCAGCGAGCCGATCCGCCTCGACCACCGCACGACCGAGTACCGGCTCGTCCCCGACAAGCGCCGCGAGCGCACGACCGAGGTGCACTCCATCCTCTCCGTCTCGGCCTCGACGAACGCCCGGGACGGGGCGCGGCGCTTCGAGCCGTTCTACTCCTACAGCCACGGGATGGACGGCGGCGGCGCCCGCCCGCTCTGGCACGCGCGGCGCACCCCCTCGCTCAACAAGGAGACGCCGGGCACGGAGGTCTTCCTCTCGTTCCTCGACCTCGACTTCAAGCCGGCCGAGGACAGCCCCGCCCAGACCGTCTACGCCCACACGCTCTGCACGAACCGCGAGCTGGCGACGCAGCTCTCGGCGGGCGCCGCCCTCCAGATGGAGGAGCACGCCCCGCTGTTCCGCATCACCTGCCTGACCAAGCCGACGCCGCCCGTGCAGCCGCCGCTGCGCGGCGAGACCCTCTGGCGCCTGATCTCGCACCTCTCGCTCAACCACCTCTCGCTCTCCGAAGACCGCGACGGCCTGCCGGCGCTGCGCGAGATACTCAAGCTCTACAGCCCGCCGGAGAGCCCCGCGGCGCGGAAGCAGATAGACGGCATCCGCTCCGTCAAGTGCCGGCCCGTGGTGCGGCAGGTCGGGCGCTACGGGGGGCGCGACGCCTGGCGCGGCTTCTGCCGCGGGACGGAGGTCACGGTCGAGTTCGACGAGGAGATGTACGTCGGCAGCGGCGCCTTCCTCTTCGGGGCGGTGCTCGAACGCTTCTTCGCCCTCTACAGCTCTATCAATTCGTTCACCCAGCTCCGCATCAAGGGTTGGGGCGACGAGGGAGTATGGAAACTGTGGCCTCCTACGGTTGGGGACAAGACGGCTCTCTGAGCGACTGGCTGTACGCCGAGGGCTACCGCTTCGACTTCTTCCAGGCGGTCAGGCTCCTCGAACAGACGCGGCCTTCTCCCGCCCCCGTCGGCGAGACGGCGGAGCCCGCCCGCGAGGCCGTCCGCTTCAAGTCGGCGGTCGGCCTCGCCTTCCCCGCGAGCGACGTGGCCGAGGTCAGGCGCCCCCGCCCCGCGGCCGGGGGGGGCGCGGCCGGCGAGGGCCCGGCCGAGATGACCGTCAACTTCATGGGGCTCGCCGGGGCGCTCGGCCCGCTCCACGCCCCGACCACCGAGCTGATCCTTGAGCGCGGCCGCGACAAGGACACGGTGCTGCGCGACTTCCTCGACATCTTCAACCACAGGCTCGTCTCGCTCCTCTACCGCATACGCAAAGTCCACCGCGTCGGCCAGGAGAACGCCGAGCCCGGGCGCGACCGCCTCTCCGGGCCGCTCTACGCCGTCTTCGGCCTGGGCACCCCCGGACTGCGCGGGCTGATGCAGGTCAAGGACCGCGCGCTGCTCCTCTGCGCGGGGCTGCTCGCGCAGGGCCAGCGCTCGCTCGTCGGGCTGGAGCGCGTGCTCGAAGAGTACTTCCGCGTCGGCGTCTCGGGGCGCCAGTTGGTGGGGCGCTGGCTCACGCTCGACGAGGATCAGTGGACGGTCCTGGGGCGGGGCGGCCGCAACGCGCGGCTCGGCGAGGGCGCCGTCCTGGGCAAGCGCGTCTGGGACCAGCAGGGCGCCTTCGAGCTCGTCCTCGGCCCGCTCTCGCTCGAAGAGTTCCTCGAATTCCTGCCGACCGGGTGGGGCTTCCGCCCGCTCTGCGACCTCGTACGCTTCTACTGCGGCGACGGGATGGACTTCCGCGTGCGCTTGCAGCTCAAGCGCTTCGAGGTGGCCGGCGCCCGGCTCTCCGCGAAGGGCGGGGCGCGCCTCGGCTGGACCTCGTGGCTCAAGCGCGCGGACTGGGCCGCCGAGGCCGCGGAGGCGCGCAAGGTCGCCGGCACGTTCTGCGACCTGCTCGGCTCGGAGGTCGTCGTCTCGCTGGCCTCGCTCGGCGCCTTCCCGGCCGAGGTGCGCATCCCGCACTTCGGGCTGCCGCCCGACAAGCTGGAGGAGCTTCTCGCCTGCACGACCCCGCAGCACTTCGGCGCGGGGCGCTGCGTCGTCCGCCAGGGCGCGCAGGGCACCTCGATGTTCATCATCCGGAGCGGCAGCGTGCGCATCACGCGCAACGAGAGCGACGGCACCGAGACGTACCTCGCGACGCTGGGCGCGCGCGACTACTTCGGCGAGATGTCGCTCGTCACGGGCAAGGCGCGCAACGCCACGGCCGTCACGCTGAGCGACTGCGAGCTGCTGGAACTCCAGAAAGAGGACTTCGACGAATTCAGGCGCCGGTACCCGCGCTTCGACGCCGCGCTGCGCGCCTACGTCGAGGGGAGGAAGCAAGCCGGTGAATAGTTGCTGGAGGCCGGCCCACTTATGAGCGCCGCATACAAGCAGGACACACTGAGGCTCCGGGTCACGACCCCGCTCGGCCCCGACAAGCTGCTCGTGCGCGGCTTCGCCGGCGAGGAGCACATCTCCGCCCCCTTCCGCTTCGACGTGGAGATGGTCTCCGAAGACCCCGCGCTCGACTTCGCGGCCGTCGTCGGCAAGGGCGCGACCGTCACGCTCCACCTCAACGACGGCGGCCTGCACCACTTCCACGGCCTCGTCGAGCGCTTCGTGCAGGAGGACAACGACGGGCGCTTCACGACCTACCACGCCGAGCTGCGGCCGTGGCTCTGGATGCTGACGAAGACGGCCGACTGCCGCGTCTTCCAGAACCAGACGACGCCGGAGATCGTCAAGGCGCTCTTCTCGGAGCTGGGCTTCACGGACTTCCGCGACGCCCTGACCGGCACCTACAGCCCGCGCGTCTACTGCGTGCAGTACAACGAGACGGCCTTCAACTTCGTCTCGCGGCTGCTGGAGGACGAGGGCATCTTCTACTTCTTCGAGCACGAGGAGGGCAAGCACACGCTCGTCCTCGCCGACGACTCGGACGCGCACCCGGCCTGCCCCGGCCTCGACG
Organism: Pyrinomonadaceae bacterium; assembly: GCA_036389815.1. GTDB lineage: Bacteria > Acidobacteriota > Blastocatellia > Pyrinomonadales > Pyrinomonadaceae > QHXN01. The sequence goes on along the minus strand of DASVWB010000375.1, from coordinate 4,243 downwards.
GCGGCGCGCGCTACCGCCGCTCGGCCGTCGAGCACACGGACGACCGCGCCGTCACGCGCTGCCGCGTCGAGCAGCAGGTCGTGACGGGCAAGTTCGCGCACGACGACTTCAACTTCGAGACGCCCTCGACCGACCTCAAGGTGGAGGTCGCGGGCGCGGGCGGCGCCCTGCGCGTCTACGAGTACCCGGGCGGCTTCCTCAAGACCGACGAGGGCGAGGCGCGCGCCAACCGCCGCATCGAGGCCGCCGAGCAGCCGCGCAAGCTCCTGCGCGGCGAGGGTCACGTCCGCGCCTTCGCCGCCGGCCACAAGTTCGACCTCAAGGGGCACTACCGCCCGGACGCCAACGCCGCCTACGTGCTCCGCCGCGTCTCGCACGCCGCCACGCAGGAGCGCTACACCAACTCCTTCGAGGCGTTCCCCCTCGACGCGCCCTTCCGCCCGCCGCGCGAGGCCGCGCGCCCCCTCATCGCTGGCGTGCAGACGGCCGTCGTCACGGGCAAGGCGGGCGAGGAGATTTGGACGGACAAGTACGGGCGCGTCAAGGTGCAGTTCCACTGGGACCAGAAGGGGAAGCGCGACGAGAACAGCTCGTGCTGGGTGCGGGTCGACCAGGGCTGGGCCGGCAAGCGCTGGGGCGGCATCTTCCTCCCGCGCGTCGGCCAGGAGGTCGTCGTCGGCTTCGAGGACGGCGACCCCGACCGCCCCGTCGTCACCGGCGCCGTCTACAACGCCGAGCAGGCCGTGCCCTACGCGCTCCCCGAAGAGCAGACCAAGAGCACCGTCAAGACCAACTCGTCGAAGGGCGGCGGCGGCTCCAACGAGCTGCGCTTCGAGGACAAGAAGGACTCCGAGGAGGTCTACTTCCACGCCCAGAAGGATCACAACATCGTGGTCGAGCACGACCGCACGAAGAAGGTGCTCAACAAGGAGACGAACACCATCAAGAGCGACCGCTCGACGACCGTGCAGGAGGGCAACGACACCTACGTCGTCGAGAAGGGCAACCGCACCTACGAGGTTAGGACGGGCAACGAGACCTACGAGGTCAAGGGCACGCGCGAGGTGACGGTCACCGGCAACGAGACGCACACCGACAAGGCCGACTTCACGCACAAGGTGACGGGCAACTACGAGCTGAAGGTGACGGGCAACCTGACGATAGACGTGACCGGCTCCGTCACCGTCAAGTCCGGCCAGGACATGACCCACGACTCGAAGATGTCTCTGACGAACAAGGCCGGGATGTCTCTGACGAACGAGGCGCAGATGGCCATCACCAACAAGGGCAACGCGTCGAACACGGTCGAAAGCTCCGGCGTCACGACCGTGAAGGGCTCGCTGGTGCAGGTCAACTGACGCGGGGGGGCGAGATGGGGGCGGAGCAGGAGCAGGAGGGGCAGGCCGGGCCGGAGGGCGTCGCCGCCGAGGGCGAGGTCGTCGTCCGCGACGAGGGCGGCCGCGTCGTCCAGCGGGCGAGCTTCAGCGGCGGCAAGCTCGACGGCGTGTCCGTCATCTACGACGAGGACGGCCTGGTCGCGCAGAGGGTCACTTACAAGGGCGGCGTGATGGAGGGCCCGATGGTCGTCTACAGCAGGGGGCGCGTCGTGCAGCAGGCGAGCTTCAGCGGCGGCAAGCTCGACGGCGTGTCGGTGACGTGCGACGGGGACGGGCGGGTGGTGATGCGCGCCCCGTACAAGGCGGGCAAGCTCGACGGCGACGCCGTCTGGTACGACAAACTGGGGCGCGTCGTGAAGCGCGCGCAGTACCGCGCCGGCGCGCTCGAAGGCTTCTCGGTCGAGTACTACCCTTCGGGGAAGGTCTTCACGCGCGCCCAGTTCAGGGACGACAAGCTGGACGGCGAGGTCGTCACCTTCGGCGAGGACGGGAAGGTCAGGGAGCGCGTCGCCTACAGGGCCGGGGAGCCCGTGCAGCCGCGGACGGAGTCGGCCGCGCGCCGCACGGCCTGAGAGGCGGGAGGGGGGAGGTTCGCAGTCATGGCGATTCAGGTCTGTATGGGCGCGACGCTCCAGTGCAGCTTCGGGGTCGCGCCGAGTTCGCTGGTGGTGCTGCCGGCGAACCGGACGCTGACGACGACGCCCGCGGCCAACATCATGGATCACGCGCCGCTGGTCAACGTCATGCCCTTCGGCATGTGCTCCTCCCCGGCCAACCCGACGGTCGCGGCGGCGACGGCCGCGGCGCTGGGCGTTCTCACGCCGATGCCCTGCGTGCCGGCGACGGCCGCGCCGTGGGTGGTCGGCGCGCCCACCGTCCTCATCGGCAAGATGCCCGCGCTCAACAACACCTCGAAGCTGATGTGCAACTGGGGCGGCGTCATACAGGTCTTGAGCCCCGGGCAGACGAAGATGATGATCCCGTAGGTCGCGCGGCGCGCGAAGGAGTCTGAAGGAGGCGAAGTATGGCTTACGAATTTTCGTTCGACGGCAAATCTCTCTGGGCGCTCGGGGTCGGCTCGGCCGCCCTCTGCCTCCTGCTCTTCTTCGGGGGCGTCCTGCTCGGGGCCAACTGGGGCGCGCGCGAAGCGGCGCAGCCCGACGCGCGCGCCGCGAACGGCGCGGCCCGCCCGCCCGCGCCGCCCGCGCCGCCCGCGACGGGTGCGCCGGGCGCCGCCGCGACGACGGCCGCCGACGCCTCCGTCGCTGCGCTGCCGTACGCGCCGCCGCCGCCCCCGGCTCCGGCCGTCTACGACCTGCCGGGGCCGCAGGACTACGCCGCGCGAGAGTACGCCCCGCAGTGGGGCGGCGCGCCGCAGGGTTACGACGCGCAGGGTTACGCCGCACAAGGTTACGCCGCGCAGCAGGGCGCCGGAGCGCCCGCGCCCGCGTGGGCGGACGCAGGCGCGCAGCAGCGCCGCGCCGCGCCCGCGGCGACCGGAGGCGTTGCGGAGCGCGACCTGGCCGCCGTCGTCAGCCGCGAGGCCGCGAGACTGAGCGGGGCCGGCGCGGACGCCGACCCGCGGCTCGTCTCCGAGGCCGAGGACGCCGCCCCCGCGCAGCCCGCGCAGACCCCGGCCGGCTACGCGGTGCAGGTCGGCGCGTACGCCGACGAGGGCGAAGCCAAGCGCCTTCTCGGCGAACTCGAAAACAAGGGCTACACGCCGACGATGTACCGCGGGCGCGACGCCGGGGGCCGCCCCTGGTACGCCGTCCGCGTCGGCGCATACGCCAGCCAGCGCGAGGCGTCACAGGCGGCCGAGAACTTCTACCGGCAGGAGCGGGTCAAGGCGGCCGTGCGCCCCTCCAACTCGCTATGACGAATTCTCTGGCAATAAACGCCACGGGGGTATACCATTCACGGCCTTGTTGGCCTCGCCGCTCAGCTTCGCCAGTCTCGCAGCCAGGAGTGTCAGGCGATGAGTCGTCGAATCACTAACCCAAACGTCACGGCCGCCGCTCGTCGGCCCCCCGACGGCAGCGCGCAAGGCAACCGGCCCGCGGTCGGCACGCCCCGGCGGCCGCCCGCCCCGGCTCCCGCGCCGTGCGCGGCGCAGCCCGTGCAGTTGTTGAAGACTCACGGGGCCGCGCGCTTCGAGTCCGAGCGCCCCGACGGGCCGTCGGGCGTCATCCAGGCCAACATCGTCGGCGGCACGCTGGCGTTGCAGGCGCACCTCGCCGCGCTGCCGTCCGCCGCGGCTCAGGCCAACGCGGCGCACGGCGTCGCGCAGCGTAAGTCCGCGGCCGGAGCCCCGCCGCCCTGCGCCGGCCGCGCGCAGACCGTCCAGCGCAAAAGCTCCAACGGCGTTGACGCCTTCCGCGTCCCGCTCCAGCCGAAGAGCGGCGGCCAGCCGCTCCCCATGGAGGTGCGCTCCAAGATGGAGACGGCCTTCGGCACCGACTTCTCCGACGTGCGCGTCCACGTCGGCCACGAGGCTTCGCGCATCGGCGCCATCGCCTACACCTGGGGCTCGAACATCCACTTCGCGCCCGGCCACTACAACCCGCACACGCTGCAAGGCCAGAAGGTGCTCGGCCACGAACTCTGGCACGTCGTCCAGCAGAAGTCGGGGCGCGTCAAGAACCCCTTCGGCTCCGGCGTCGCCGTCGTGCAGGACCACTCGCTCGAAGCCGAGGCCGACCGCATGGGCCTCAAGGCCGCGCTGACCACCGTGGTCTCCAGGCGCGTCTAACCCGTCGCCGAGGCACATCGAGATCATCTTCAACATCTACGTACCCTGAGGGCGGAGCGCGAGGTGGAGGACTGATGGACTCGTAGAAGAGACC
>DASVWB010000374.1:0-9898 GCA_036389815.1 Pyrinomonadaceae bacterium | reverse complement strand
CGCACCTCGACCACGTCGCCGGGCAGGCCGATGACGCGCTTCACGTAGTTCGTCTTGTAGGGGATGTTGTCGGGGCGCTCGTCGTTCTCCTCCGTGTGCTGGCGGAAGCGCTCCTCGCCCTGGTAGGTGCCCGGGTACTTGAAGACGATGATGTCGCCGCGGCGTATCTCGCGCTGCGGCAGGAAGGGCAGGACGGGCCCCGGCGCGAAGATGAACTTGTTGACGAGCAGGTGGTCGCCGATGTTGATGGTGTTCTGCATCGAGCCGGTCGGCACCTTCACGGCCTGCACGACGAAGGTCATCCCGAAGAGGGCCATCACGGCCGTGACCACCAGCGACTCGAAGTACTCGCGCGCGACGCTGTGCGGCTTAACGCCCGTGCGGGCCAGCGCGCCCGCCGCCGCCTGCGCCGCCGCCGCCCCGTCGCGGCCGCCCGCACGCGCGCGCGCGGCCGCCCGCCCCTCGCCCTCGGCCGGCGGCTCCGCCACGCCCGCTCCCCTCGGCTCCTTGCTCATATAGATTCATCCTAGTGAACCGCTCCGACAATGGTCAAGCCGGGGGCGCGGGAGCCTGACTTGAGACACGACGTGAAATTATCTTTGTTTCACGCACGAAACGGTGTTTCATTCCCGCGGGTTTTGCGCTACAATGCTTCGCATGAAAACGACGGAGAAAAAGCGGGGCGCGAAGGTCGAGCAGTTCACCCCGGCCGAGCAGCGCTCGGCGCGCGCCGACCGCGTCAAGGTCTTCGAGGCCGAGCCCTACGGCTGGATCGCGCAGTCTGAGTCGGGGGTGGAGCGGGGCTACCACCTCTTCCGCGACCCCGAGACGCGCGCGCTCGCATGCACCTGCGCCGACTTCATCTTCCGCGGCAACGCCGAGCCCGGCTACGAGTGCAAGCACGTCGCCGCCGTGCTGAAGTTCATCGCGCGCCAGTACCTCAGATTCGAGTACGACCCGCGGCGGCAGATGTCGCGCGTCGCGTAAAATTTTCGGGAGCGAGAGACGATGAGCAGCAAGACTTTCAAGTGCGAAGCCTGCCGCGGCGCCTCCGAGACGCTGCACATGCGCGACTCGGACGGCAAGTGGGTCTGCGCCCGCTGCATCCCCGCGGCCGAACTCGACGCCTGCGCGGGCCTGCGCGAGCGGCTGGGGCTCAGGCCCGCGGCCGCGCGCGCGCAGCGCCGCAAGGCGGCCTGACCTTTTAAGACCTCACCCCTCAAGCCACGGGGGCGCGAGGCGGCCGCGGCCCGACACGCGGACGCTTTGCGCCCCCGTGTTTTTGCCTTACGCTTCTCGATGATGAGCACATACGAGACGAAGGAGCAGGTCTCGGCGGGCGGTGTCGCCTACAGGCGGCGCGGCGGCCGGGCGGAGGTGGCGCTGATCTCGGTCGGCGAGCCCGCGCGCTGGCAGTTGCCGAAGGGGCTGGTCGGGCGCGGCGAATCGCCGGAGGAGGCGGCGCTGCGCGAGGTGGCGGAGGAGACGGGGCTCTCGTGCGAGATAGAGGCCGAGCTGGAGAGGGTCGAGTACTGGTACTTCTCGAAGGGCGGGGCGCGGCGCGTACGCTTCCACAAGTTCGTACACTTCTACCTGATGCGCCACGTCTCGGGCGACGTGTCGGGGCACGACGACGAGGTGAACGAGGCGCGCTGGGTCGGGTTAGAGGATGCGGAAGTGATGCTCGCCTTCAGGGGCGAGAAGAAGGCTCTGGCGGAGGCGCGCGAAAGGCTCGCGGCGGGCGCCGGCGGCTGAAGGCCGCGCCGCCCGCCCCTGAGTCCCGCCGCGGCCGGCCTTCAGTGGACGACGCGGTTGGCCGAGAGGCGCTGCCAGAGCGACTCCTCGTCCGGGTAGGCGATGCCGTTCTCCGAGCGCATGGCGAACGCCGTCTGGACGATGACCTTCAAGTCCCTGAAGACGCCGTCGCAGTCGGAGCAGGCGGAGAGGTGAGTCAACACGAAGAGCCTGTCGTCGTCGCCGAGCAAACCGGCGTCGTAGTCGCTGAGCAGTTCGATACTTCTGGCGCAGTCCATAGGCCGTTCCTTTGGGGTGGAGTACTGTCGGCCTCCCGATTTGGGGCGGGAGATTACTTAGATGCTGCTTGCTCCCGAATTAATTGCCTCAGCTTAAGCCTCGCCTTGTGTAATTGCGACTTCGATGTGCCCTCGGCGATGCCGAGCATCCCGGCGATTTCGTAGTGCTCGTACCCCTCCACGTCGTGGAGGACGAAGACCGTCCGGTAGCCGGGCGGGAGCTGCTGCAAAGCCCTCTCCAGCGAGATGCGGTCGATGACGGGCATCGTGCCCGGGTTTTCCGTCCCCTTGACGATCTGGATGGGCGTCTCGCCCTCCTCGGTCAGCAGCTCGGAGCGGGTGCTCTTCTTGCGGAAGTGCATCAGCACCTGATTGACCGTCATCCGGTGGAGCCAGGTGGTGAAGGCCGACTCGCCGCGGAACATCCCGATCTTGTTGTAGAGCTGGAGGAAGACGTCCTGCGTCATGTCCTCGGCCTCGGTCGGGTTCCCCATCATGCGGAGGGTGAGCGCGAAGACGCGCCGGTAGTGGCGCCGGTACAGCTCCTCGAATGCCTTCCCGTCGCCCCCGGCCGCCTTTTTCGCCAGTTCTAAGTCGGACTCCTGCGGTCTGTCTAGCTCGGCTACAGTCACTTCTTCAGTCTTTCCTTATTAAAATTTCTTCGATTATCCACCAATTTTTCGCAAATGGGAAACGGCGGCGGGGAGATGATGAAGGGTAGGCGGTAGGCAGACGGCGGCGGGCAGTTGAAAGCGCCGCGGTCGGAATCGCTTATTTAACCCCTCAACGTCCGCGGCGCGGGCCGGCTGCCCGGCGCCTGTCTGCCACCTGCCTACCGCTTCACTTCAGCGTGTCCCAGCGGCCGGCGGCGCGCAGTTTCTTGTAGCGGAGCGCGAGCCGGTCGGCCGTGGCGAGCGCCGAAGCCTCCCGGAGCGCCTCTCGCAGCGCCGCGTCGAGCAGGCGGGCGGCCTCGTCGTGGTCGTTCTGCGCGCCGCCGGGCGGCTCGGGCACGACCACGTCCACGAGGCCGGCCGCGCTCAACTCGGGCGCGGTCAGGCGCAGGTACTCGGCGGCGCGCGGGGCCTCGGCCGCGTCCTTGAAGAGAATCGCGGCGCAGCCCTCGGGCGTGATGACCGAGTAGACGGCGTTCTCCAGCATCAGGACCTGGTCGGCCACGCCGATGGCGAGCGCGCCGCCCGAGCCGCCCTCGCCGATGACGGCGGCGACGACGGGGACGCGCAGCCGCGACATCTCGAAGAGGTTGCGCGCGATGGCCTCGGCCTGCCCGCGCTCCTCGGCGTCGATGCCGGGGTAGGCGCCCTGCGTGTCTATCAGGGTGACGACGGGGCGGCCGAACTTTTCCGCGAGCCGCATGAGCCGGAGCGCCTTGCGGTAGCCCTCGGGCTTGGTCATGCCGAAGTTGCGGTGGCGGCGCTGCCTGGCGTCGCGCCCCTTCTGCTGGCCGACGACCGCGACCGGCCGGCCGTGGTAGCGCGCGAAGCCGCAGACGATGGCCGCGTCCTCGGCGAAGCGGCGGTCGCCCTTCACCTCGACGAAGTCCTCGAAGAGCCGCCCGACGAAGTCGAGCGAGTAGGGGCGTTCGGGGTGTCGCGCAAGCTTCACGCGCTCGAACGCCGACATGGAGTCTGACATGGGTTCCACCCGGCCGCTGCTGTTGGAATGTCTGAGACGACAGTGAAGGATGTACGTTCATCCCCCCGGCCGTCAAGTTCACCCGCAAAAGGTTAAGAGGCTTGCCCCCGTCCCCTTCGGCCGAAGGGGACGGGGGCAAGCCTCTTAACAGTCAGCAGGTGTCAACTTACTGCAAGCTGTCGGTGAACGCCTTGAGCAGCCGGGCGCGCGACGGGTGGCGGAGCTTGCGGAGCGCCTTGGCCTCGATCTGGCGGATGCGCTCGCGCGTCACGTCGAAGTTCTTGCCGACCTCTTCGAGCGTGTGCTCCTCGCCCGCGGGCCCGAGGCCGTAGCGGAGCTTGATGACGACCTCCTCGCGCGGGCTCAGGGTGGCCAGCACGGCGTCCGTCACCTGCCGCAGGTTCGTCGTCACGACCGAGTCGGCCGGGCTCACACGCGACTTGTCCTCGATGAAGTCGCCGAGGTGCGAGTCCTCCTCCTCGCCGATGGGCGTCTCCAGCGAGATGGGCTGCTGCGCCAGCTTGAAGACGCTGCGCACCTTCGGCACGGGCATGTCCACCTTCGCCGCGATCTCCTCGGTCGTCGGCTCGCGGCCGAGTTCCTGCACGAGCGCGCGGCTGGTGCGGATGAGCTTGTTGATGGTCTCGATCATGTGGACGGGGATGCGGATCGTGCGCGCCTGGTCGGCAATCGCGCGCGTCACCGCCTGCCTGATCCACCAGGTGGCGTAGGTCGAGAACTTGTAGCCGCGCCGCCACTCGAACTTGTCGACCGCCTTCATCAGCCCGATGTTCCCCTCCTGAATGAGGTCGAGGAACTGGAGCCCGCGGTTCGTGTACTTCTTCGCTATCGAGACGACGAGGCGCAGGTTCGCCTCGGTCAGTTCGCGCTTCGCCTCCTGCGTCTCGGCTTCGCCGGCGACGATGGCCTGGTGCGTGCGCTTGATCTCGACGATCGAGATCGAGTGCTCCTCTTCGAGCTTCTTCAAACGGCGCTTGGCCGCCGAGAGCTGGCGCTTGTACTCCTTCTCGGCGTCCGGCTTGATGCGCTTGTTCTCCAGCTTGTCCGTGAGCTTCTTGATCTCGCGCTCGGCCGAGCGCACCTCCTTGTGCGCGGCCGCGATGACGTCGATCAGGCGCTGGCGCGCCGACTCCTTCAGGTTGAGGTTCTTAATCTCCTGCGAGATTTCGAGGCGCGTGCGCGCCACCTTGCGCTTGAGGCGCAGGAGCTTCTTCGTCGGCTTGCCGCGCGTCAGCTTCTGCTCGGCGGCGAGCTTCTCCCACTCCTTCAAGCCCTCCTTAAAGTGCTTGCGGATGTTCTCGACGCCTTCGAGCGTCCACTGCAAATACTCGTCGGCCTTGTCCTCGGCCTCCGACACGTCGGCCTGGTCCGAGAAGTTGACGATGTCGCGGATGCTCAGGTCGCCCGACTGCAACTCGTCGCCGATGCGGATGAGTTCTTTGACCGCGATGGGCGAGCGCGAGATGGCCTTGTGCGTCTTGATCTGGCCGCGCTCGATGCGCTGCGAGATGGAGACCTCCTGCTCGCGCGTCAGCAGCGGCACGGTGCCCATCTGGCGCAGGTAGACGCGCACGGGGTCGGCCGACTTCTCGTCCTCGCCGGCCGAGAGGTCGAGGTCGTCAACCTCGTCGAGCGCGCCCTCCTCCTCCACGTCCGTGGCGAGCGAGGCGACCTCCGAGATCAACTCCTCGTCCGACTCGACCGCGCCGATGGTGGCCGCTTCGAGCTTCTGCAACACGTCGTCGATGTCGCGGTCGGAGACCGGGTCGCCGGAGACGACCTCCCCGTAACCCTCATAGAACTTTTCGCCGCCCGTCTCCAACAAGTCCAGCCCCTGCTTCTTCATCTTCTCGCTCAAATCGTCGCCCCCCGTCCAGACGCTTTAGCCGCGGAAAGCGTCTCATACGTGGCTTCGGACATTTTAGTTTCTGCCGCGCGCCGCCGGCCGCCTGCCCCCGCACGGGGCTAACCCTTTGATACGGGAGACATTAGATGCGCGCCGCAGTTGTCCAGTTGTACTCACGCCGCCGCCCCGGCCGCAAGGTTTAAAGGGAGGTTCGAACACGGACACGCCCCTCAGATGCGGTAGTGGGCACGGCGGTTGTTAGCGCCGCCGTAAATGCGAAGCCTTCCGAAGCCCTTCTAACCGAAGAAATAGCACAATTTACACTTATATTCCAGCCCCCGGCCGACTTTGCCCCTTTTCCTCAGATAAACGCACAATTCTGACGGCCCGAGCCTCGCGGTTCCCGTTCAGCACGCCGGGGGTTAAGACGAAAACCCTGGACGGGAGTTCCTCAATCTGTGGTAAAAGGTTGTTGGCGGGCGCGGATTTCAACAGAAAGAGTCTCTTTCCCCACAAAAAAGCGGGATTACAGTCCGACGATGCTCATCTGGGCTCTGGTAGTTATATTCTTCTGGGCGGTCGTGCCCGGCCTGATTACGGGCTGGATGATGAGGGAGCGCGGGCGGAGCTTCTGGCCGGGGCTCCTTCTGGGCGCGGTCTGCGGCCCCCTTGGGATTCTGGGGACGCTGGCCTTCGTCTACGTCTCCGACCGCAGGCGCGCGCGCGAACGGCGCAACGTGCGCGGCCGCGCCGCCCGAGTCTTTTATGAAATTCCCCTGGTCGGGCGGCTGCACGTCTCGACCGTGTGGGCGCTGGCGGGTCTGGCGACCTTCCTTTGTCTCTGGATGATAGGCGGCATCTCCTACGAGTTCTACAGGGCCGGGCTGAACGCCGCGGGGACGGCGGAACAGACCCACGCGAACGGGGCGGAGCCGAAGGGCGAGGGCGCGCCGCAGCAGGCGAGCCCCGGCGTCAGACAGCAGGCCGTCGAGTCGCAGCGCGCGGCCGACGCCAAGCAGGCAGAGCAGGCGAACACCTCCACGCAGGCGCGCTCCGCTCTCGTCGGCAACCTCGCGCCGCCGGCCGGGCAGGCGCAGCCGGCGGGCGCGCGACCCGACAACTCTTCGGCAGCCTGGCAGCCCGCGCAGCCCGCGGCCGGAGGCCCGGTCTTGCCGGCGCAGCAGCCGCAGCCGGCGTCCGTGGGGCCCGTCCTCCCGCCCGCCCCGTCAGCCCCGCCGCCGGCGCCGCCAGCGAGGGCCGCGGCGCAGTCGCGCGCGGACGCGGTCGCGGAGGTGACGCGCGACCTCGCTTCGAGGGGGTACAGGGTGCACGCCGCCCTGAGCGGCGACGCGCAGACGGCGACGCTCTCGCTGACGGGCGCGACGCTCACGCGCGCGGCCGGCAACCAGCTCCTCGGCAACGGGCGGCTGCGCGTCGCGCTCAAGGTGGCTGGCGTGCGCATCGTCGTCCTCGTCAACGGCGGGGAGAGTTGGACGTACATCCTTTAAACTCCGCCGCCCCGCCCGACTTCCGTTTTGGTCTAGAGCCATCAACCATTTCGTCACCCCTTCCGCGTCCGACGCCTCAACCCTTCGTTCCCGCGCCGCGAAAACGGCCGGAAACGGGTGCGCTCGACTCGCCCTTCAAGTCCGGTTCAAGTGGCACGGGGCTTGTTTACTCTTAAGCCGTCTCGCGAAAGAGACTGGTTACGGTGCCGATGCGCCGGCAACCAAAAAGTTGGGGCCCGGCTGTGAAGGGGAGAGCGCAGCCGGGCCTCAGCTTTTTTTGTCGCCGCTTCAGGGTTTGGGTCTTGCCCTTCGTGTGTTGGATAATGCCCGGCATGAGTGAAAGCGCGCCTCAGAAGAGCGAGACCGGCCAGACCGTCCTGGTCGTGGACGACATGAGCGACAACATCATCCTGATCAGCCTCTCGCTTCAGGACATGGGCTACCGCGTCGTGACGGCGACGAACGGCGCCGACGCGCTCAACGTGGCGAAGCTCGCGCGCCCCGACCTCATCCTGATGGACATCGCCATGCCGCAGCAGGACGGGCTCGCCGCCACGCGCCGCATACGCGAGGAGGCCGAGCTTCAGGACGTGCCCGTCGTCGCGCTCACGGCCTTCGACACGGACGGCTTCCGCCAGGCGGCCTTCGACGCGGGCTTCAACGGCTACCTGACCAAGCCCATAGACTTCGACCGCCTGCGCAACCTGATGGCCAAGCTCCTCGCGCGCGACAAGGGGAACACGACGCGGCTGTAGGGCGCGAGGACGCCGCAGACGCCGCGCCCGACCCACCGCCCCCGCGCACACGCGCGCCGCACGACCCCGACGACCTTTTCAACCCGAGACATTTTTTAAGAGGAGAGGAGTATGAACGGAAGGCACTACCTTTTGACCGTCGCCCTGTCTCTGTCGGCGGGGTTCGCGGGGCACGCGCTCTACGGCCGGCTCCCGGCGGCGCCCGCGGCCGAGGCGCGCGCCGTCGCCGCGCCGAGGGACGGGCAGTGGGAGTACTGCGCGGTCGTCAAGGGGCAGGCCGGCACGCCGCGGCTCTTCTACTGGATCACGTACTTCAGGGGCGAGGGCGTGAAGACCGAGACGGTCGAGGCCGCGCTCGGCGGGAACTCCTTCGCCAAGGCCGTCGCCAAGCTCGGCGAGGACGGCTGGGAGATGGTCGGCGAAGGCCCGCTCGACTTCCGCGCCGACCCGCGCCCCGGCGCGCCCGGCGGCGGCGTCACCGCCTTCTTCTTCAAACGCCGGCAGTGAAAGAAGAGACCAGGGGCTAGGGGCTAGGGGCCAGTTTAAGCTCGTCGCCGGAATAAGTCGTCTCCGGCAGACACGCGCCAACAAGCCTCTAGCCTCTAGCCCCCGGCCTCCTGTCTCCAGCCTCTTCTTCTACTTCTTCCCGCCCTGCGCGTCGGACACCTTGAGCTGGTCTTCGGCTTCGGCGGCCTTCTCGTCTATCTGTTCGACGCCGCCTTTGACCGCGCCGATGAGCGCGCCGACGCCGGCGCCGACGAGGATGTCGCCCGCGACCTCACGGGCCTGCGCGAGGATTCCTTTCCTCGAACCGCCCTTCTTGGAGCCGCCCTTCTTCGAGCCGCCCTTCTTCGAGCCGCCCTTCCTGGCTCCGCCTTTCTTCGAGCCGCCTTTCTTGGAGCCGCCCTTGGAAGCGCCGCCTTTCTTAGAACCGCCTTTGGACGCGCCGCCCTTCTTGGAGCCGCCCTTCTTCGAGCCGCCCTTGCTCCCGCCTTTGGAGCCGCCCTTCTTCGAGCCGCCGCCGCCACCGCCGCCGGCCCGCTTCGCGCCGCCTCCGCCGCCCGACTTCTTGCCGGCCGACTTCTTCGCGCCGCCCTTGCCCGAAGAGCCCTTCGAGCCGCCGGACCTCTTCGCGCCGCCCTTCTTCGACGACTCCTCGTCGCCCCTCTTCGAAGACTTCTTCGACGACTTCCTTGAAGCCATTCCCTTTCCTCCTCTGTCAACCGACGGATGGAAAAGCCTGCTCGACAACGTAGCAAATGACGGCGCCGCTGTCATCAACTTTTCTTCTTCTCGCTCGCGCGAAATCCGCGCCCACGCGCCGCGGCGTAAATCAGACGCGCGGCGCCGACGGCAATCGTGTTGACTCGCCGCCGCGCCGCGTCAAGAATATGGCGCTCCGGCCCTCGGGCATCCGCGACGGCCGCACACTTCCCTTCCCTTCGGACGCGAGGCCGCGTGGGCGAGAAAGAGTTTCACTACCGCTGGGAGTACGACCTGCGCGCCGACCCGCAGGCGCTCTGGCCGCTCGTCTCCGACACGAACCGCTTCAACCGCGACGCCGGGCTGCCCGACATCACGCGCCACGGCGCGCAGGTCGAGGCGGGGCGCGCCGCGCGCCGCAAGCTGCGCCTCTCGAAGCTCGGCGTCGCCCTCGAATGGGAGGAGGAGCCCTTCGAGTGGGTGCGCCCCTTCCGCTTCGGCGTCGTGCGCCGCTACAAGACCGGCCCCGTAGAGGAGGCGCGCGTCTCGGCCCGGCTCTCCGCGCGCGAGGGTGGCGGCACGCACCTCGTCTACGACGTGACGGCGCGCCCGCGCGGCGCGCTCGGCCGCGCCCTCATCCCCGTGCAGGTCGGCCGCGTCAGCGCGCGCAGGTTCGCGGAGGTCTTCCGCCGCTACGACGCGCTCGCCCTCGGGGGCGGCGCAAGCGAAGGCGGGGCGCCGCGGGCGTCGCGGCTCGGCGCGCCCGAGCGCGAGCTGCTCGAAGCGCTCCGCCGCAGGCTCGCGGAAGACGGCGCGGACGCCGCGCTCGTCGCGCGCCTCTGCGAGGCGGTCGAGCGCGGAGACGAACTCTCGCTCGCG
>DASVWB010000373.1:0-8016 GCA_036389815.1 Pyrinomonadaceae bacterium | reverse complement strand
TCTACGACATCTTCTTCGACTACACGGTGCTCCTCGACACGGACGCCTTCTTCCGCCGCCTGATCGAGGGCGAGGAGTTCCAGCGGCCGATGTCCACGGCCGAGTTCCACAACCTCTGCGGCAAGTACGTGCGCGAGCGCGAGCGCAAGCTGGGGCTGAAAGACAAGTCCTTCCTCGCCGCCGCCTACGAGTACGGCGTCCCGCTCTACACTTCGAGCCCCGGCGACTCCTCCATCGGCATGAACGTCGCGGCGAAGGCTTTGCAGGGCAACCGCCTCGCCTTCGACCCCTCGGCCGACGTGAACGAGACGGCCGCGCTCGTCCTCGCCGCCAAGCGCGGCGCCATCCACGGCCGCGGCGACAGGGGCAGGAAGCACGGCGGCAAGTCGGCCGTCTTCATCCTCGGCGGCGGCAGCCCCAAGAACTTCATGCTCCAGACCGAGCCGCAGATACAGGAGGTCTTAGGGATAGACGAGCGCGGCCACGACTACTTTTTGCAGGTCACGGACGCGCGCCCCGACACGGGGGGCCTGTCGGGCGCCACGCCGGGCGAGGCCGTCTCCTGGGGCAAGGTGGACCCCGAGCGCCTCCCGGACGCCGTCGTCTGCTACGTGGACTCGACCATCGCGCTCCCGGTCATCACCTCCTACGCGCTCGCGCGCCACGAGCCGCGCGAACTCAAAAGGCTCTACGACCGCCGCGGCGAGCTGATGGGCCTGCTCACGTCCGAGTACGAAAAGTCTGAGAGAAGGTAAGGGATGGCGAATGGTGAATGGTAAATAGTAAATGGATGAAGGCAGAATCCATTTACTATTTACCATTCACCATTCACTAGAAGACAATGGTTAAAACAATCAGGGACGACCAGCCGCGCACGTACTTCGACTGCACGAAGTGCCCGGCCTTCTGCTGCTCGATCTACGAGCGCGTGCAGGTGACGAAGCGCGACATCACGCGCCTCGCGAAGCACTTCGGCGTCACCTTCGAGGCGGCGCGCCGCCGCTACACGACCCGTTGGGAGAACGAGCGGATACTCAAGAAGGTCGAGGACACGATCTTCCCGGAGACGTGCATGTTCCTCGACCAGGAGAAGCGCGGCTGCACCATCTACCACGCGCGGCCGGCCGTCTGCCGCGAGTACCCCGACCGCGTGCGCTGCGCCTACTACGACGTGCTCCAGTTCGAGCGCCGGCAGCAGGCCGACGAGACCGTCATCCCCCTCGTCCAGATAACCTTCCGCGAGGTCAAGAAGGGCCCCGAGGTGGACGACAAGCGCGAGAAGGTCTGGGAGTGGGAGCCCGAGAAGTGACGGGTGATAGGTGACGGGCGATAAGTGATAAGATGTGGCCGGAAGGCGGCGTGCTTTTTCTCATCACTTATCATTCATCAGCTATCACCCTCCGGAGGAGCGCGAAAGATGCGAGAACTTTTGTCGAAGATGGTGGGGAAGAAGGTAGACCTGTTCTGCGGGGGCACGTCGAGCCTGCGGGGCAAGCTCGTGAAGGTGGACGAGGGCGTGGCGCACCTCGTGGACGAGGACGACCAGATGTTCTACGTCTCCATCGAGCGCGTCATCGTCTTCAGCGAGACCAAGTCGGGCGACCAGCGCGCCGGCTTCGTCGTCGGCTTCCGCCCCTGAAGGGCCGCGCCCTAAAGCGTCAGGCCGACGCGCTCCGCGAGAGCGCGTCGGCCTGACCGCGTTCGAGGGGCGGGAAAATTCTACCTGCCGGCCGCGGCGACGAACGCGCCCCCCTGCGCGGGCGGCACGCGGCGGAAGCCGCTGATGCGCTTCGTCCAGTACTCGTCGAAGCGCGAGTAGACGACGCCCTTGCTGGTCGAGGCGTGGTAGAAGCCGTTCTCGTCGGCCACGATGCCGACGTGGTGCAGGTTGTTGAAGAAGACCAGCGTCCCGAACCTGAACTTCTCGTCCTCCGTCGGCGGCGCGAACTCGTGCCAGAAGTTGCGCACCGAGCTGCGCTCGAACGGCACGCCCGCCTGCTGGAACACGCTCCACACGAACCCCGAGCAGTCGAAGCGGTTCGGCCCCTCCGACCCCAGCCGATACGGCGTCCCCAGGCGCTCCTCGATGGCCGTCAGCATCTGGCGCTCGAACTGCCCGAGCCCCGCCTTCGGCGCGGCGAAGCGCGGCGCGGCGTACTCCGGCTCGGCCTCCTCCTCCGCGGTCGAGACGACGACGAGGTCGTTTTCGAGCCTCGTAACACCCTGGGCTTCTTGAGTCGTGGTGGTCGTCGTGGCCTGGCGCGGGCGCGTCACGGAGGGCTGCTGTGCCTGTGCGGAGAGGGCGAGTAGACTGAGCGCGAAGCAGGCCGCGAGCGGCCGGGGGAATAGTTTACAAAAAGACATCTAGGGGAACAGTTCTCCTCTGACAAAGTCTGCGAATTGCTTTGGGGTATTGCTCTGCTTGAGGTGGAGGCAGTCGGCCTTTCACGCCGAAGCCTGAAGTCCATACTACAGAGCAGATACAGACGCGACAACAACCAATGTGACCGTTTCGTGACAGCGCAGCGAGCCGTCCGCAAGAATTGGCCGGAAAGGGAACGCGGCATCGTTCAACTTGAACCCGAGGGGACGGGTTCGGTACGACTCGGGGCGACCAGAATCACATAAAGTCTTTTACCGTGGAATTAAGGGGGCGGCCGTGATAGCATGCGCCGCCATAGAAGGAGACCGCCCTGATGCTTTTCGTCGAGAGCCGAACCGCCGCCCTCAGCGTGGAAAAAAGCCTCCGCACTCCCGTCCTCGAAGCGCTGGAGCGGCGCGGGCTCGTCCCGCTGATACGAACGGCGCGGCTGCACCTCTACGGGCAGGCGGCCGGCGGGGCCGAGGGGGCGCGCGCTCTTGAGCGCGCGTTGGAGGAGCGCGCCTCGGCGCAGGGCGAGGAGCCGTACGTGCGCGGCGACCTCTTCTGCTCCGCGAACTTCGCGCACTACCTCATCTTCGGCGACGCGCACGGCGGGGGCGCGGGGCTGCGCGCCGGGATAGTCTACGACGCGGAGGCGGAGGCGCCCGCCGAGAGGCTCGAAGCCTTCTGCCGCAACGTGCGCGAGGCTTTCGAGGAGGCGGCGCGGGAGACGGAGGGCACAGCACGGGCGGACGACGCGGGCGCGGCCGCGGGCTTCGAGTGGCGAGCCCCCGAGGGCGGCGCGGCGGAGGCCGTGAATAGATTCGGCGGCGCGGCGGCGGACGACGCGGGCGAGGGCGGAGCCGACGCCGCGGCGCGGCGCACGTCCGTCTCGGGCGAGCGCGTGCGCGGCGTCGAACTGCTCGAAGAGGCGGAGGCGCGCTCCTTCCTGCAAAGGCTGAGCGAGGCGCACGCCGACGGGCGCGCGGCCGAGTTGATAGCCGGCGGGCGCGGGCCGTCGCAGGAGTCTCTGGTGTCGAGGCTCGCGGGCGCGGGGCTCGTGCGCCGCGAGGTGCAGGTCAGTTGCCGCAAGGACGGGCGCTCGCTCTTCCGCCTGCCCTCGCACGAGGCGCTCTCAATAGTTACGGCCAGCAACGCCGTCTGTAGCGAGTGCGGCTCGGCCGTGGCCGACGAGCGCGCCGAGGAGCTTGTGACGCCGACGCCGCTCGCCTCCTCACTCCTTAAGGACGGCGCGTGGCTCGTCAACAGCCTGCGCTCCGTACTCGCGGGCCTCGGGATACCCGAGTCGGAGACTTCGCGCCGCGCGGCGGGCGAGGGCGAGGCTCAGGTCTCAGCGAACGTCTGCGGCGAGTCTTTCCTCTTCTTTCTGCGCGACGGCGAGTTCACGGCCGCGCACGCGCGCCGCGCCGTCGAGGCGGAATCGGAGGCGCGGGCCGCGCACCTCGTCGTCGTCGCCGCGGGGCGCGTGCAGGACGAGGCGCGCGCCCGCCTGCGCGAGCACGCGCGACGACGCTCGCGTGCAGGCGGCGAGACGGGGTTCGTACTCGTCGAAGGTCTGGAGCGCGCGGCCGAGGAGCTGCGCCCCTTCGTCGAGCGCGTCACGCAGGAGGCGCTCACGCGCGAGCTGTACGAGCTGGACGCGGACGCGGGCTTCAACGTCGGCTACGCGCTCGCCGCGCGCTTCCGCCTCGCGCGGCGGCACGACGACGCCGCGCTGCAAGACCTCGCAGCGTCGGCCGCGGGCGCCGTCTCCGGCGGCCTCAGGGATTTCTGACGGGGGCAGTAGGCAGTTGGCAGTAGGCAGTTAAAAGCCCGGCCGTCTAAAACTTCGGTTTAATCCTTCAACGTCCGGTACGCGGAGCCGGCTGCCTACTGCCTACTGCTTTATTACCGTCCACGGCTGCCAAGTTGACGTGAATGCGGAAAGCGGTATTGACAACCTCGCCGCCTAAGGGCGAATCTTAAGGCAGCGAGAGACCCGCGCACCCGCGCGGCCGGTATCCCTTCAGCCCTGAAGTTTTGAAGATGAACAACCGCTCTTACCTGCTCCTGAGTTTGGCGGGCGTCGTGTTTGCGCTCGCGCCCGCCGCACGCGCGCAGTCGCCGTCGCCTTCGCCGGCCTTCACGCGGCCCCGCGTCGTCAACGCCTCGCAGCAGCCCGCCGCGCCGGCCCCGACGCAGACGCCCGCGGCGAGGATTCCGGCGGCGCAGCCGACGCCGTACGCGGTGCCCTCCTACCCCGCGCCTTCGTCGCAGACGGCGACCCCGCCGCAGGCCGCGGCGACGCCGGCCCCGACGCCGGCCGTGCCGTTGCAGCCGGCGCACCCGCCCTCGGTCAGTAAGTTCAAAGAGCGCGCGGCCGAGGCGCAGCGGCTGATGAAGTCGCGGCTCCAGCTCACCTCCGCGACGCCCAACCTCGCCTTCGTCACCGTCGCCGCGCTCGAAGAGGGCTCGAACAGGATTCACACGCTGAGCGTGCCTAAGGAGACCTTCCTCACGCGCGGGACGGACGTGGTGCTGACGACGGCGCAGGGCTTGAACGTGCGTTTGCAGGTCGTCCGCCCGAACTACGTCAACACGGCGGTCGTCGTCTCGGAGGCCGCCACGGGCAGGCAGTTGACGCCGCTCCTCGTCGAGTACCCTATCGAGAAGTTCGGCCGCTTCCGCGAGATGGCCTACTACACTTCGGCGCACCCGGCGCTGCTCTCGCCCGAGATCACGAAGCACGGCCAGACTTACGTGCGCAACATGCTCGACCTCGCGGCCGAGAGGCTGAAGGCGAAGGGCAAGACCATCTCGCCCGAGACGGTGGACATCGCCGAGCGCCTCTGCATCGTCGAGCACGTTGACCACGACCGCTTCCGGCGCGAGGACAGGAAGAAGCTCTACGACGAGGTCTACGCGCTCTACTCGCTGAACGAGCTGGACACCTACCGCTACTCGGTCAGCTCGGCGGGCGCGGGCGGCATGGTGCAGATGATCGCGCCGACCTACCAGATGGTGCGCAGCGCGCACCCGGGCGTCGGCCTCAACCCGGACTTCGTCCTCGGGATGCGCAACCACGGCAACGCGCTCGAAGCGATGCTGCTCTACATGCAGGACACGTGGAACTCGCTCGCGCTCAACCAGGAGGTCCTGGACGCGCTGGCGAACAAGACCGCGACGCGCGCGGAGCTGGCCGCCGCCGGCTACAACTCGAACCCGGCGCGGCTGCCGCTCTACCTCCGCCGCGGCGGCACGGCGTGGAGGTCGCTCATCCCGCGCGAGACGCAGATGTACTTGCAGATTTACTCCTCGGTCGAAGGGCTGATTCAGTTCAAGAACCGCGGCGCCGACAGCGCGCAGCCCAGGCCGCAGCAGCCCCCCTTCGCCGCGCCGCAGCAGTAGGGAAGCGCCGCGTAGAGCTTAGACAGGGAACACTCAGAGACGCCGCGGGCGCGGAGAGTTGATACTCTCCGCGCCCGCGGCGTCTTCATTCTGAGCCGCGAGTTGGCCCTAGCGTTCGAGCGCGGCGCGATCCCAGTTGGCGAGGTTCGCGGCGGCTTCGTAAGTGTCCTGTAGGAAGCGGGTGAGTGTGGCGTCGGGGTCGTCGGCGGCGCGCACGGCCTCGTAGGGGAGGACGAACTCGCCGAAGTCCTTGTTGTAGTAAGCCGGCCCGGGGCCGACGCGCGCGCCCTTGAACCCCTCGGGCTCGGGGTATGCGTAGGAGTAGAAGATCGGCTCGGGCAGCGCCGCGCCGCCGGGCCAGAAGCCGGCGCTCGAAACCTCGTGCGAGTAAGCCTCGCGCGTGACCACGTCGGCGACGCCGGGCGCGCCGGGGTGCGGGGGCGCGGGGCGGCCCGAGAAGCGCGTCACGGCGAGGTCGAAGCTGCCCCAGAAGAAGTGGACGGGGCTGCACTTGCCCGTGAAGCCCGAGCGGAAGCGCTGGAAGACGCGCTCCGCGTCCACGAGCGCGCGCCAGAAGCGGTGGGCGTATTCGGGGTCGTAAGACTTGTGCGCCTCGTCGCTCTCGAAGGGCACGGGGTCGGGCACCTCGACCGGCGTCGTCCAGACCTTCACGTCCAGCCCCAGCTCGCGCATCCGCGAGTTGAACTCGCGGTAGAAGTCCGCGACCGTGCGCGGCGCGAGCGCGAGCCGGCGCGCGTCGCCCTCGCCCGTCTCGATGCGCAGCTCGTGCGAGACGAAGTCGAACTCGACCTCGAAGACGCGCGAGCCGTAGGGCACGGCCGAGGTCGTCAGCCCGCGCGCCGAGACGTAGAGCGGCACCTGCCACCAGTGGTTCACGTGCGGCGCCTGCGCGAGGCGCACCTTGCCGACCACCTGCGTCCACATGTGCAAGGTCGTCAGCGTCTCGCCCCACTCGCCGTAAGGCAGGGCCGGCCACGCGCCGCCCGCGTCGTTTGTGCTCATCGAGTCCTCCCGCTAAACGGTGTTCGCGAACAGGCCGGAGAACCAGCCGTAAGGGTCAAGGAACCTGCCGTAAAAATCGAAGAACCGGCCGAAGAGCGCGCGCGCCAGAAGCGGCCGGAGCAGCAGCGCGGCCAGCGCGAGGAAGACGGCGCACAGGGCGACGGCGAAGAGGTAGTCGAACAGCTCCTTGCGGTCTTCGTCGAGCAGCCATTTGCTGAACTCTCCCATACACGGGGCGCCCGGCTAGTCGCCGTACTGGAGGCTGTCGCTCATGGGCAGTTCGGGGACGGGCTCGCCGCGCGAGTCGTCGGCGTACTGGAGGCGGTAGAGCCGCCAGTAGAGGTCGCGGCGCGCGAGGAGCTGCTGGTGCGTGCCGCGCTCGCGCAGCTCGCCGTGGTGGAGGACGAGTATCTGGTCGGCGCGCTGGACGGTCGAGAGGCGGTGCGCGACGACGATGGCCGTGCGGTCGCGCAGCACGCGCTCGATGGCCTGCTGGATGAGCTGCTCGGTCTCGGTGTCGATGGAGCTTGTCGCCTCGTCGAGGATGAGCAGGGCGGGGTCGAAGGCGAGCGCGCGCGCGAACGAGATGAGCTGCTTCTGCCCGACCGAAAGCCCTGCGCCGCGCTCGCGCACCTCGGACTTGAAGCCCTCCGGGAGCCGCTCGACGAAGCCGTCGGCGCGCACCTCGCGCGCGGCCCAGCGCACGCGCTCGTCCGTGATCTCCTCGCGGCCGAGGCGGATGTTGCCCTCGACCGTCCCGCTGAAGAGGAACACGTCCTGCAAGACCACGGCGAAGTTCTCGCGCAAGCTTTTCAAGTCCCACTCGCGCACGTCCACACCGTCGAGGAGCACCTGCCCGCGCTGCACGTCGTAGAAGCGCATGAGCAGGTTCGTGATGGTCGTCTTCCCCGAGCCCGTGTGGCCGACGAGCGCGACGGTCTGGCCGGGCTCGGCCTCGAAAGACACGTCGCGCAGGACCCAGTCCTCGCCCTTGTAGGCGAACCAGACGTTGCGGAACTCGACGCGGCCGCGCGCGCGCCCGGACTTTCTCGGATGCTCGGGCGTGAGCACCGTCACGGGCTGGTCGAGCGTGCGGAAGATGCGGTGCGAGGCGACGAGCGCCGCCTGGAAGACGTTGTACTTGTCCGAGATGTCGCGGATGGGCTGGAAGAGCCGCTGCGAGTACTGGATGAAGGCGACGAGCGCGCCGATGGAGAGCACCT
>DASVWB010000372.1:0-6565 GCA_036389815.1 Pyrinomonadaceae bacterium | reverse complement strand
TTGTGGCACGTCGTGCAGCAAAGGTCTGGACGCGTGAGCAATCCGTTCGGCTCCGGCGTCGCCGTCGTACAGGATCACTCCCTCGAAGCCGAGGCCGACCGCATGGGGCTCAAGGCCGCACTGACGACGGTCGTGCGCAGGTCTGACGACTCACGCTGAAAGGGGCAGACACGTGACGAAGCACCAACACCCCGCCCGCCCGAACGGCGCCTGCCACGCGCCCGCCTGCCGGCCGGCCGCACCCGCCGCCCGCAACGTCTCGCCCGCGCGGCACGCCCCGCCCGCACCGCACACCGCACAGCCGAAGGCCGGCGTCCCCGTGCCGCCGCGCCCGGGCGCGCGCCCGCTGCCTTCGCCGCCCGCGCGCGGCGGCACCGCGCAGAGGCGGGAGGCGGTCGCCTCCGCCGCGCCGGCCGGCTTCAGGGTGCTCCCCCCCACGCCGCTCGGCGCAGGCAGGCGGCAGATTAAAGTCACCGTGGCGGGGTCGCCGAAGGTCGCGGGCTCGGTGGACATACGGCCGGCCGGCGGCGGCAAGGCGTACATCTCGAACCTGAAGGTCGAGTCCGACTTCAGGCGGCAGGGGCTCGGCGGCCGCCTGATGGACGCGGCGCTCCAGAGCGCGCGCGGGCAGGGCTTCACCGCCGCTCAGCTTGAGGCGCGACCCTCCGACTCCGGCATCACCTCACAGGCGCTCGTCTCCATGTACCGCCGCATGGGCTTCCGCAGCGTCGGCAAGTCGAGCCGTGGCAACCCGCTCATGGAGCGCATCCTCTAGCCCCCGACCGATGAAGCCACCCAAAGCCACGCGCCCGAACGGCGCCGGGAAGAACGAGGCCCCGCGTCAGAAGCCCGCCGCGCCGCCCGTCTATCGCCCGCGCGTCGCGCCGAAGGCACTACAGCCGAAGGCCGCCACGCCTTCGGGGCCCGCCGCCCCGCCGGTCTACCGCCCGCAGCCCCTGCCCAGAGTCTTACAGCCCAAGCGGGCCGCGCCGCAGCCGCGCGCCGCGCAGCCCGCGCGTCCCGCTCAGTCGCCCCCTGCTCCGCCGCCTGTCTACCGGCCGCAGCCGCAGCCCGCCGTCCTACAGAGGAAGCCGGCGCTTCCCGCCGTCGCGCCCGCGCCCTCGCGCGCCGCGACTCCGACGGCGCCGCAAGCCCCGCCGCCGAGGCGGTGCGCGCCGCCCGCGCCACCCGTCGTACAGAGGCTGGCCGCCCCCGCCGCGCCGCGCCCCGCCGCGCCCGGCCGCCCCTCGGTCGTCCAGCGCGCGCTGGACGAGACGGTGACTTCGGGGCGGACGCCGCGCAAGGTGAAGCCGAACAGGCAGTACGACGCGGACTTCTATAACGACGAGGAGATGGTGGTTGAGACCGGGGAGCAGGTGCTGGACTCGGGGGCGATAGACAACTTCGAGCAGGACGACGACTACCAGCAGGAAGACGACCAGCCGCAGCCCGGCGACTTCGACCTCCCGGGACAGAAAGAGCCGTGGCCTTTCGGCCGCCCCGGCTGGAAGGCCGGCACCTACGCGCAGCTTTTCGCGACGCAGTTCACGGTGGCGAAGGGGTTGACGTGCGGCGTCTGCGGTAAAGCGATTGCGCTGACCGTCGCGAGCGTCGCGGGCAAGGAGCGCTGGGTGTCGAAGAGCGGCAAGGTGCACGAGACCAAGCCGCCCATAGACCACGACAACCCCGACTGGATCGTGCGGCTCGGGAATCTCAAGCAGAGGCTCCGCACCTCCCAGGTGCCTCTGAGCAACAAGGACATCCGCCAGCTAGTCGTGAACGAGTATCACAAACCGACGCTCAGGCTGACGCACATGGTTTGCAACTCGGCGAAGCCCAAGGCACACATGTAGACGGCGACGCACCGGCGACCGGAAGACGCCGCAGACGGGAGCGCAGAACGCGAGTGAGCGGGCGACAGAAAACGCAGGGTGTGGCGCAAACGCCGGCGGCCCGGCCGCCGTCCGGGAACGTGCGCGTCCCGCCCAAGGCCCCGCCGCCCTACCGCCCGCAGCCGGTGCCGAAAGTCCTGCAACGCAAGGCACCGCCCGGCAGGCCCGGAGCCGCCGCAAGCCCCGCGCCCTGCGCGCCCCCGCCGCGCCCCCCGCAGCCCGCGCCCCGCGCCGTTCAGTTGAAGCCGGCCGCGCCCGCGCCCCCCGTGACGCGCACGCCTCAGAACTCTCCGGGGCCGCGCGCCGCTTTGCCGGCGCAGACTAACGGGGCGCGCGCCGTCGTCCAGCAGCGCGGCGCGCGGCCGAAGGCTCCGGTCTCGAACGTCGTGCAGGCCATCAAGCTCTACCCGAACCTGCACCCCGGCGCGGTCGAGTCGGTCGAACCGGGCAGCCTCTTCAAGCTTTCGAGCTTCGCCGACCAGTACCGACTGCGCAAGGCGCAGGGCCACGGCGTCTACGTCCCGAACCAGCTCTACAACTTCGTGCGCACGTCCGAGGGCGAAATGCTCCTGCACAACCGCTACCGCCACCCCTCGATAGCCGAAGGCCGCCAGGTGCTCTACGCGGGCGAGGCGTACTTCAACAACGGCCGTCTCGAATGGTGGTCGAACGGCTCGGGCCACTACCAGCCCGACTCCGAGGACGCGCAGCAGGCGGCGCTCCCGTTAGACCACTTCTACTCCTACCAGCAGGTCATCAAGGGCGAGCACAAGCGCAGAAAAGGGTGAGGCCGACGTGAAGCCGACAAATAACAGAGCGCCGGGAGCCGGGGGCATACCGCAGCAGTCGAAGCGACCGGCCGCGCACGCCCGTCCACCCGCGCCGCCCGCCGCACACTCAAAGAATGCTCCCGCCCCGGCGAAGGTGCGGCAGCCGGTCGCGCCCGCGGTGTACAGGCCGCAGGCTCGGCCCGATGCCGTGCAGCAGAAAAGGGCCGCCCCTCCACAGGCGAAAGCGCACCCGGCCGCCCCGCCCGTCTATCGCCCGCAGCCCGTACCGAAGGCTTTACAGCTCAAGGCGGCGCCCCGGCACCCGCCGGCCATGAAATCCGTAACGGGAGCCGGGCGGCCCGCCGCGCCTCCGGCTTATCACCCGCCGCCGAAGGCCGTACCGGCGAAGGCGGCCGTGGCCCCTCCGGCGTCCCGCACCCGACCAGCGCAGGGGACTCTACAGCCGAAGATGGCGGGCGGGCCGCGGCCGGCCAACGCGACTCACCGCGTCGTGAGGCCGCAGGTCATACAGCGAGCCAGTGATGATTTTCCGCCGCTCGGCGCCGCGCTCACGAAAGAGAAGCAGAAGGAGATAAAGGAACAGAGTCGCGCCGCGCTGGAACTGAGTAAAGCGAAGGCCGCGAAAGAGAAGGAGCAGGAAGAAAGCAGGCTTATCGAGATAGAGAGGTTGGGCACCAGAGAGGAGTGGTGGAGGCTTTTATACCTGGATGAGGGCACGGCCTATATGAAGGTTAGGAATAACTACGGAAAGGTTGGAGGCGTAAACGTGCACGTCTCGGTGTATAAAGGGAAAACCACAAACGTAAACTTCAAGAGCGATTCGGTCGCCGCAATAGTAGATAAGATTATCGGCGGCGCCGACGACAAGGATACGGTGCATACGACCCTGGAGTTATACGGGAAAGATGACGTAAGCAACCCCAGGTACTTTAGAAACGGGGACAGCCCGAACTGCACCGAAGATCAAAAGACCGCGTTGCAGGACATCTTGCACGATTTCATCATAGAGGCGACAACCTTGGTGACGGATAAGAAAACGCGGCTCAACCCGTGAACGTGTGAGCACCAATCTCAAATCTCTCATCGGACGTTTGGACGACGCGTGCCGCGATGCGCTGGAAGCGGCGGCGGCGCTCTGCCTTGCGCGCACGAACTACGAGGTTGACGTAGAGCACTACCTGCTCAAGCTCAACGAGGACTCCGACTCCGGCATCACCCGCGCGCTGCGTCAGTCGGGCGTTGACGCCTCTCGCCTCTCGGCGGACCTGACGCGCGCGCTCGACAAGCTGAAGGCGGGCAACGCGCGCACGCCGTCGCTCAGCCCGCGGCTCGTGCGGCTGTTCGAGGAGGGGTGGATGCTCGCCTCCATCGACTACGGTGCGGCGCGCGTCGGCTCGGGGCACCTCCTGCTCGCGCTGCTCTCGGACGAAGACCTCGGCCGGCTCGCGCGCGAAATCTCCGAGGAGTTCACACTCGTCTCGCTGGAGTCGCTGCGCAGACAACTGCCGGCGCTCTCGGCGGGCGCGCGGGGCGGAGGCGGCGCTCCCGGCCCGCCTCCGCCGGACGCTCCGCCGCAAGACCCCGCTTACGGCGGCGCGCCGGGCGCGGACTCGCCCGCGCTCGAACGCTTCACCGTGGACCTCACGGCCGCCGCGCGGGCGGGGCGCATCGACCCCGTGCTCGAACGCGACCCAGAGATTCGGCAGATCGTTGACATCCTCACGCGCCGCCGCCAGAACAACCCCATCCTG
This sequence comes from Pyrinomonadaceae bacterium, assembly GCA_036389815.1. Taxonomy (GTDB): domain Bacteria; phylum Acidobacteriota; class Blastocatellia; order Pyrinomonadales; family Pyrinomonadaceae; genus QHXN01. Next base: position 2,131 of record DASVWB010000372.1, on the reverse strand, counting down.
ACGGGCGAGGCGGGCGTCGGCAAGACGGCCGTCGTCGAGGGCTTCGCGCTGCGGGTCGCCGCCGGCGACGTGCCCGAACCGCTGAGGCACGTCTCTCTGCGCGCGCTCGACCTCGGCCTCCTGCAGGCCGGCGCGGGCGTCAAGGGCGAGTTCGAGAACCGCCTGAAGTCCGTCGTCGACGAGGTGAAGTCCAGCCCGCGCCCCGTCATCCTCTTCATAGACGAGGCGCACACGCTCATCGGCGCGGGCGGCGGCGCCGGCCAGTCCGACGCCGCCAACCTCCTGAAGCCCGCGCTCGCGCGCGGCGAGCTGCGCACGATTGCCGCGACGACGTGGGCCGAGTACAAGAAGTATTTCGAGAAGGACGCCGCCCTCGCGCGCCGCTTCCAGGTCGTGAAGGTCGAGGAGCCGTCCGAGGAGCAGTGCGTCCGCATGATGCGCGGGCTGGTCTCGATGCTGGAGCGCCACCACGACGTGCGCATCCTCGAAGAGGCCGTCTCGGACGCCGTCAAGCTCTCGCACCGCTACATCTCCGGCCGGCAGCTCCCCGACAAGGCCATCAGCGTGCTCGACACGGCCTGCGCGCGCATCGCCATCAGCCAGGCGGCGACGCCGCCCGCGGTCGAGGACGCGCGGCGGCGGATAGACCACCTCGCCGTCGAGGTCGCCGCGCTCGAACGCGAGGCCGCGACCGGCGCCGACCACCGGCGGCGCATCGAGGAGCTGCGCTCCGAGCGCGACCGTGAGGGGGCGAAGCTCGCGCGCCTCGACGAACAGTTGGCGCGCGAGCGCGAGGTCATCGGCCAGATACGCGAGCTGCGCGCGCGGCTCGAAGGCGACGCCGCGTCGGCAGAGCCGGCCGACGGCAACGGCGCCGGGGCCCCCGCCGAAGCGGTTGCGGCCGTACAGGCGTCGCAGCCGGCGGCCGACGGGCACGACGGCGCGCGCGCCGCGCCCGCGCGGAAGCAGAAACAGGCCGACGCCGAAGACCTGCGCACGCAGCTCGCGCAGTTGAACCACAAGCTCCGTCAGGTGCAGGGCGAGGCGCCGCTGGCGCAGGTCTGCGTTGACTCGCAGACCATCGCTGAGGTCATCTCGGGCTGGACGGGCATACCCGTCGGCCGCATGCTCGCCGACGAGATCAACACCGTGCTCTCGCTGCGGGAGCGGCTGGAGCAGCGGGTCGTCGGCCAGTCGCACGCGCTTGAGGCCGTGGCGCAGCGCATCGCCACCGCGCGCGCCAGCCTCACCGACCCGCGCCGCCCCGTCGGCGTCTTCCTGCTCGTCGGCCCTTCCGGCGTCGGCAAGACCGAGACGGCGCTCTCGCTGGCCGAGACGCTCTTCGGCGGCGAGCGCAACCTCGTCTCCATCAACATGAGCGAGTACCAGGAGTCGTTCACCATCTCGGCCTTGAAGGGCTCGCCGCCCGGCTACGTCGGCTACGGCGAGGGCGGGGTGCTGACCGAGGCCGTGCGCCGCAAGCCCTACTCGGTCGTCCTCCTCGACGAGGTCGAGAAGGCGCACACCGACGTGATGGAACTCTTCTACCAGGTCTTCGACAAGGGCGTGCTCGAAGACGGCGAGGGGCGCGAGGTGGACTTCAAGAACACCGTCATCATCCTCACCTCCAACGCCGGGGCGGAGACCATCATCGAGCTGTGTTCCGAGCCCGGCCCGCCGCCGGAGCCGGAGGTCATTAACGAGGTCGTCCGCCCCGAACTGCTCAAGGTCTTCAAGCCGGCGCTCCTCGCGCGCATGGTCGTCGTCCCCTACTACCCCATCGCCCCCGAGGTGATGCGCTCGATCATCCGCCTCCAGCTCGACCGCGTCGGCCGCCGCCTCGCCGAGAGCCACGGCGCCGCCTTCAGCTACGACGAGGGTGTCGTCAACGAGATAGCCGGCCGCTGCGAGGAGGTCGAATCCGGCGCGCGCAACATCGACCACATCCTGACGCGCACGCTCCTGCCCGAGATGTCCAACGAGTTCCTCGCGCGCATGGCGGCCGACCAGCACGTCGCGCGCGTCCACGTCGGCGTCGGCCCGGCCGGGCAGTTCAGCTACGTCTTCCGCCTCCGCGACTGAGACTTTCGCCACGCGACGGAGAGGGCGCGCCGGAGACCGAGTCTCCGGC
>DASVWB010000371.1:0-11170 GCA_036389815.1 Pyrinomonadaceae bacterium | reverse complement strand
TTTCGAATTCGAAATTCCCGGGGCCGCGCCCCCGTGGCTAATCTTTCAGGACTTCAGAGGGCGTCGAGCGGGCTCTCGGCCTGCGCGGGCTGCGCGGCGCGCTCGTAGAGGCGGAGCAGGAAGTGCTGGCCTGCGGGCGAGGGCGTGTCGATGCGCAGGCCCAGCAGGCCGCCGCGGTGGACGTGGACGAGCTTGGCCGTCAGGGGGATGATGCCCTCGGCCGCGATGAGCGAGACCCAGAGCCGGTCGCCGGCGGCCGCCACGGGGTCGCCCGGCAGGTTCCTGAGCGCCATCCCGAGGCAACTGAAGTCCGCGACCTCGGCCGTGCCCAGCATCTCGTGGCGCGTCAGGTTGTCGACGGCCGCGACCAGCTTCGCCGGCGCCGCGATGCGCGGCAGCCCGCGCCGCTCCAGCTCCGGCAGCCCCCTCTCGCCAAAAAAGTCTTCCATAAAATCCCCCGGATTCCCGGCTCTCTGCGATTACGCCCCTAATACAGCACTAATGCGCCCCGGATTCCGATGCGCGATTGATTCATCCGTTCATCCGTTCATTGATTCATTGAAGGACTGCCGAATGGGTCAATGAATCATTGAATCAACGACCCAATCCCCTCACTCGCCGAGCGCCGCGTACTTGTAGAGGCGGAAGCGGTAGCGCTGGCGGGCGCGGATGCTGGCGGCCACCGCGCCGTGCAGCCCCTCGTCCCACTTCGCGTACTCGTCGATGAAGCGGTCGGCCGCGGCCTTGTCGCCCTGGTACTGGACTTCGAGGACGCGCGCGAGGAGCTTGCCGACCACGTCGTGATACCTGCCGTAGTCGATGCGCAGCACCTTCGCCCCGCGGTCGAACGAGAGCAGCCCGTTCTCCAGGAAGAAGTTCCACTGCATGAGCTGCATCGTCTGGTACGGCTGGTCGCGGCGCGGCCTGTTGTTCTGGAGCACGCGCAGGACGCCGCCCGCGTAGACCGACCGCAACTGCGCGTCGGTGTAGTAGCCCTGCTTCCGGAGCGCCTCCGCGACGTAGAGCGAGACGAGGTCGGCCTTCATCTCTTCGAGCAGGTCGGCGTCGTCCTGCAAGGCCGCGTCGAGGTCGCGGCCGTCCTTCGTCACGTCCACGCCGAGGTAGTGGCCGACCTCGTGCCAGAGCGTGCGGTAGAAGCTGCCGTCCGAGGTCAGCTCCGAGTGGTGGCGCGGGTCGACGGCCGCCTCCCACGTCGCGTTCGTCCCCTCGAACAGCTCGGGCGCGCGCATGATGTTGGCGCGCAGCATGATGGTGCGGCCGTAGCGGCGCGCGATGAAAGCCTCGTTCGGCAGGATGGTGGCCGTGTTGCCGCCGCGCGACTGCGCGAAGTCGGCCACCACGTCGTAGGCGCCGACGGAAATCTCCTCGCGGACGCGGCGCGGGAACTTGAAGGGCAGCGCGTCCTGCAAAGCCTGCAAGCCCTTCATCGCCGCGCGCACGCGGTTCGTCTCCTCGCTGCGGTTGCTGAGGACGTTCAGCGAGTAGAAGGTCTTCACGCCGTAGAGCGAGTCGTCGTAGGTCTCGTAGGAGCCGACCTGCGCGTTGAGGTTCTTGAAGTGGCCCGAGACCCACGCGGCGTCGCCCGACTCGTAGTCGTCCGAGAGCAGGTCGCGCGCGCGGTTGCGGAGGTAGCGCGCGAACTCCCAGTCGTCCTTTTCGACCGCGTCGGCGGCCTCGTTCAAAAGCGCGTGCGCGCGCACCATCTCTTCGGCGTAGGCGACCGAGTAGGGCACGGCGTAGAAGGCTTTCGCGTCGGGTCGCGCCGCGAGCCTTTCCAGTTCGGCGCGCAGGCCCGTGTGCAGCACGTCGAGCGCGGGGTACTGGCGCAGCTTCAGGAGGTCCGCGCGCAGGTTGGCGGCCGTGGCGTGGCGGACGGCCGTGCGCTGGTCGAGTATGCGTTCGCGCCTGTCGGGGTGCGCGGCGAGGAAGGCTTCGACCTCCTCCTTGGTCGCGCCGTCGTACATGGCGGCGCCGGGCGCGGCCAGCTCGACCGGCAGGAAGGGCTCGCGCTTGTTTTCGAGCGTGGTGGCAATGGGGCCCTGGAACAGGCGGTAGAGCGTGAGCAGGTCGCGCGTGGACTCCGGCGAGCCGAGCCGCTTGTCTAAGGCGGCGAGCGCGGCGAAGGAGTCGGCGGCGCGCGCGTGGCGCTGCCGCTCGTAGACGGACTGGAAAATCTTCCCGACCTCGATGAGCTTCGCCACCGCCTGTCGCTCGCCGGCCGAAAGGTGCGACGTGTCGGGCGCGAGCCGCACCTCGCCCGTCTTCTCCAGGAGCGCGCGGCTCCGCTCCGAGGGCCAGTAGCCGGCGGGCAGCCCGCCGCCGCCCGCCCCCGCCCTGCGCGAAGAGGTCTGCGCCAGCATGTTCGAGGCCGCGAGCCCGGCGACGGCGAGGGCCAAAAGGATTCTCAAGACAACACCTCCGCGAACGCTTCTTTTGGGGATGCAGCTACTTTAACAGATGCGCGGCCGCGCGGTCAGCCGAAGATTGGCGCGTGCGGGGCCGGGTCAGTACCGCCCGCGGTGGCGGGCGGGCCGCCGGGGTACGGCCGCGCGCCTCTTAAGTACACTCCGCCCGCTAACGCGTGTGGTAGTGACCGTTATAGTATAATGAGCCGTAACTCCACGCCGAAGAATTCAAACACTAGTTCGCTCTCCGCGGCGTCGAACTTCATTCCGACTAAAGGAGTCAGTCGAATGTTCAGGTCTCTCTTACTGGCGGCCCTCTTGCTGCTCTGCCTGACGGCGGCGGCGCAGGGCGTGCGCGGCGACGGGCTCGCGCGCCTGCTGCGCTACCCCGACATCCACGGCGACACGATAGCCTTCGTCTACGCGGGCGACATCTGGACGGTGCCGGCCGCGGGCGGCACCGCCCGGCGGCTGACCTCGCACCCGGGGCTCGAACTCTTCCCGAAGTTCTCGCCCGACGGCCGCTGGATAGCCTTCTCCGGACAGTACGGCGGCACCCGCCAGGTCTTCGTCATCCCGGCCGAGGGCGGCGAGCCGCGCCAGCTCACCTTCTACAACGACGTGGGCACGCAGCCGCCGCGCGCCGGCTACGACAACCGCATCCTGGGCTGGACGCCCGACGGCCGGAACGTCGTCTTCCGCGCGCACCGCGTCGCGCAGAGCGACCGCCTGGGGCGCCCCTACCTCGTCCCCGTCGAGGGCGGCACCGAGACGCCGCTCGCCATCACGGAGGCCGGCGGCGTCTCCTACTCGCCCGACGGCTCGCGCGTGGCGTTTACGCCCATCTCGAACGAGTTCCGAGGCTGGAAGCGCTACCGCGGCGGCCAGTCGCCCGACGTGTGGATTTACGACCTGCGCGCCAACACCGCCGAGCAGATAACCGACACGCGCGCGCAGGACATGCTGCCCGTCTGGCTCGGCGACACCGTCTACTACATCTCCGACCGCGACTGGACGATGAACGTCTTCGCCTACGACACGCGGACGAAGAAGACCCGCAAGGTCACGAGCCACACCGACTACGACGTGCTCTGGCCCTCGGGCAGCGGCGACGCGCTCGTCTACGAGGCCGGCGGCTACGTCTACCGCCTCGACGCGCGCTCCGGCAAAGAGGAGCGCGTGCCCATCAAGGTCTACGGCGACTTCCCAGAGACCGTGCCGCACTTCGTCAACGTGAAGGATAACGTCGAGACTTACTCCATCTCACCCACGGGCGCGCGCGCACTCTTCGGCGCGCGGGGCGACATCTACACGGCGCCCGCGAAGGAGGGCGAGGTGCGCAACCTCACCGACTCGCAGGGCGTGCGCGAGATGACGCCCGCCTGGTCGCCCGACGGCCGCTGGGTCGCGTACCTCTCCGACCGCACGGGCGAGTACGAGGTGTACGTCCGCCCCTCGGACGGCACGGGAGCGGAGCGGCGCGTGACCTCGGACGGCGACGTGTGGCGCTACCCGCCCGTCTGGTCGCCCGACTCGCGCTCGATAGCCTACGGCGACAAGCGGCAGCGCCTGCGTTACGTGGACGTGGCGACGGGGCGCACGACCGACGTCGACCGCGGCACTCGCAGCGACATCACCACCTACAACTGGGCGCCCGACTCGCGCTGGATAGCCTACTCGAAGCTCGGCGACAACCAGATGTCGGAAATCTGGGTCTACTCGCTCGCCGCGGGCAAGACGCAGAAACTCACCGGCGGGATGACGAGCGACACCGAGCCCGTCTTCGACCCGAAGGGGCGCTACCTCTACTTCCTCTCGAACCGCGACTTCAACCTCACCTTCAGCGGCTTCGAGTTCAACTACATCTACACCAACCCGACGCGCGTCTACGTCGGCCTGCTCTCTGCGGACGGCCCCGCGCTCTTCCTCCCCGCGAGCGACGAGGAGCGAGTAAAGACCGCCGAGCGCCCGCTCACGCCCCCGCCCAACCCCGCGCAGCAGCCGCCCGCGCAGGGCGGCAAGCCGCAGGGCCCCGGCGGGCCGGGGCAGCAGCCGCCGCAGCCGGCGCCCACGCCGCAGCCCGACGCCACCCCGGCGCAGGCGGGCGCGACCAACGCGACGCAGGCCGCGGCCAGGCCCGACGAGACGAAGGGCGCACAGCCCTCGGGCGTCAGCGTCCGCATAGACTTCGCCGGCTTCGAGAGCCGCGTCCGCGCCATCCCCGCCCCTAACGCCAACTACCGCCGCCTCTCCGCGACGAACGAGGGCGTGCTTTACCTCTCGGGGCCCGGCCGCCTCTCGCTCTACAACATCGACGCCAAGGCCGAGCAGCCGATCATCGAGGGCATACAGGACTACGACCTCTCGGCCGACCTCAAGCACATCGTCTTCCAGGCGCGCGACAACTACGGCACGGCGCCCGTCGCGCCGGGGCAGAAGCCGGACGCCGGCCTGCTCAGGCTCGAAGGCATGACGATGAAGCTCGACCCGAAGGCCGAGTGGGCCGAGGAGTACACGGACGCCTGGCGCACGATGCGCGACTGGTTCTACGACCCGAACATGCACGGCGTGGACTGGCGCGCGGTGCGCGACAAGTACGGCGCGCTCGTCCCCTACGTCGCCAACCGCGAGGACTTCACCTTCCTGCTCACCGAGATGGGGAGCGAGCTGATGGCCGGCCACATCTACGCCGAGCGCGGGGGCGACCCGCCGGCCGTCAAGCGGGAGGAGGGCGGGCTGCTCGGGGCCGAGATAGTACCCGACGCCTCCGGCTACTTCCGCATCACGAAAATCTTCCCCGGCGAGAACTGGCAGGAGTCCTTCCGCTCGCCGCTCACCGAGCCCGGCGTGAAGGCCAAGGCCGGCGACCTCATCCTCGCGGTTGACGGCCGCACGACGCGCGGCGTGAAGAACTTCTACGAGCTGCTCGAAGGCAAGGCCGCGCGCGCCGTCACCCTGACTTTGAACGACCGGGCCGACACGGCCGGCTCGCGCGAGGAGCGCGTGCGCCCCGTCAAGAGCGAGTCGAACCTGCGCTACCTCGACTGGGTGCAGTCGCGCCGCGCGCTGGTGGACAGGCTCTCGGGCGGGCGCGTCGGCTACATCCACGCGCCGAACACGGCCGTCGAGGGCAACCGCGAACTGTTCAAGGGCTTCTACCCGCAGGCGGGCAAGGACGCCCTCATCATCGACGACCGCTACAACGGCGGCGGCTTCATCCCCGACCGCATGATCGAGCTGCTGGAGCGCCGGCCTTTGAGCTACTGGTCGCGCCGCGGCATCGGGCTCACGTCGACGCCCGCCTACGCGCACGCCGGCCCGAAGGCGATGCTCGTCAACGGCTACGCCGGCTCGGGCGGCGACGCGCTGCCCTACTACTTCCGCGAGCGCAACCTCGGGCGCATCTTCGGCACGACGACCTGGGGCGGCCTCATCGGCCTCTCCGGCAACCCCTCGCTCGCCGACGGCGGCAGCCTCTCGACGCCCTCCTTCCGCTTCCTCGACCTCGCGGGGCGCTGGGCCGTCGAGGGCACGGGCGTGGACCCGGACGTGGAGGTCGTCGACCGTCCAGAAGCGACCGCGCGCGGCGAAGACCCCTCGCTCGAAGCGGCCGTCCAGTACCTTCTGGAAGAGCTGCGCCGCAACCCGCCCAAACGCCCCGAAGCGCCCGCCCCGCCGGTGCTCCGGCCGGAGGGGAGACAGTAGGGGGTAGACAGTAGACAGTAGACAGTAGACAGTAGACAGTAGGTAAGAAACGGGCGGCGCGTCCTCAGCATAAGCCGGGGCGCGCCGCCTCTGGTTTTCCTACTGTCTACTGTCTACTGTCTACTGTCTACTCCCCCCTCCTACTGCCGAGGTGCTTCGTCGTCCCCTCGGTGACGCTGAAGCCGGGGGTGATGAACTCGGAGGTGTCGGCCGACTTGAGGGCGGGCTGCTCGGCGTCGCGCGGGAGCGCGTCCTGCGCGTGTTCGCGCTCGCGCTTGGCCAGCTCGACTATCTTGCGGCTCACGAAGAGGCCGTTGATGATGAGCGCGACGCCGACCATGAAGGGGATGACGCCGACCACCCAGACGCTGCGGAGGATTTCGGCGTCGCCCGAAGGGTTCTGGCCGCTGCGGAAGAGGGCCATGCCCATGACATAGAGGAAGAGCATGAGGCCGAGGCCGACGCAGGAGGTGATGACGCCCCCCTTAATCTCGTTGTAGCGCCGCAGCTCGTAGGTCATGCCGCGCTCGTGCTCGTAGTCTGCGAGGCGCTGCTCGCGCTCCGCCTCCGAGAGCATCTCCGCGGCCTTGAGCCTGTTCCAGTCCACTTTCTCGCCCGCGTCGCGCGAGCGCACCGCGCGGCGCACCGCGAGCAGGTTAGCCCCGCACAGGTTGCAGAACCGAAGCTCGTCACTCTGCTTATTCCCGCACTGTGGACAGAACATCGCGGCCTCCTCCGGTCGTCTCCCGCCTCTTACGTAAATCGGGCGGCAGGCGTTTCTTAAATCAGACGCCTGCGCAGGAGGTCGAGGGCGAACTGCGAGGAGCGCCAGCGTATGAGGTGGCGGTCGCCCGGCAGCATCAGGCGCCTGTGCTCCGTGTGCGCGTCGTCGGCGAGCGCGACGTAGACGAGCCCGACAGGCTTCTCATCCGTCCCGCCGCCCGGGCCGGCTATCCCCGTGACGGAGAGCCCGAAGTCGGTGCCGGCGCGCCGCTTCACGCCGGCGGCCATCGCCTCGGCCACCTCGGCGCTGACCGCGCCGTGCTCCTCGACGAGTTCGGGCGGGACCCCGAGCAGCCGCGTCTTCGCCTCGTTCGAGTAGGTGACGACGCCCTCCATGAAGTAGGTCGAGGAGCCGGGCACCTCCGTCAGCCTGTGCGCGACCAACCCCCCCGTGCAGCTCTCGGCCGTGGCGAGCGTGAAGCCGCCGACGGCGAGCCGCAGCCCCACGACCTCCTCCATCTTCTCGCCGCGGAAGGCGAAGATGGAATCCCCGAGCCGCTCCTCTATCTGCCCGGCCAGCCCGTCTAAGAGCAGCTCGGCCTCGGCCTCGGACTTCGCCTGCGCCGTCAGGTGAATCTCTATCTCGGAGTTGTTGAAGAGGATGGTCGTCTGCGGGTTCTTGTACTGCGTGTAGACGGGCGCGATGCGCTCGTCCACGGCCGACTCGCCGAGCCCCGCCACGCGCAGCACGCGGCGGACGACGCGCAGGCCGCCCGCGCGCTCCAGGAGGCGCGGCATGACGCGCCCGTCGAACATCGGCTTCATCTCGCGCGGCGGGCCGGGCAGCAGCACGACGACGCGCCCGTCGTGTTCGAGGTACATGCCCGGGGCCGACCCGTTCGGGTTCGGCAGGACTTCCGCGCCCTCCATGACCATCGCCTGCCGCGAGTTGATCTCGGGCATCTTCCGCCCCCAGCGCATGAACTTCGCCCTGATCTCTTCGAGCACCTGCTCGTCGAGCAGGAGGCGGCGGCCGAGCGCGCGCGCCGCGATCTTGCGCGTGATGTCGTCCTCGGTCGGCCCCAGGCCGCCCGTGAGGACGACGACGCCCGAGCGCTTGACGGCGTCGCGGACGGTCTCTTCGAGGCGCGCGTCGTCGTCGCCGACGATGGTCTTGAGCCTGACCTCGATGCCGGCCGCGTTGAGCCGGTCGGTCAGCCACAGGCTGTTCGTGTCGGTGCGGAAGGGCGTCAGCAGCTCGGAGCCGACGGCGATGATCTCTGCGGTGAGCATGACGGGCGAATGATAACCGACGGGCGGGGCAATAAGAATTTTAGATTTCAGATTTCAGATTTCAAATCTGCGGTTTCAACCTCCGGGCGCTCAGCTTATGGGGCTGGTGTCGCTGCGCTCGCGGCGCAGGGGGACTTTCTCGCGCACGCGCGGGGCGGCGCCGAGCAGTTCGGTCGTCCCTTCCGTGACCGTGGCGTGCGGGAGCGTGTGCGCCTCGGCGTGCGGCAGGCGGCCGGCGTCGGCCGCGTCCGGGGCCGCGTGGTGAGTCTGCGCCTCCGGCCTGAAGTTCAGCGTGCGGTGGATGCGCAGCAGGCCGTAGAGCGCCGACACCCAGCCGATGACCTCGCCGACGACGAGCAGTATCAGCCCGGCGTTGGCCGCCTTCGGCTTGCCCCAGAGCATCAGGGGGGCGGTCGCGGCGGCGGAGAGCAGGATGAGGAGGAGGCCGCAGGCCACCTCTTGCAACCCCGCGCGCGAGCCCGCCGTCAGGCGCAGCACCTCGACCTCGGCCGGCGCGCCCGCCGCGCTGGGCGCGCCGCACAGCCGGCAGAAGCGCCCGCCCTCGCCCTGCTCCGTCCCGCACGCGCGGCAGAGGGCCGCCTCGGGCTGCGCCGACGCCAGCGCCACGACGGCGTCCGCCTCGCGCTCAAGCGTCTGGAGGTCGCCCCTCGTCATGCAGCCGCCGTGCGTGACGACGAAGTCGAAGGTGGCCTGCGTCGCCGCCGCGCCGACCTGCCGCAGCCCGACGCCGAGCCGCCGCCCGTGGTCTGTGAAGTCCGCGCGGAAGATGTCCTTGCGCCGCGCGCGCCGCGCCTGGAGGGGGCTGTCGCTGAAGACCGTGTAGCCGAGGCTTTCGAGCGCGTAGACGAGGCGGGCGCGCACGGCCTCGGCCTCGCCCGTCAGGACGCGGCGCGTCGTGTGCTCGCTGCCGCTCGTGCCGGTCAACACGATGTACTCTGACATGTCAGAAGCCCTCCGTACTCTTTCGTCCGGCCCCACGCAGAGTTTACGACGCCGCGGCCTCGCGTGTTTCCCCTCACTCGGCGGCGGCCGGCGCGCCGAACGCCTGCACCTCGCGCACCCACATCACGAAGGGGCGGTTCTGCGGCCCGGCCTGCGCCGCCTGGAAGAGGCGCACGCGCTCGGCGACGAAGGGCTGGAACTCGAAGGCCGTGCGGTCGAAGTTGCCGCCCGGTTCGAGCGTCGCCACGGTGCGCCAGCCGCCCCCGCCGTCCTGCGCCTGTAGCTCGACGCGGCGCGAAGGCATGTAGCGGTCTTTGTCGAAGCCCCAGTAGACGTAGACGGCCGTGAGGCGCGCGGGGCGGCGGAAGTCGAGCTCTATCCAGTGCGGCTCAGGGCTCTCGGCCGAGACCCAGTTGCCCTGGTTGTAGCGCTTCGCGGCTATCTCGCGCACGTCGGTCACGCCGTCCGTCAGCGGCCCCGTGTGATACCCGTCGAAGGACGAGTCCACCTTGACGGCGGGCCTGAGCGCGGCGACGTTGCCGGGCGGGGGCGCGAGCGGCGCGGCCGGCGTCGGGGCGGGCGTGGGCGCGGGCGTGGGCGTCGCCGCCGCCTCGTCCTTCGCGCCCGGCAGGTCGAAGCTGCTCACGAGGTAGACGAGCGAGGCGAGCAGCACGAGCAGCGCGACCGAGACGCCGAAGAGCTTCAAACCCTGTCCGCGCGTGCGCTGCGTCGCCTCCTGGCGCGCGAGCGCGGCCGTCGCGGGCGAGGCCGTGAGGTCGTGCCCGCACGCGGCGCAGGCCGCGTCCCACTCCGACACCCCGGCCCCGCAGGCGCGGCACGCCCCGCTCTCGCCGGACGCCTCGGCCGCGATGGGCTGCGTGTGGTACGGGTCGCCGGAAAGCTCTTCGGTCGGCTCGCCGAGCCCGCCCGTGCTCTTCGCGGGCGCGCGGGGCGGGACGCTCGTGTGGCCGGGCGCGGCTTCGGCCGACTCGCGCCCGCGCGCCTTGCGCACGGCGCGCAGGAAGTCGGCCGCCGAGGCGAAGCGGCGCTCGGGCTTCTTCTCAAGGGCGCGCATGGCGACGCGCTCGACCGCGGCCGGCACCTCCGCGTTCAGCTCCGAGGGCGGCCGCGGCGGCTGCTCGCGGTGCGCGCGCAGGATTTCGGTGCGCGGCCACGCCTCCTTCGCGCCCGCGCGCCCGCCGAAGGGCGGCTCGCCCGTCAGCATCTCGTAGAGGATGACGCCGAGCGAGTAGATGTCCGAGCGCTGGTCGAGGTGCTCGCCCGCCGCCTGCTCGGGCGAGACGTAGCGCGGCGAGCCGTAGGCTATCTTCGACGTGTCTGTGGCCGAGGCCCCGACCAGCTTGACGATGCCGAAGTCCGTGACCTTGATGCGGTCGCCGTCCGTGACCATGATGTTCGGCGGCTTGAGGTCGCGGTGGACGATGCCCTGGTGCGTCGTCCCCGACTCGTCGCGGTAGACGAAGCTGTGCGCGTAGGAGACGGCTTCGAGTATCTGCTCGAAGAGGTCGAGCGCGCGCTCCAGCCCGAGCCCGCCCGGGTGCTCCGCGATGCACTGCGCGAGCGAGCGCCCATCGACGTACTCCATGACGATGAAGTAGGTCTGCTCGGAGACGATGTAGTCGTAGATTTTGACGACGCCCGGGTGGTCGAGCTGCGCCTGGACGTACGCCTCGCGCTCGAAGCGGTGGCGCAGGCGGCGGAGGTCGTGCGTGCCGCGCGGGTTGATGGACTTGACGGCGACGACGCGCGGCAGCTTCTCGTGCCGCCCGCGGTAGACGACACCCATCCCGCCGCGGCCGACGGGCTCCTCGATGACGTAACTGCCGACTCTCTTGCCAGACTCCATCGGACGAAACCGGCTGGGGGCTTCTTCGGCGGGCGAGGGCCGCTCTCACAAAGGCTTTGGCTGTTGTTATAGCAGAAACGGGGGGCGTTTGTATCACGCGGGGATTAATTCGCGCGCCCGCCTCACGCCGGGCCGGCCCCGCCGCCCCCGGCTACGGTAAATAATGAAGCGCGGCGACCTTCCGCAGGGTCGC
>DASVWB010000370.1:0-2561 GCA_036389815.1 Pyrinomonadaceae bacterium | reverse complement strand
GGCGAGTTGAGAATCTCGCCGCCCCGTTCCTTTTATTCCGCCCTGTTTATAAAGGGCCTTGTCTTCAACTGCTTACTGCCTACTGCCAACTGCCTACTGCCTACTTCACCCCGGCGCCTTCCGTGGGGAGGCCGGCTTCCTTCCAGGCGTTCAGGCCGCCGAGGAGGGCGGCGGCGTCTTCGATGCCTTTCGACTTGAGCGTGAGCACCGCCCCGGCGCTCGTGTGTTCGGCCGGTCAGGTGCAGTAGAAGACGAGCGTCTTGTCGCGCGGCAGTTCGCCCGCCCGGTCGCCCACCTCGCCCGAAGGCATCGAGAGCGCGCCCTTGATGTGCTCCTGCTCGTAGACGGCCTTGGCGCGCGTGTCGTAAATGGCCACGCGCCCCCCTTCGACCATCTTCTGTAGTTCGGCCGCCGTGACGCGGCGCGCGCCGTCGGCGTCCACCTGGGTCGTCCCCGTGGCGGCGGGCTTCGCGGCCTTGGCGGGCGCGGTGGCGGCGCTCATGTTGCCGGCCGTGTCCGTGGCCTTGCACGCGCCGAGGAGCGCGGCGGCCGCGGCGGCGAGCGCCAGCGCGGCGGCGGGTAGGAATCTTCTCTTCATATCCAGACTCTCCGGAGGCTCAGACTCGGGGGCCGCTTCAGAAGGGCCGCCCGCGCCCCGTAGCATCGCACAGAACTCTCCCGGTCGGCCAGCGCCGGGGGCGCGCCGCGCCGCGGAGGCTTCCGCAAAGGCGGCCGGGTGTGCTATAGATGCGCAAATTTTAAAGTCAGAAAAGGTTCGGGCCCGCGGGGGCGTTCGGCGGGGGTTTTGATGACGAGAGACACCGTGAGGGGAAGTCTATACCCGGCGCGCGCCGCCTGCGCGCTCGTCGCGCTCGCGCTGCTGCTGCTGGGCGCGTGCCTGCCGAAGTCGCCGACGGCCGCGCGCAGGGGGGGCGCGCGCCGTCACGCTCTACGCCTTCTCCGTGACGAAGGAGGTCATGGACAAGGCCGTGCTCCCGGGCTTCGCCGCGAAGTGGAAGCAGGAGCACGGCGAGGACGTGAACTTCACGACCTCCTACGCCGGCTCCGAGACCATCACGAACCAGATACTACAGGGCGTCGGCGCAGACCTCGGCGTCTTCTCCATCGAGCGCGACGTTGACCGGCTGGCGCAGAAGGGTCTGGTCGGCGGCGACTGGAAGACGAAGCCCTTCGGCGGCGTCGTCAACAAGACGCCCTTCGTCATCCTCGTCCGCAAGGGGAACCCGAAGGGCATCCGCGACTTCGCGGACCTCGGGCGCCCCGGCGTCCGCGTCATCCACCCAGACCCGGACGGCTCGGGCGGCGCGCAGTGGTCCATACTCGCCATCTACGGCTCGGAGCTGAAGAGGTCGCAGGCCGACGCGGGCGCGCCCGACCCGGCGCGCGCGCTCAACCTGCTGCGGTCGGTCTGGCGCAACGTCATCTCCACGCCGGGCTCGGCGCGCGAGGCGCGCACGCAGTTCGAGACCGGCTACGGCGACGCGCTCGTCACCTACGAACTCGAAGGGCTGATGATGAGGCAGGCGGGCGCGCCCTTCGAGATCGTCGTCCCGCGCTCGACCATCTTCAGCGAGCACCCGGCCGTCCTCATCGACCAGAACGTCACCCCGGAGGAGCGCCCGCTGATGGAGGCGCTGCTCGAATACCTCCGCGGCGACGAGGCGCAGCAGGCGTTCGTCAAATACCACTTCCGCTCCGTCACCAACGAGTCTTTCAACGACGCGAACACGGAGTTCGCGCGCGTCGAGCTGCCCTTCACCGTCGGCGACCTCTTCGGCGGCTGGCAGCGCGCCTACCCCGAAATCATCGACGGCGTCTGGCGCAACCAGGTGAAGAAGAAATAGTCCGGACTCCGGACTCCGGACTCCGGACTAAATCTTATGAGCACTGCAATCTCGACGATGCGGCACGTGCGGGGCGTGGACTTCACGAAGCCCTTCAGCCTCGGCATGGTCATCCTGTTGATGCTGCCGCTGGTGCTTTTGCCGCTGGCGTCGATCTTCATCTTCGGGACGAGCCAGGGGCTCGGGCGGTTCTGGGCGGCGCTGACCGCGCCGGACGCGGTCTTCGCGCTCAAGCTCTCGCTGGTGACGAGCTTCTGGGCGACCGCCTTCAACGTCGTCTTCGGGCTCTTCGCCGCCTACGTGCTCTCGCGCTACGTCTTCTTCGGGCGGACGGCCATCATCGTCACCATCTCGCTCCCCACGGCCATCCCGACGGCCGTGGCCGGCTTCGCGCTGCTCCTGCTGTGGGGCAAGTACGGCATGATCGGGCGCTTCATCTCCGAGGAGCACCAGATCATGTTCACGCCCTACGCCATCATCCTCGCCAACATCTTCGTCACCTTCCCGCTCGCCTTCGGCGTGCTGATGTCGGTCTTCGAGACGATGGACAGGTCGCTCGAAGAAGCCTCGGCCACCGTCGGCGCGACGCGCTGGCAGACCTTCTGGCACGTGACGCTGCCCTCCCTGCGCGGGGCGGTCGTGACCGGCGCGCTCCTCACCTTCGCGCGCGCCATCGGCGAGTTCGGCTCGACGATT
>DASVWB010000369.1:0-3153 GCA_036389815.1 Pyrinomonadaceae bacterium | reverse complement strand
GCCGGGGCGGGGAAGGGAAAGGACGGAGGGGAGCGGGCGGCAGGGAGGGGGTAGGCAGTAGGCAGTAGACAGTAGACAGTAGACAGTAGACAGTAGAAATACCGTTAGTAACGAATCGTTCGGGTGTCAACGTCGGCACTGGTAAGGCGGAGCCCTACTGTCTACTGTCTACTGACTACTGTCTACTTCTTAAGCGGCCCGCTTGAGCGGCTGGGGCTCCTGCCGCGTGCGCGAACCGGCGCGGCCGACGAGCTTGATGTCTTTGGCGAGCCCGAGGGCTTGCAGCGCGCGGATGCCCCACCAGTTCACGTCCACCTCGTACCAGGCGAGGCCGTGGCGCGCGGCCGTCGGGTGCGCGTGGTGGTTGTTGTGCCAGCCCTCGCCGAAGGTCAGCAGCGCCACCCACCAGAGGTTCGTCGAGTCGTCCGCCGTCTGGAACCGCCGCGAGCCCCACATGTGCGTCGCCGAGTTGACCAGCCACGTCGCGTGCAGCCCCACGGTCACGCGCAGGAAGACCGCCCACAGCACCAGCGGCAGCCCGCCCACGGCCAAAAGCGTCAGACCCAGCACGACCTGCGGCAGCCAGAAGTAGTCGTTGAGCCAGACGTGGAAGCGGTCGCGCATCATGTCGGGCGCGTAGCGCCACATCACCTCCTCGCCGTGCTGCTGCGCCGTCCCCCTCAGAATCCACCCCATGTGCGCCCACCACGTCCCGTCGCGGGGCGTGTGCGGGTCGCCGGGCGCGTCCGTGTGCGCGTGGTGTATGCGGTGCGTCACGACCCAGTCGATGGCGCCGCCTTCGAGCGTGAGCGTCCCGCAGAAGGTCAGAAAGTATTCGACCCACTTCGGCGTCTTGAAGCCGCGGTGCGTCAGCAGGCGGTGGAAGCCCATGCCGATGCCGAGGCTCCCCGAGACCCACCACAGCACGAGGGACAGGGCCAGCGCCTGCCAACTGAAGGTGAAGAGCGCCGCGACCGCGCCGACGTGGAAGACGACCATCGCACTCGAAGTCGCCCAGTTGATGCCCGTGCGCCTCTGCATGACCTCTGCTTTTTCTCTCATCCCTGCCTCTGTGCCCAAAGTAAGCCCCCTTTATAAACCTGCCTTACATTTCGACGCGGGGGATGTGGAGAGCGTAGCAGCTAACGCGCGGGCCGTTTGTAATAGTTCTGTAATTCCTAACCGCCCCTGTTCAGTAACCTGCGGCCTTTAAGGCTTTACGCGCGGAGCGCCTCCCGGCGGCGGCCTCGCCCGGTACGATTGCGGGTGGGGCCGTCTCTGAAGTGTCCGGCGGATATAAATTTTAATTCTGCCGGGCAGTGATGCCTGCGAGCGCCTCGTCCGTGAGTTCTTCGAACTCCTCCTGCATCATGGGCGGCTCTTCCGGCGTGTGGGGGTGACAGCATAAAAGCGAACAGGCGCGTCGGCCTTGGGGGCCTCGCGCCTGTTCTATGTGGCTCACTGTCCTCACCCCAGCAAACCACTGGGCATTTGGATTAACCGCATGCCCGGTTGCCGAGACTATACCCGAATCGCCGCGTCCCGTCCACCGGGGGCGGGCGAGTGGCTTAAATACCGCGGACGTAGTATCGTCGGCGCATCCCACCCCGGCGCGAAGGGGGTGGGCGGTAAGGCCGCGCCGCCCGCTTCCGACTTACGCCTGTCACACATCCCAGCCAGCCGCAGGCTTCGAATCATTGCCCCTACTGAAAAAGGTACGGGAGAGCCACGCCCAACTCTGAACAGAGTGGAGGGAGTATTCAGCGGGCGAACGAATGCGCCGTGCCCTTGAAAAAAGTGCTTGACAGATAGTCCTTATAAGGATATTATTCGGCCGTCATGGGGAAGCTGGCCGACGAGATCAAGCAGACGAAGCCCTTCGAGACGCCGGAGGACGAGGCGTTCGTCAGCATCCTGCTGACGGCCGAGGCGTTCCTGTGGCGGGAGGCAGAGTTCCTGAAGCCCTTCGAGGTCACGCAGGCGCAGTACAACGTCCTGCGCATACTCCGGGGCGCGGAGCCGGAGGGGCTCATCTGCCGGGAGATCGGCGAGCGCATGATCACGCGCGACCCGGACGTGACCAAGCTGCTCGACCGGCTGGAGGCGCGGGGGCTTGTGAGGCGCGAGAGGCAGGAGAAGGATCGCCGCGTCATCACCGCCCGCATCACGCAGGAAGGGCTCGGGCTGGTGAAGGAGATTGACCGCCCCGTCCTGAAGCTGACCGCCGACCTGCTGGGCCACCTGGGCGAGCGCAAGCTCCGGACGCTGATCCGGCTGCTGGAGGAGGCGCGCGAGAAGGCGGCCTAAAAAATTTAACCGGATAGCCCTTATAAGGACTATCGTAGCAAGCGCTACGCGCTGAGGAGGTGTGGAGATGGCTGAGGTGAGGACGATCACGACCGAGGAGTTGGAGGGGCGGCTGCGCGCGGGCGCGGGGCTCGAGTTCTGGAACGTTTTGACGGACGAGTACTTCCACGGCGAGATGATTCCGGGCTCGCGCCGCGTGCCGCTCGACCGGGTCGGGCGCGAGGCGCACGCCGCCGGCCTCGCGGGGGACGCGGAGGTGGTCGTCTACTGCGCCGGCCCGGAGTGCCCGCAGAGCCGGCTGGCCGCCGAGAAGCTCCGGGCGCTCGGCTACACGAACGTGCGCGCCTACGAGGGCGGGCTGGAGGAGTGGAAGGGCTCGGGCCGCAGCGTCGAGCAGGCCGGCGAGCCGGTCGCGGCCTGAGGTGGCTGCGCGAGGGGGGCGCGGCGACTCGCCGCCCCCTCGCGCGTGCGGTTCGTTCGGTGCTCGTCAGGCGAGGAGGGATCGTATGAGACACAGGTGGCTGTGGGTGCTCGGTCTGGTGATGGCGGCGGCGCTGTCTCTGGTCGACTGGGGCGGCAAGGCGCAGACGCCGGCGAGGAAGACCTGGGAGTACAAGGTCGTCATTCAGTACGGCGTGAACCCGATGAGCCCGTCACTCGGCGAGGCCGACCTGAATAAGCTCGGGGCCGAGGGCTGGGAGCTGGTGGAGACCCGCGCGGGCAGCGTCGGCCCCGGGCAGGTGCGGACGGACTACGTCTTCAAGCGCGTCAGGTGAGCCGGGCCGCGGCGGCGGCCGCTTCAGTCTTGAGGGCTTACCGACGCGACGCGCTCGGCGGGCGCGGCGG